>DATJTG010000245.1:0-26059 GCA_035503555.1 Acidobacteriaceae bacterium | reverse complement strand
GAGGAGCTAACCCACCTCGAATCGCGGGTGACGATCCTCGGCTACGTGCAGCGCGGAGGCACGCCGTGCGCGGCCGATCGCATTCTCGCCACGCGACTCGGCACTGCCTGCGCCGATCTGATCAGCGAAGGGAAGTTTGGCGTGATGGTGGCGGCGCGCGGCGATCATACAGAGCCGGTGCCGCTCGAGAAAGTCGCAGGCCAGCGCAAGTCGGTGCCCCGCGACCACTCGTGGGTGCAGTCAGCGCGCAGGCTGGGAACGTGCCTCGGGGATTGAGAAGTGGGGGGCATTAGCTGCCGGTCTTCAGAAACTGCAGCACCAGCTCCCGCTTGCGCGGGCCGTCGAGCTCGACGAGGATTACGCGCTGCCAGGTACCGAGCACCAGCGAACCCGATTCCACGGGCAAGGTGAGTCCGGTGCCGATCAGCGTCGACAGAATGTGATCGGGCACGTGCTGGGGATTGTGCGGATGCCGGTAGCGCAGCTTCGGAATCATCGCCTCGAACGCATCGAGCATGTCGAGATCGGTGCCGGGATCGAGATCCGCCGTCGCCAGCGCCGCTGTGGTATGGAGCACATTCAGGAAGCAAATGCCGGATTCACGGGGCAGATGTTTCTCCACCTGCTCGGTGATGTCGAGAATCTCGCGCTTTTTGTGGGTTGCGACAGACAGTTTGTGCATACGGGGGGAATGCCAGGGCTGCGGTAATCGGCGCCGGGCTACGGCTGCGGATTCTGATTGTCCTGCTGCTGCTGATTGTCCTTTTTGCCGAAGAGCTTCGACCAGAATCCGCGCTTTTTCTTTTTCTGATCCTGGTTCTGGTCGTCGGACTGCTCCTGCGCCACCGATGGCTGCGCGGGGGTGGCCTGGCCCGGCGCGGGCTGCACCGGAACCTGCACGACCCTGGCGGGCTGCGGCGCCTCAGTCACCGGCCGCTGGCCGAGGCCGAAGATCTTCTGGAAGATGTTGCGCTGGTCTCCCATCGAGTGATCGCAGGTGTCGGTGGGCTGCGTGCCGTCGAGGAACGCCGCGGTGTAATCCTGCGGGCAGGTCGCGTCGGCGAGCAGATTGGTGGCGTCGTCGAGGCGCACCTGCACCACGCCGGGCGGCGGAACAAAGTCCTTCGTATCGGAGTACTGCGGCAGCTTCACGGCGTTCTTCATGAAGTCTGCCCAGATGGGCGCGGCTGCGTGCGCGCCTTCGATTTTGATGTCGCTGTAGTCGTCGTTGCCGACCCAGACCACGCAGAGCAGGTTGCTGGTGTAACCGGCGAACCAGGCGTCATGCTCGGTTCCGGTTTTGCCCGCGGCGGGCGAGACGAATCCCATGTTGCGCACGCCGGCTCCGGTGCCGTGGGGATTGTTCACCACCTGCTCGAGCAGGCTGGTTGTGAGAAACGCCGCGCGCGGGTCGAGCACGGGTTTGGTTTGCGGCGCGAAGTCGGCCATCACGTCGCCGTTGGGCTGCCGGACCGACGCCACCACCCACGGCTCGATGTGGATGCCTCCGTTGGCGAAGATGGTGTACGCGCCGGCCATCTGCAGCGGCGTCGCATCGTAGGCGCCAATGGCCATGGCCGGCGTGGCTTCCACTCCGGGGATACCGGAGTCTTTCGCCAGGGCCACCACATTGTCGAGACCGACCATTTCCGCCAGTTCGATGGTGGGGTTATTCAGCGAGCGATACAGCGCCTCAACCGCGGGAACATCGCCGTAGTACTTGTTGTCGAAGTCGCGCGGAGAGTAGGTCTGGTTGCCGATGGTGAACGTGGTCTGGGCGTCGTGCAGCACGGTGACCGGCGTAAAGACAGCGCTGGTTCCGTTGGCATTGGTGAGGGGCGTGCCGGCAAGCGAACTGTTAAAGGCCGCCGCGTAGACGAAGGGCTTGAAGATGGAGCCTGTCGGCCGATGCTGGATGGCATGATCGAACTGACTGGCGCCGTAATTGCGGCCGCCCACCAGGGCCAGCACCTGGCCGGTGTGGGGATTGAGCGCGACGAGCGCCACCTGCGGATACACAAGCGGGGGAGGAGCCTCGCCCTTGCGCGCCGCGATGCGCGACAGGCGCTCATGGCGCGCCGTCACCAGGTCATCGACTTCTTTCATGCCGCTGGCAATGGCGTCCTGCGCGATCTGCTGGAGCTGCGGATCAAGCGAGGTATAGATGCGCAGGCCCTGCGCGTTGTAATCGGGATCGCCCAGGCGCGAGATGAGCTGATCGCGAACGAGATCGACGAAGTAGGGAGCCTCACCGGCGTCGAAAGCTCCGGCATTGATGTCCAGCGGGGCGGCCTTGGCCTGCTCGGCTGTTTCCTTCGAGATCGCCCCTGTTTCCACCATGGCATCCAGCACGACGTTGCGGCGCTCGAGCGCGCGCTCAGGATGGCGGTAAGGATTGAGGCGGCTGGGGCTCTGAATGATGCCGGCCAGTGTCGCGCATTCGGGCAGTGTGAGCTTGCCGACGTCTTTGCCGAAGTAGGCCTGGGCTGCCTCGCCGAAGCCGTCGATGGAGAAGCTTCCGCGCTGCCCCAGCGGGACCTGGTTCGCGTACATCTGAAAGATCTGTTTTTTATCGAAGCGGTGCTCGAGCTGGAAGGTGATGATGATCTCGATCATCTTCCGCTTCAGGTGCTTCTCGGGCGTGAGAAAGAATCCGCGCGCGAGCTGCATGGTGAGGGTCGATCCGCCCTGGCTGTAGTGATGATTTCTGAGGTCATCGATGGCGGCGCCGACGAGGCGGGCGTAATCCACGCCGCCGTGCTGAAAGAAATGGCGGTCTTCAATCGCCGTCACGGCCGGAACCAGGTAGGGAGGCAGCTCGTCGTAGGTGATCAGGCGGCGCTTGGCGTGCTTCTGGTCGGAGAGGCCGGTGACGAGCAGCGGCTCCAGCTCATAGGCGGCAAGCTGCTGGCCGTTGTCTCCCGTAATCTGGCTCACGGCGTCGTCGGCAAAGCTGATGGTGGCGCCGTCCTGGGAGTGGTACGACTCAGGACCGGGATGAATGGTGATGGACCGCGGGCCTGCGGAGTAGGTGCCCATCGACGACGGCGTGCCCTGGCCGTCGACCGAGTAACCGGCCTCCTCGAGCTCGGCGACGATGGTCGCTTCCCTGAGCATCTGGCCGGGCCGAACTTCGGGCGGCGCCGCATAGATCTTGGCAGTCTGTTCGAAAAGAGGCTGCTTCAGCCGGTCGTCGACCACGTGGCCGTAGCGAACCCAGTAGACCGAAACGACAATAAAGCCCACGAGCAGGCAGGCCACGCAGAGCAGGGCTGCCGCCAGCAGAATCCTGCGGCCGGTAATGCTCACCTGGAACCGGGGAACTTTCACTCTTACTGCCAATGCGTTATCCGCCCTTCTTTATTGTCAGACACTTTCGGCTGGATTGCTCTGTGACGATTGGGATGCAGGCTGCGACACATCCACGTTCCGCGCCGCGCCGCTTCCCTGCCGTGCACGGGACTGACCAATCAGGGCCTCTGAAAACAAAGACTTTGCTTGCGGGGAGAGGTGCCGGTCGTGTTCCTGCTGACACATCGTGGCTGTCGTGACACGCTCCCTCTCTTCTGTTACGCGGGGAAACTCACCGGGTTCCCTCGGCAGCGGTCAGTTTGCGCAGCTCCCCGGCGGCCTCCGCCAGGCTGACGTCGCGAGCGGGCCCGCCTGACCGCACCACCAGCTCCACTTTGCCTTCGGCGGCCTTCCTGCCGATGGTGAAGCGATAGGGGATGCCAATCAGATCCGCATCCTTGAACTTGACGCCGGCGCGCTCGTCGCGATCGTCGAGGAGCACGTCAAATCCGGCGGCCTCAAGGCTGGCGGCGACCGATTCACCGGCCGCGCGAAGAGCCTCGTCGCCGACGTTGGTGATGGTGACCACCACGTCGAACGGCGCAATGGAAAGGGGCAGGCAGAATCCGTTGGCGTCGTTGCTCTGTTCGATCGCAGCGGTCAGGATCCGCTCGACGCCGATGCCGTAGCAGCCCATGATCGGGATGACCTCTTTGCCATTGGCATCGAGCACGCGCACGCCCATCTTGTCGGTATAGCGATCGCCGAGCTTGAAGATGTGTCCCACCTCGACGGCCTTCGCGACTTTAATCGGCTCGCCGCAGCTGGGACAGCCTTCGCCCTCGAGCACGTTGCGAATATCCTTCACGAGGGTCCACTGGAAATCGCGCCCGGGAACGACGTTGCGGAAGTGGTAGTCGAGCTGGTTTGCGCCGCAGACGAGGTTCTTCCGGTTTTCGAGGCCCGGATCGACGACGACATTGAGCTTGCCGTCGTTGATCGCTTTCGCGGGGTCAAGGCCGACGGGGCCGAGGTAGCCCGCGGGGCCGTGCAGCCACTGCGCGAGCTCTTCGGCGACCATGGGGCGCAGTTCGGTCGCCCCGAGGACGGCGAGCAGCTTGGTTTCGTTGACGAAGTGATCGCCGCGGAGAAAGGCGGCGACAGGCTGCCAGGACTCCGCGTCCTTCTCACCTTTTTTGTCGCTCGCGGCCGCCTTTGCAGCAACCTTCGCCATGTAGGCCACGCACTTCACGTCAGAGCTGGACTCGATGTTGAAGAACTTCGTCACGTCGGCAATCGCAGCCTGCCCCGGCGTCGACACGAGTTCCGGCAGGCCGTCGCCGGTTGGCTCCATCTCTTTCACGGGCGCGAGGCGCGAGGTTGCCTTTTCCATGTTGGCGGCATACCCGCAAGCCGGACAGCTGGCGATCAGGTCTTCGCCGGCGTCGGTGTAGACCATGAACTCCTGGGAGTCCTTGCCGCCCATGGCGCCGGAATCGGCTTCGACGACGACAAACTTCAGCCCGCAGCGGGTGAAGATGGCGCGGTAGGCGGCGTCGTGCTCCTTGTAGCTGCGATCGAGGCCGGCAGCGTCAAGGTCGAACGAGTAGCTGTCTTTCATGATGAACTGACGGACGCGCAGCAGTCCGGAGCGCGGGCGCGGCTCATCGCGGAATTTGGTTTGGATCTGATACCAGGTTTGCGGCAACTGCTTGTAGCTGCGGAGCTCGTTGCGGGCGATGTCGGTCATCACCTCTTCGTGGGTCATGCCGAGGCAGAGATCGGCGCCCTTGCGGTCCTTCAGCCGGAACATGTTGTCGCCCATGATGGTCCAGCGGCCGCTCTCGCGCCACAGGTCGCCAGGATGGATGGCCGGCAGGAAGAATTCCTGGCCGATGCGATCCATTTCTTCGCGCACGATGCCAATGATGCGGTTGATGGAACGCTGGCCGAGGAAGAGGTACGAGTAGATGCCGGCGCCGAGCTGGCGGATGTAGCCGGAGCGCACAAGGAACTTGTGGCTGGCGACTTCCGCGTCGGCGGGAGCCTCGCGCAGCGTGGGGATGAAGAGCCTGGACCAGCGATGCATGCGTGCGATTTGCCTTATGGATACCCGGCCGCAGGGATTTCCCGTGGAAGGGATACGGCGCGGACGCTGAAACGGTGCAAACACTTATTTTACCTGTCAGGGAGATGCGCGGCCGGATCCGGCTCGAGCTCCGCTCGCACGTGCTCCACCAGCGCGCTGACATCGACGAGCCTGCCGGTATCGACCTCGATGACGGGGCCGAGCGCAAACGGCTCGGCGTATTCGCTGAGCTGCCCGACGGACATCTTTGCGAGCGCATGAGCGGGATGGCGGCCCTGGAGCGCCCGCGCGGCAAAGCGACGCGCCGCTTCATCGAGAGGAATGCGGCAGAAGACCTCAACCAAACGCGTGCCGCGGAGGGCGATGAGAGAGGCGAGCCTCTCGCGCTCGCCGGCGCTGTGCGTCCGGAAGTTTGCTTCGAGGACGACCCGCGAGCAGCGCGGCGCCAAATCCCAGAGCAAATGCATGGCCGCATCGCTGAGGCGCCGCGAGAAGGCGACATCGCCGGGCGCGCCGCCCATCGAGGCGTACAGCGATTCCTTGATGTCGTCTTTCGCGAGCAGCGCGAAGCCAAGCGCCGCGGCCAGAGGAAGCGCGATGGTGCTCTTGCCGGAGGCCGGAGGCCCGGAGACGAGAACGATACGACGCTGCGAATCGATGGTCACGCTGCATCCATTCAACACCGCAACCGGCACCTGCGTTTGCGCATTCTGATTCGCAGGCGCGGCCGATGCCGGCTCCATGGGCCCGGCGCAAGACAGTAACGGTCGACGGCTCTTTTGTGGTGGCGCGCACTCACCGGCTGTGACATTCTTGAGCCAACAACCCCACGAACGCAGCGCGGTCTTCAACGGCTTCCCCGAATCGATCGACCGCGGGTGCAAAGAGCGAGGAGGCGCCCGTCCCGGGTTCATGTACACGCCGTATCTGATGTGTGCGTATGCCGCAACCCTGCTGATGGTGCTGGTCGGGATGGGGGTTGTGCGCCGGAGCGCTCCTGATCTGCTCGGCGTGGCTCATTTGCGTCGCTTCATCGTATGCGCCATTTGCGGCGTTCTTCTGATCGCCCTTCGGCCCCAGTTGGCGCCGCTCTTCAGTATCGTGGTCGCCAATTACGTCTTCTTCGCCGGGGTAACGTTCCTGTATCTGGCGGTAACGGAAATCCTCGGCATCCCGCGGCGTCTGCTGCCGGCAATCATCGTTTTCTGCATTTTGTCGCTGCCGCTGTTTATTGCGTTCACCTACCCGAGGACCTTCCCGCTCGGGCGTCTTGAAATTCACTGCGGCATCGTCGCTCTCATTCTTTCGGCCTCGGCCATCCTTCTTCTCAGGCACGGGCGCGGCGGCCTGCTTTACCCGGCGCGCGCGGCGGCCACGATGCTGGGAACCTCGGCGGCGGTTCACCTCCTCTGGGGTATCGTCGCGTTTTATGACCCTCCCAGGCCGCTGCTGGTGATGCACCCCGACGCCCTGAACGCAGCCTTCAGCTACCTGGCGATGATTCTGGGCCTCGGGAATCTGGTGAGCCTGGCATGGCTCTCGTTCTGCGTGCATCGGCAGGACCTGCAAACGATTGCGCAGACCGATTCGCTCACGGGGCTGCTGAATCGCGGCGCGTTTGAGGCATGCCTTCGCCGTGAGCTGACACGCTGCCGAACGCACGGCCAGATTGTTGGACTGATGCTTGTGGACCTCGATTTTTTCAAGCAGGTGAACGATGAGCACGGCCACCTGGCCGGCGATGACGTGCTGCGCCGCATCAGCAAGAGTCTCCGCTCGGGCATTCGGCCTTCGGATGTGCTGGCGCGCTATGGGGGCGAGGAGTTCGTGATTCTTCTGCACGGCGCCGGTACGGTGCAGGCCGAGGAGGTCGCCGAGCGCCTGCGGGCCGACATCGCGGATCTCGTGAATCTGCCCGGCGATATCCGACTGACCGCCAGCTTTGGCGTGGCCGTCAGCCAGCCGGAGGATTCGGTCAGTTCGCTGGTGGTGCGCGCCGACGAGGCTCTGTATCGATCCAAGCGGGACGGGCGCAATCGGGTGCGCGTGCATTCGGCTGCCCGCCCCGCGCTGGTCCGCTGAGCGAAACCACTACAAGGGAAAAAGGCTGCGCCGAAGCGCAGCCTTTTCTTTCCGGATTCGATTCGCTCAGGCGGGCTGTTTCGCGCACAGCTCGTCGAAGGCGCGCGACAGCTCCTGCGCGATCGCCTGGGGCGTGCTGTTTTCAATGACGAAACGCTGCATGAGGTAAACCAGCTTGCCGTCGCGCAGAATAGCAACTGCGGGCGAGGTGGGGGGATTGCCCTCGAAATAGCCGCGCGCGCGCTCGGTCGCTTCGCGATCCTGACCGGCAAACACGGTGATGGACTGATCCGGAACCACGGGATTGCGCAGCGCCAGTCGAACGCCGGGGCGCATTTTTCCAGCGGCGCATCCGCAAACGGAGTTCACCACCACCATGGTGGTTCCGGGCTTGGCCACGGCCGTGTCGACCGCATCCGCAGTCCGCGCTTCCTCGATGCCCGCGCGCGTGAGTTCCTCGCGCATGGGGACCAGCATGATTTCGGGATACATTCTTCTTCGTTCCTCCTGGGGCAACTGTCCTTATTGTAAGGGGCAGCGTCCGCGCCGCGCCAGAGGCCTGATATATCTCTTTTAGATGCAGCTGGAGGAACAGGTTCCGCTCGCGCCGTTCACGACCTTTGGCATTGGAGGCCCGGCGCGCTGGTTTGCGAAGATCGCCGATGAGGCGTCTCTCGCAGAGGCTGTGGGACTTGCCCGCGACCGCAGCCTGCCGATTTTCGTCCTCGGCGGGGGCAGCAATCTTCTCGTCAGCGATGAAGGTTTTCCCGGCCTCGTGCTGCACATCGCGACGCAGGGGATCGGGCAGGAAGGCGATCAGTTCCACGTCGCCGCAGGCGAAGACTGGGATGGCTTCGTCTCGGTGGCGATCGAGCGCGGATACGGCGGGCTCGAATGCCTGGCGGGCATTCCAGGCACGGTGGGGGGCACTCCGGTGCAGAACGTCGGCGCCTATGGGCAGGAAGTTTCGGGCATCATCACCGCGGTGCGCGTCTTCGATCTGCAGCACCTCACGTTTTCCGAGCTGCCGGCGGCGGCCTGCGGCTTCACCTACCGGCGCAGCATCTTCAACTCGTCGCACCGCGGACGATTCATCGTTACGCGCGTCACCTATCGCCTGCGGAAGCACGCCTTCCCGGTGCTGTCGTATCCGGATTTGAAGCGTCACTTCGAAGGCCGCACCGCGACGCCGAGTCTGGCTGAGGCCGCGCAGGCGGTTCGCTCGATCCGGCAAAGCAAGGGAATGCTGCTGGTGGAAGGCGAGCCCGACTGCCGCAGCGCCGGCAGCTTCTTCAAGAATCCGGTGGTGCCCGAAAGTCTCTGCGATCAGATCGCCGCGGAGGCTTCCACAGCGGTGCCGCGCTACGTGGCGCCGCATGGGTTCGTGAAGATCCCCGCGGCGTGGCTGGTGGAGCAGGCGGGATTTCACAAGGGCTACACGCTGGGCGCAGCCGGCATTTCGAGCCGTCACACCCTGGCCATCGTCAATCGCGGCGGAGCCACGGCGAAGGAGATTGTGGCATTGCGCGATCAGATCGCCGCTGCCGTGGATGCGCGTTTCCACATTGTTCTCGAGCAGGAGCCGGTGTGGGTCTCGCCCGGCTCGGCCAATCCTCAGCCCCGCACATAAGCGCAGCCGACGGGACACGGGCAGAAAATGACTCTGCCCGCTGCCGAATTATCCCTGCGACTCCTGCCATCATTTTTTCCTTATTAGCTTGTTTTATACGCAGCAGTTATTCGGATAACGTTTACAACGCCGCATTTGGCGACACACAACCAGGTTCTTCTCGCTGGTTAAATCTCTTTACTAAAGGCATTTCTGCCGACTTCGCCGGGGCACAGCGTTGACAGACCTATTTGCATTTTTATATACATGCAGCCGGTCATTTTCCTAACTCACGACTGACCCGAAAACCATCATCACACCCTCCCCCAGGGGGGCTGACTTCGGAGGTACGCATGGCAAGCTGGCAAAGGAGTCTGTTCTCGTCGCTCGCAATCCTCGCATTGCTCCTGATTAGCGCGGGAACCCGCGCGGGAGCGCAGGAAACTTCTTCCATCACAGGAACGGTGACCGATCCCAGCGGCGCAGTGGTGCCGGGAGCCAAAGTCACAGCCACGCAAAATGAAACGGGGACGACGCAGTCCTCGGTCACAAACGGCGACGGCCTGTATCAAATCCCCGGACTGGCCGTCGGCCACTACGACCTGAAGGTCACAGCCAACGGGTTCGCGACCTTCGAACGCTCCGGCATTGTGGTGAATGCAGCGCAGGCGCTGCGCGAAGACGCGACGCTGAAGGTTGGCACGAACGCGCAGACCGTTACGGTACAGGCGGCCGCTCTGCAGGTGCAATCGGAGAGCAACGAGATCAGCACGCTGATCAGCGGCCAGCAGGTGCGCGATATCGCGACGAACGGGCGCAACATTACCAGCCTGACGACGCTGGGCACCGGCGTCTCCTGGAACGGACCCTCCTTCAACGGCGTAACCGCGCAGAACAGCGTTTCAACGATCAGCTTTAACGGACTGCGCCCCGACCACAACAACTTTCTGGTGGATGGCGGCGAGGTCTACGACCGCGGCTCGGGCGGCAAACTGGACGTGCTTCCCTCGCCCGACGCGATCGGCCAGTTCCAGGTGCTGGCCAGCAACTATCCGCCGGATTACGGCATTGCCGCGGGCGGGACGGTGCTGGTGGAGCTGAAGTCGGGCACGCGCGGTTTCCACGGCGGCGTGTGGGAGTTCGATCGCAACGACGACTTCGACGCGAAGAACTACATTTCCAAGCTGAACGGCAGTCCGACTCCGGAACTGCGCCTGAATATTTTTGGCGGCAACATCGGCGGCCCGGTGTGGATTCCCCGCGTGTACAACCAAAATCGCAATAAGACGTTTTTCTTCGTGAACGAGGAATGGCGCCGGTACATCGCGGGCGTGAATCCCAATGTCACATCTACCGTTCCGGCAAATGATTTTCCTTCCGGCAGCGGCAACTTCACCTATACGCCGTGGAACTGCCCGGCGTCAGGCTGCGCGGCTCCGATTGTTCCGGATGTGCCGGGCAACACGGCCTACACGAATACCGAAACGAGCGATGGTTTGACGCCCGGCGGGACGTTCAAGAGCAACGGCAGCGGCGGGTACACGATTCCATCGAACATGCTGGACTCCAACGCGCTGCTGTTCATGGGCACCGGCGCGATTCCCGCTCCCAATTCGGGGACAGACAGCTACGTGGCGTCTCCGCGCCAGCCCACCTACGTTCGCGAAGATGTGGTGCGCATCGATCACAACATCAGCGACAAGTATCACCTGATGGGGAGCTGGATTCATGACGCGATGACGCAGACGCTGATTCCCACGCAGTGGAGCGGCGACAGCTACGACACGGTCGGCGATGTGTTTGCGAACCCATCGTGGGGCGCGGCCGTACGGCTGACGCAATCGATCTCGCCGACGGTGCTCAACGAGACCGGACTTTACGTGAACGGGAACACCATCAGCGTGAGCCCGTATGGCACCTATGCCCAGCCCCCGGGCTGGTCGGCATCCAGCTTCTTCTCCGGCAACAATCCCGATAGCCGCCTGCCTCAGGTCGGCTTCAGCGGCGGCCCCATCAACACCACGTGGACGGTGATCTACTGGCCGTGGCACAACTCTTACCTCAGCTACCAGCTTCGCGATGATCTTTCGTGGACGAAGGGCAGGCACAACTTCAAGTTCGGCTTCTCGTACATGCGCGAGGACAAGAACCAGCAGCTCCAGGCCGATACCGAGGGCGACTACAGCTTCAACGGATCGCAATACACCGGCAGCTCGTATCTCAACTTCCTGCTGGGCCTGGCGAACTCCTACGATCAGCTCCAGGCGCAACGCACCGACTACTGGCTTTCGAACAACTACGCGGCCTACGTGATGGACAACTGGCATCTGACGCCGCGCCTGACCGCGCAGCTCGGACTACGCTACGACGCATTGCCCCATACCTACGAGAAGCACGACAACGTCGCCAACTTCGTGCCTTCGGCCTTTTCGGCGTCGAGCGCGCAGACGCCGGATCCGACAACGGGCGATCTGAATCCGGCCGGGCCTGGGTTTCAGACGGTCAACGGAACGTCGTTTTACCTGAACGGCATCGAACAAGCCGGTAAGAACGGCTTCCCGCGCGGGCTGGTGAAGAACGACTATTTCACCTGGGAGCCTCGGCTCGGCTTTGCCTGGGACCTGAGGGGCGATGGGTCAACGGTGCTGCGCGGCGGCGTGGGCGTCTTCTACGAGCGCATGCAGGGCAACGACATCTACAACCTCGACACGACTCCGCCATTTGCCTATCAGCCGGGGGTGAACAACGTATTCTTCTCGAGCCCGCAGACCAGCATCGCATCGGGCGCGACGGCATCGGTTCCGGCCGGGCCGGCCAACCTGACCGATCTTTCCTACTACTATCCGAATCCGGCGACGACGCAGTTCAGCCTCGGCATGCAGCACCAGCTGGCGCCTGCGATTGTGGCGGCCGTGGAGTATGTCGGCTCGTCTTCGTGGAATCAGGACGGGAAAGTGGAGACGAACGATCTGCCGCTGAGCGCGGTGGCCGAACGTGAGGAGGTAGCAACGTCGTGCTCGGGAACGGCTGCGCCGTCCGCCGGTGCTGACCCATGCCCAAACATTCCATCGAACGCTAATCTCTATCGGCCCTATTCCGGGTTCAGCAACATCGTGCAGGAGCAGAACTCCTTAAACGCGAACTACAACTCGCTGCAGGCGATGCTGCGCATGGAGAACCGCCATGGGCTGACGCTGCAATTCGCTTACACCTGGTCGCACGAGATCGACGTCCAAAGCGCCGATCTCACCACCGCGAACGAGGCCGGCACCAGCACGATTTCCGATCCGTACAACTACCGCTACGATCGCGGATCGGGGCTCTTCGACCGGCGGAATATCTTCAACGTGAACTATATTTACGCGGAGCCGTTCTTCCGCCACGCGAACGGCCTGGCGCGGACCACCTTGTCCGGCTGGCAGATCGCCGGCGTTACGGTGGCCGAGAGCGGATCGCCGCAGAACATCTACTACAACGGCCCGGATGTGCTGGGGCTGGGCGGCAATGCCGTCTCGCGCCCGGACGTCGTGGGCAAAGTGAGCTTCCCAAAAACGCAGCCACAGTGGTTTACAACATCATCGTTCGCAGCGCCGCTGGCTCCGTGGGCGGGGGGCACGAATAACGGCTTCGGCAACGCCAGCAAGGACATGATCATTCAGCCGGGGCTCTTCAACTGGAACCTGTCGCTCTACAAGGATTTCCCGTTCTCCGGGAACGCTGAAGGCCCGCGGCTGGAATTGCGCGTGGAGTCGTTCAACACGTTCAATCACACGGAATTTCAGAACATCGACACCGGGACGACCGACAGCACCTTCGGCCAGGTGACCAGCGTGTACGATCCGCGCGAATTTCAGTTCGGGGGAAAAATCCTCTTCTAATTTTGCTTCCACCCTATCCAGGCGCAGTGGAGACGGTTCTCGCTGCGCCCATTCTTTCTCGCCAGAAGCGCTGCGAGTTGCGGCGCAGTTTGACAGTGTGGTCGAATGCTCCCCATGGACCGCAGGACGTTTCTCAGGAGTACTGTTCTTGCGTCGGGTGCGGCGGTTTGCGGGAACCTGGTTTTTGCAGACGCAGCATCCTCGGTTTCTCTCCGGCTTACACTCGATCCGCATACGCGCGGCAACCCCGTTCCCGCCGACTTCACCGGCCTGAGCTACGAGAGCGCGCAGCTCAGCGAGCCTGAATTCTTCTCGGCGTCGAACACCGAGCTGGTGGGATTTGTGCGGAGGCTCGGCGCGTCGGGTGTGCTGCGCATCGGCGGCAACACCAGCGAATGGTGCTACTGGACACCCGATGCGTCGACGCACAATCCCGCGACGGACCAGCAGCAGGAAGGAGCCGTGCTCGAGCAGGCCATCGGTCCGGACAAAGGACACAAGCTTGGAACTCCGCGAAAGATCACGCCCGAGGCGGTGCGCAACCTGCGCGGCTTCATCGATGCCACCGGGTGGAAGCTGATCTACGGGCTGAATATGGGCTCAGAAGCTGCGGAAACCGCTGCTGCGGAAGCGGACTACGTGATGCGCACCATGGGCGACAAGCTGATCGCCTTCCAGCTGTGCAACGAGCCCGACCTGTTCTACCGCAACGGATTGCGCAAGTCCGACTACAACTTCGCGCAATTCGCGCAGGAGTGGCAGCACTTCTACGAGGTGATTCGGCAGAAGGTACCGCACGCACCGTTTGCCGGGCCGGACACGGCGTTCAACAACGAGTGGCTGGCGCCCTTCGCGAAGCAATTCAAGGATGAGGCCGCTTTCCTCTCGCAGCACTACTACGCGGAGGGTCCGCCGGAAAATCCCGCGATGACCATCACGCGCCTGCTGAACCCGAGCAAGCAACTGGAAGCCGAATTTCAGGGCATGGCGCAGACGAAGGCGGATAGCGGACTTCCCTTCCGACTGGCGGAGACCAACTCCTGCTACCAGGGCGGCAAGCGGGGTGTGAGCGACACGTTTGCGTCGGCGCTGTGGGGAGCGGACCTGATGTATCAGCTCGCGACGGCCGGGGGCGTGGGCATCAACTTCCACGGAGGCGGCTACGGATGGTACACGCCGATTGCGGGGACGATCCCCAGCGGCTTTACGGCGCGGCCCATTTACTACGGCATGCTGCTCTTCGCGCAGGCAGGGCCGGGGCATCTGATCGACGCGAAGGTCGACAACCAGCAGGACGCGCCGCTGGTGAACGCGTACGGCCTGGTAAATGACGGCGCAGAGCCACGCGGTACGGTAAAAGCTGTCGTTTTCAACAAGCACGACGACCGCGATGTGAAGCTCACCATTGACGGCGGCGAGCGAGCCAATCGCGCACGGGCGCTGCGGCTCTCGGCTCCGCGGCTCGACGATACGCAGGATGTGACGCTGGGAGGAAATCCCGTGGGCGCGAGCGGAGCGTGGAGCGCGGAACGCGAAGAAGATTTGGCGGTGCACGACGGAGTTGCAGCGGTCGACCTGCCGCCCGGCAGCGCGGCGCTGGTTACTTTGCATTTTGGCAACTACAAATAGAGACGCGAACTGAATCTGCGGACAAGGGGACCTGGACCATGACTGGAATTTCGAGAAGAGATTTTGTAAAGGGTGCGGCGGCGTGCGCGGCTGTGTTCGAGGCACGCGCGGCGTTGGCCAATCCGCTGGGGTTGCCGATCGGGCTGCAGCTGTATTCGGTTCGCGATTTGCTGCCCACGGACTACGCCGGAACGCTGAAACAGCTCGGCGCGATGGGCTATCAGGAAGTTGAGGCCGCGGGGTTCTTCAATCACGCAGCCGCCGATGTCAAGCAGGCGATGAGGGATGCCGGCCTGCGCTGCGTGAGCGCGCACTACTCGCTGGCGGACCTGCAGCCGAAGCTCGCTGAGATTCTTGAGTACGCGCGCGATCTGGGGTTGAGCTATATCATCTGCTCGTCGCCCATGATGCGCGATCCCTCGCGCGCGAAGGGCCTCGGTTGGGCGCAGAGCATTGAAGCCATGACCGTCGACGACTGGAAGTGGAACGCCGAGCAGTTCAATGCAATCGGCGCGAAGGCGCAGGCCGCGGGCATCCAGTTCGGCTACCACAACCATTTCGTTGAATTTCACCCCAAGGCGGGTGGCGTGATTCCGTACGATGTGATTCTCGAGAACACCGATCCGAAGCTGGTGACGATGGAGATGGACGTGGGCTGGGTGGTGATCGGCGGCGCGAAGCCGGAGGAGTATTTCCGCAAGCATGGGAAGCGCTTCACGCAACTCCACGTGAAGCAGTTCAAGCTCGAGAACTGGAAGCCCGGCGAGGAGCCGATTTCCACGGAGATGAACCAGGGCAGTCTCGACTACAAAAAGATCTTCGCAGCCGCGGCGAAGTACGCCAGCATCCGCCACATCTACGTGGAGCAGGAGGCGTTCCCGGATATGCCGGAGATGCCGGCGCTGCAGGTGGATGCGAAGTGGCTGAAGGACTTCAGCGGTTAGCGGTCAGCGGTTAGCGGATAGCGGATAGCGGGTATCCATGAGCAGGGATCGGCCGCCGAGTTTTCGCACCTATCTCAGCCTGGCCATGATGACCAGGTTGAGCGCGACCATCACCACGGACGATGCGGGGATGACCAGCAGAGCCTTGCGCAGCTTCTGCGCATCGGCGCCGGCAATGCTGCCGATGACGCGGGAACTGACTGCGAGCCCGGCCCATCCGAAGGTGATGACGATGCCGAGCGCGGTGCCCGTCATGGCGGGGAAGGCGTTGGCTACGATCGCCAGCGTGGTCGGAAACACCGGCGCCATGGAAACGCCGGCCAGAAACACCAGCAGCGCAGCCCCTCCGGCTTTGTGCACGCGCAGCATCAGGAACGTCGTCACCGCCATGGCGATCGACGCGCACATGGTCACGGTCACCGCGGAAACGTGGATCAGCACCGGCGCTACGGCGACGCGGCCCACCAGCATGCCGAGCGCGAAGCCGAGCGAGAGGATGTTGAGCGCGCGCGACTCCGGCACGCCCTGCGCGACCAGGTGGCGGACGAGCCAGTTCCATACACCCACTTCGCAGCCGACGTAGAGGAAGAGAAAGGAACCCAGGAGAAACAGCAGCGGGCGGCCGAGCACCGGGCCCGCGCTGGCCAGCAGGAATCGTCCCTGGCCCGCGGGCGGAGGCATGTGCGCGGCTGCCTGGATGGCCAGCGTGACGATCGTCAGCCCCGCGACCGTGTAGCAGAGGCGGACCCAGTTCCGTTTGAACAGATTGGCGGAGATGAACGGCGTTGCCAGGCCGCCGAGGCCGAAGAACAGATTCACCAGGTTGAGCGCGGTTGCACGATGCGCCTCGCTCACGTCGCTGGTGAGCGCGTTCGCTCCGGTTACGACTATGCCGCCGCCCATGCCGAGCAAGAACAGAAGAACTACCACCGTCCCGTATCCCGACGAGCGAGGCAGGGCGAGCAAAACAATCACGATGAGAGCGAGACCCAGCATGAGGCCGGCCTTCTTGCCGAAGTCGTCGAGCAGCGGTCCGACGCCGAGGGACGCGATCATGAGGCCGAGCGCCTGAGCGAAGGCGATGGTTCCGTTTTGCCGCGGTGTGAGATTAAAGCGCGTGGAGAGGTCGGGGAGAATGGTTCCCAGCATCGCGGCGATCATGCCGTACACGAAGATCGCGACAACGGCGGCAAGAATCAGCAAGGACAATCTCCTTTCGAGTGCCTGTTCATGGTTGCGGAACCTCGATCCACGCGCGCGTGCGGCTGCTTTCCAGCTCCGCGCGGAGAATTACAAGCTGACGCAGGCCGTCGGCGAACTGCGGATACTCTTGCGGCGCCGCCGGATCGGCGATGGAGCGATAGAAGCGCCGAAAAATCTGCTTAAACGTGTCGTCGTAGCCTTCGCTGTGGCCGCCGGGCAGGTCGGCATAAGCGCGGGCAGCGGGCTTCATGAGCGACGGATCTTTCACGATGACGCAGTTAGGACTGTCGCGATGGCCGATCCACAGCTCATCGGGACGCTCCTGATCCCACGCGACACCGGCCCTGGTACCGTAGATCTCGATGCTCAGGCGATTCTTGCGTCCCGCGGAAACCTGGCTCGCGGTCATGCTGCCGCGGGCGCGCGGCCCGATGCGAAAGATCACTGCGCCAACATCCTCGGTATCGACCGGAGTGTCGACATAATCGTCGGCGGCGAGCATCTTATTCGCGAAGGTTTCCACGGCCTGCTTCGGCTGCCTGCGCGTTTTGTGCACGGTCGCAAGATCAGCGCAGAGCGTGTGCACGCGCAGTCCGGTCACGTGCTCGGCCGTATCGAACCAGTGCGAGCCGATGTCGGCCATCGCGCGCGAGAGGCCTCCATCCCTGGTGGTGACGCGCCAGTTCCAATCCGTTTCGTAGAGCAGCCAGTCCTGCGAGTAAGTTCCCTGCACCACGAGGATTTCGCCGAGGTCGCCGTCTTCGCGCATGCGCCGCATTTGCTGCACCATGGGGTAGAAGCGCAGGTTGTGGCAGACGCCGTTGCGCAGGTTCAACTTTGCGGCCAGCGCCACCAGTTCTTCGGCTTGTCCAACGGTGGTGGCGACCGGCTTCTCGCACAGCACGTGCTTGCCGGCGCACAGGGCGTCGCGGGTCATGGCGAAGTGCATCGCGTTGGGCGTGCAGATGTCGACGGCGTCGATGGAGGAATCGCGCAGCACGGCGTCAAAGCTGGTATGCGGCACGCCGAACGCCGAGCCGAGGGCTTCCGCCGCAGCCGTGTTGCGCGCGGCGATGGCAGCGATCTCCACGTGCTCCACGCGGCGCAGCATTTCCAGATGCACGCGGCCCATGAAGCCGGAGCCAACGACGGCAGTGCGAATCGGTTTGGCCGCCATCGCTACACCCACCACGCAGCGCCGGGCTGCTCGCGGATAACGAGATCGTTGAGGAAGGCCGCGGCTTTCGTAAGGCCCTCTTCGGCTGAGAGCAGCGAGTCTTCGTGCTCAATGGAGAGCACGTCGTCGTAGCCGTACATGCGCAGGGTTGAGACGAACTCCTTCCACCACCCCGCGCCGTGGCCGTATCCGCAGGTGCGGAAGATCCAGCCGCGGCGGCGCTCGTCGGTGTACGGCTTGGTGTCAAGCACGCCGGTGAGGGGCAGATTCGCGGGATACATCTGTGTATCTTTGGCGTGGACGTGGAAGATGGCCTCGCCAAGGAAACGGACGGCAGCGATGGGGTCGATGCCCTGCCAGAAGAGATGGCTGGGATCGAAATTGCAGCCGACCGAAGGCCCGGCAATGCCGCGCAGGCGCAGCATGGTTTCAGGGCTGTAGACCACGAAGCCGGGGTGCATTTCGATCGCGATGCGCACGCCGTGATCGGCGGCGAACTTGCCGTGCTCGGTCCAGTAGGGCGTGACGACCTTGTCCCACTGCCAGTCGAGGACCTCAAGATAATCCGGCGGCCAGGGGCACGTGACCCAGTTCGGTTGGGTCGCGGCCGGCGAATCGCCCGGGCAACCGGAGAAATCGACGACGGTGCGAATGCCGAGCTTTTCCGCGAGCAGGATGGTTCTGCGGCTCACATCGCGGTCGCGCCCGGCGCGGGCTTTGTCGGGGTGCAGAGGATTGCCGTGGCAACTGAGCGCGCTGATGGACGCGCCGCGATCAGCGAGAAGTTTCTGGAACTCGCCGAGGGCGTTTGCATCGTCGAGCATGGAGAGCTTGCAGTGGGCGTCGCCGGGGTAGTTGCCGGTTCCCAGCTCGACGGTGGAGATGTGCAGCTTGTTCAGTTTGTCGAGGACGGCAGACAAGGAGAGCTGCGAAAGCAGCGGCGTAAAAACTCCGACTCTCATGAGGGCTCGAGACTCCAGCAGCCATAATACAGAGGCTGCATTCGCGGCGCAGAGCGGGGAAAGCGGGCGTACCGGCAACCGGGATGCGCGATCGACGGCGAGCGGAGAATGGGTGAGATGGAGAGTCTGGTCCTGAAAAAAGGCCCGGCGCGCTGGGATGCGGTGAGCCTCGGCGAAGTGATGCTGCGCCTCGATCCCGGCGAGGGGCGGATTCACACGGCGAGGCAGTTCACGGCGTGGGAGGGCGGCGGGGAATACAACGTGGCGCGCGGACTGCGGCGCTGCTTCGGCCTGCGCACAGCCATCGCCACGGCGCTGGCGGATAATCCCATCGGCCGGCTGGTGGAAGATCTTTTGCTGCAGGGGGGCGTGGATCTCGAACTGCTGCGCTGGATGCCGTACGACGGCGTGGGACGCGCGTTGCGCAACGGCCTGAACTTTACCGAGCGCGGTTTCGGCGTGCGCGCGGGGGTAGGCTGCTCAGACCGCGGGCACACGGCAATCGCGCAAGTCTCGCCGGAGCTTTGGGACTGGGAAAGCATCTTCGGCCCGTCGCATGGGTCGCGGTGGTTCCACACGGGCGGCATCTTCGCCGGGCTGTCAGAGACGACGCCGCTGGTGGCAGCGGAAGCGATCGACGCGGCGCGACGGCACGGCACGCCGGTTTCCTACGATCTGAACTATCGCGACTCTCTGTGGCGGAACATCGGCGGCAAGACCCGCGCACAGGAGGTGAACCGATCGCTGGTCGCGAAGGTGGATGTGCTGCTGGGCAATGAGGAAGACTTTGCAGCGATGCTGGGCGTGACCCTCGAGGGCGTCGGCGCGGATTTTGCAGAGCTGCCGGTGGCCGCATACGAACGCATGCTGCGCGAGGTGGCGGCGGCGTATCCCAACCTGAAGCTGGTGGCGACCACGCTGCGGACGGCGCACTCGGCCACGCGCAACGCGTGGGGAGCGATAGCGCTGTGCGGCGACGAGACGGTGCAGGTGCCGCAGCGAGAAGTTGAGATTCTGGACCGCGTCGGCGGCGGCGACTCATTCGCTTCGGGGCTGATCTACGGGCTGCTGGCGGGCAAGCCGGTAGAGTGGGCGGTGGCCTGCGGAGCCGCTCACGGGGTACTGGCGATGACCACTCCGGGCGATACGAGCATGGCCACGCTGGCTGAAGTGGAGCGCGTGATGAAGGGCGAGTCGGTGCGGATCTCGCGGTGAGACTGGGGCCAGGATAAGGATCAGGAATCAGAAAAGACTATGAAAGCGGCGGAGACAAAAGAGTGGATCGAGCGGGTGGGAATCATACCCGTTCTGCGGGCGCCGACGGAGCGGGAGGGCCATGCGCTGGTGGAGGCCCTGGTTGCCGGCGGCATCACGGTCATCGAGGTCACGATGACCGTTCCGGGCGCGATCGATCTTTTGCGGACCCTCAAAAAGGAATACGGCAACCGGTTGCTGCTGGGGTCGGGCACAGTGACTGACGTTGGGCAGGCGCAGGAAACGATCGCCGCCGGAGCGGAGTTCGTCGTCAGCCCGAGCTTTCACCCAGAAGTGGTGGGGCGCACGAAGGCCATGGGCAAAGTCGCGATCCCTGGTGCGCTGACGCCCACCGAGGCGATCACGGCCTGGCGCGATGGCGCCGATTACGTCAAGATCTTTCCCTGCTCAGCCGTGGGTGGGGCGAGCTACCTGCGATCGCTGCTCGCCCCCTTTCCTGAGCTGCAGCTGATCCCGACGGGCGGAGTCACGCTCGACACTGCGGCGGACTTTCTGAAGGCCGGGGCGAAGGCGCTGGGCGTCGGAACCGACCTCGTCAATCCGAAGGCGACCGAGAATGGCCATCCCGAGCAAGTGACGGAGATGGCGCGGAAGTATCTGGAAGTCGTGGCGAAATTCCGCGCCCGCCACGCTTAGCGCCCGGTACCGCGCAGAAGACGGGGGCAACTGCGATGTCGCCCCCTACGGTTCTACTGATTGTCATCGGCCAGCGTGTAGACCACGCTGATTTGTGTTTCCACTTCAACCGGATCCCCATTGAGCAGGAACGGCTTGTACATCCAGGTCTTCACGGCGTCGATCGACGACTGCTGCAACTGGGGAGGGCCGGAGACGACATGGAGATCCTCCACGCTGCCATCTTTGCCGATGGTAGCTTCAAGAACCACGGTTCCCTGCAAGCGCTGATCCTTGGCTTCCTGTGGATAGACCGGATTCTTCCCGCTGATTCTCTGGGCGGCCATGACGCCGGGCGCGACATGAACCTTCTTCGCAGGTTTGTTGCTGTCGGCGGCGATGAAGCTGAGCGTGTTGACGTGCACGCGGAGGGCGAGGGCGGAGCCGCAGGCGGCAAGGCCCAGCACCGCGCACCCCAGAGCGAGAGCCGCGCGGCGCGCGCCCCCCATTTCGATCGGTTTCTCGGCGAGTCGCATAATTCTCCTCTCGAAAGTGTTGGCATCGAAGATTCCGATGGCGTGGCAGGTGTTGACGGGCGTCCGCGCGAGGAGGACGGTCGCCAGCCGCAGAAGGGATCGGGCGTACTGTTTGCGTCCGCTGCCGGCCGAAGCCAGGCGGTCGCAAATCATCTCGCGAGTTTCCGTGAGGCGATTGCGCGTAGCCCGGAGCAGGGGATGTCCGGCGATCGGAATCGCGAGCGCCTCGTAGACCAGGTTGCGGAGAAAGTCGTTGCGAACGAGGTGCGCGCACTCATGCGCAAGGACGGCTTCGAGGTCGGCGGGCGTGAGTTGCGGAAGCATCGCCGTGGGGATGAGGATCGTCGGGCGCCGAAAGCCGAGCACGACCGGCGAGAATATGCGCGTGGATGCGGCGATGGAGACTCCGCGCAGACCGAGGCGATCGGCGCAGCGAGCGCAGGCAACGGCGGCTTCGGCCGAATCAGGCAGAGACGCGGCTTCGCGACGGATGCTCCGCAGGCCGGCGCATCGCCACAGGAACCTGGCCAGAAACCACAGGCAGACCAGGCCGTACGCGGCGGTGAGGGCGGAGAATGAGAGCCGCGGCAGCGGCAGGCTGCCGAGAGCGCGTCCGGGGCCCATCACCACAGTGACGACGCCGTCGCCAGGATGAATGCGGTGGGGCCAGAGGAAGATAACGCGCGCCCAGGACCACGACGCGACGGACGCGGCAGGGAGCAGGGTTTCGAGAACGAGGATGGCAGCCCAGATGCGGTGCTCAGCCGCGGGGCCGAGCGAGCGGGCGAGGCGCGCAGCGATCCATCCCGCGGCGAAAAGCAGCGGCACCTGCCAGAGGGCGTTGGCGAGATACGAGAGGACCCACGACTCAAGCGTCGTCATCACTCGGCCTCCTCATCGCGGCTGAAGCGCTCAGAGAGCTCAGCTAATTTCCTGGCGTCGATCTGGCGGCTTTTGAGCAGGCTCATCACCAGTTCCTCGCTCGATCCGCCAAACATCCGGTCGACGAGTTCGCGCACGCCCTGCCCGAGCGCCCGGTCCTGCGAAACGCGCGCACTGTAGACATAGGCGCGGCCCTCCAGCTCGCGCTTCAGGCGTCCCTTGCGCTCGAGGATGTTGAGCACAGTCTGGACGGTGGTGTAGGCGAGCGGCGGTTTCAGCTCGGCCTGCACATCGCTGACGGTGCTGGCGCCGCATCGCCAGATGACCTGCATGATGCGCAGCTCGAGGCGGGTGAGGGCGCGGGGTTTGGGCTTATCCATGGAGGCAGTCTCCTAATGAGATAGGAGATTAGGCCTGAAGCTCCACGTTTGTCAACTATGAGTTTAGGAGATGAGTCTGAGATGCCCGGGAAAACGCGGGTCATCCCTGTCGCCCATCGGCAGACGGGCGTTCCATACGCTCTACTGTGTATACCGGCAGGACTTCCTCCTGGCGGCGGAGTTCGAGACCGAGATTGCCCAGGACCGCGAAAATGGTGGGGAGGCCGGCAAAGGGATTGGCGGCCGGCGTGACGTTCGGGGGTGGAGGCGGGAGCCGCATGGGGAGCCAGCCAGGCGTGTTTACAGTGAACTCTCCCTTAAGGCCGGTGCGATTGACGACCGGCAAATCCGTCCAGTTCTCGATATAGAGAGCGAGGTCGTCCATGTCGATCGCTTTGGCATCGAGGGGATGGCCGACGCCGGCGACAAACGTGTGGCACCCCTGCGGATCGCTGTCGAGGAGGCAGCCCTCTTGCGAGGTGGCTGCTCTCTGAAGGTCAGATCCGCCGCCGGCCACCGTGAGAGCGTAGACAGGCATTGCTTTCTCCTCGACCCGCATCACGAGCCCGAATCGGTCGGCAAGCAGTCGGCGGATCATTTGACGCATCCGGCTTTGCTTTTCGCTGTCGGGAAGACCGGGAGGTATGGCGTCGACCGGCGCTTTCGCTTCGACGTCATAGCGCTCACGAATGGTCCAGTCGGGAAGTGAGGAGAGCAGCGGCGAGGGGTTGACAGGGACGCTGTAGGCGTAACTCACGAGCATCACCGGCGGAACCGCATGGGCGATCAGGTCGCCGTTCGGCAGAATTTGCAAGCGCATCGTGGTTTCACGGGACGCAGAAGCGGGTTTGATCGTGACACTGTCAAAGACCTGTCCGTAGACAACAAGAGGGCATACGACGAGCCAGGGAACAACAACTTTCGCGAATCCGAACATAGTCCACACTCCTCTCCACTCGAATGACTATGGGAGTCATAGTTATACTCCACTTGAATGACTATGGGAAGAGCGCAGGCGGGCGATGAGTCCCCGCATCAGCTCGAGCGCCGATCCATGGGAGCCATGGCCGCACGCGGATTGAGGAGCCGGGGTCTCGCTAATAGATCAACTTGAGCGAGAACTGAATCTGCCGGGAGGTGCCCGCGGTTCTGCTGATGAGGCCGAAGCCGGAACCCAGAAGGGTATTCGCGGGCAGGCCCATGTTGACGATGTTAAAGAGGTTGAAGAACTCGCCGCGAAACTGCAGGTCGGCGCGCTCGAGGCCGCTGGCGCGATGGCCGACCGGCGTGGTTTTGATGAGGGCGTAGTCGAAGTCGTAGTAAGCCGGGCCGCGGAAGGTGTTGCGGCCGAGAGTTCCGAAGCGTCCTGAATTCGGCCCGCTGCCGCCGGGAATGCCAATGGGAATGGAGAAGTAAGCGGCGTTGGCCGCGCCGCGTCCGAAGTAGTCGTAACGGGGGCGTGTGGCGCTGTGCGCGGTGGAGAGGTCAGGCTTGCCGATTTGGTCGGGGCGATCGGCGCCGATGGTGCCGTATCCGGTCTGCTGGATACCCGAATAGATGGTGAACGGCGAGCCGGAGGTGATGGTGGAGATGGAGAGCAACTCCCATCCCTCGGTGAATGCATGGCTCGCGCCGGAAAGGAAGCCGGCCTGCTGGAGATGCAGGTCCTGCGCCGCGCTCACCGTGAAGGCGTGGGTGACGTCGAAGTTCGATGGGCCCCGCTCGGGATGCGTATTGAAGGGATCCTGGGGATTGAAGAGGGTGACCGCGCCGGTGTTTCCGGTTCCACCGATGACGCCGCTGACGTCGTCGAGCGATTTCGCCCAGGTGTATCCGGCCTGGATCCCCGGACCGCCGTGGGCGACCGTGCCGGAGAGCGATGTTTGCAGCGCGTTATAGGAGGAGTGCGCGGTGTTGGTGATGACCGACTCGACGCCGAAGCCGCCGGTGACGTTGCCGTTGCTGTCGAAGTTGGTGAAGGGCGCGAAGCCCGGACCAGCGCCGGGATACGCGTTGGGCGAGGCCATGCGCGGCAGGTGAAACGAAGCGGTGCCCACGTAGGCTGCGTCGGCGGTGAGGGCTCCGAAGGCGCGCTCGAGGCCAAGGGTCCACGTCTGCAGGAATCCATCGCCGAATTTGCGGTCGATGGCGCTGAGATTGAGCAGCGACAGCTGATGCCCGGGCGCGAGCGCGGCCAGATCCTGCTGGTAGCGATTCACGTCCATCACGGTATTGGCCGGAACCTTCTTTGTGTCGCCGCTGGCGAGGATATTGACGCCCTGCGGCGTGTAGGCCGGCGGCAGCTCGTCCGGCGTGATCTGAAATCCGTAGGAGATTTCGCCGCTCCTGGCGGCATTGACGCGCGGATAGACGGCGAACGGCGTGGATCCGGTCAGGAAGTTATCCTGCCAGATGTTCGGCGGGATGACGGTGATCGCACCTCCGGCGTGGACGCGGATGGCGTACGGCGCGTTCCAGTCAATCTGCACGCGGGGGCCCCAGCCGTTCCAGCCTGATTGATAGCCGGGCTGCGGATTGATGACGTAGACCTGATCGACACCAGCCGCCGGAAACGGATTGAGGAAGCTCGAGGTGCGATGCGCGCGCTCGGTGATGGGCGTGTAGACCTCGTAGCGGAGACCGTAGTCGAGCGCCCAGTTGGGATTGATCTTCCAGGTATCCTGCACGTAGGCGTTCACGTCGTTGCGATTGATGGCGGCAGGGCCGATATGCGCGCCGTTGGAGAAATAGGGCGGCGCCACGGCGATGGTGTAACCGTAGGGATAGCCGAGGAGCAGGCTGGAGAGCGTGTCGGGCAGCGGATCGCCCGGCTGGATGTTGTGCCGGCCGCTTGACGATGGGATGAACACGGGAGAGTAGACCGTGCCGCCGCCGAAATCGTATTCGCCGTTGGGGCTGATGCCGAAGTAGGTCGTGTCGCGATTGAGGCGCGCTTCGATGCCGCCCTTGATGTCGTGCTTGCCGGTCGTACGCGCCATGTTGAGCTGACCCTGGAAGAGATTGCCGAAGGCCGACATGACGGATCCGGCGGCGGAGTCGAACGGCTCGAAGAGGCCGTCGGTGAACTTCACCGCGGGATCGGTGTGGTTGGGCGTGGGAAACGACGGCGTGGAGCGGGTGATGCTGAACGAGGCCGACCACAGAAATCGCGGCGAGACGGTGCGCGTATAGCTGAAGACCACGTTGCGCTGATGATCGACGTACTGCACGGCGAAGGTCGGATCGAGCAGCGTCTGATCGGGGTTGGTGGTGGGGCCGGTGAGATTGTCGTAGGTGAAGCGGCCGAGGAACTGACCTTTTGGGCCGAGTTTCTGATCGAGGCGAATGGAGAACTGATCGGCATTCGTGCTGACGTTGGAAGGCGCGGCGTAGGTGCGGGCTCCATAAGCGCCGGTGGGCAGGTTGGGCATGGGATAGCGCGCGAGAATGCCGGCGATGGCCGAGTTAACCGGGACCTGCAGCGTGTCGGTACTGCCGTCGGAATAC
>DATJTG010000244.1:0-2835 GCA_035503555.1 Acidobacteriaceae bacterium | reverse complement strand
CGTGAGCAGCGCCCACGTGTACCAGTTGAAGGCCGCCCAGATGAAGTAGTGGAACAGAGGCAGGACGTATCCATGGTTGGCGTCGGAGAGCAGCACCTGGGCCGCTTCGAGCACCACCATCGCCGACCATGGCACGGCGGCGACGGCGGCCTCGCGGAAGTATTCGCGCAGCGTCAGCCTGGTTCCGAAACCTCGGCGATGCGGTGATGCGGTTCCCGCCGGTTGCAATGGGCCTCCTGCCGGTTTCTTTATAGCGTCTTTCCTGGGTTTCGGGGCGAGGGAAATGCGGGGACCGCGCAGCGGCTTACGATTCGCCCCTGCGGTGAGACGATTCGTCCCACGCATTTGCGCGCCATCCCGAAAGCATTCCCGAAACGCGCGGCTCTGCGTAGGTTGAGATCGCAGAGGTGCCCCATGCACTTTCCATCTTCGCTCTTGCGATTCTTCGTGACCGGCGGGGTTCTGATCTCCGCATCGCTGCCCGCGCAGCAGCCGCTGCCGGCGCAACTCGAGCTGCATCTCCAGGCGGCGGAAGCGCGGGTCGCGCAGGCCTCCGGACAGAACGACGGCGCGGCGTGGTGGCGGCTGGCCATGCTGGAGCAGGATGCGGCGCGCTACCGCGATGCTGAACACAGCTATCTTCGAGCGATTCCGCTGCTGGAAGCGGGTGACAAGGCAACGCTCGCCGATGCGCTCGACAGCGCGGGAACGCTGTATGTGGAGACCGGCGACTATGCGCACGCGGAGCCGCTGGAGCTGCGCGCGCTCGCGCTGCGCGAGGCGAGGAACGACTCTTTGGGCGAGGGAGTGAGCTGGATGCATCTTGCTATGTTGTCGCTCGGGCGGCACGAGACCGTTGCGGCGGTCCGCTACGCGGAGATGGCGAGGGAGCGCCTGGTCGACGGGAAGTCGCCGGCGAGCCTGGAGGCGTCGCAGGAAGAAAAGATGACCGCGCTCATTGATCTGTCTCTGGCGCTCTGTGCGGATAACCGGAGCGCTCGCGCGATGGGGCCGCTCGAGCAGGCGCACCGGCTCGCCGAGGCGGACCAGGGCGCGGCCGGGGGAATGCCGATCGGCTGGATCGACTTCCTGCTCGGGTACGCTCGCTGGCACATGGGCGATACCGCGGAGGCCGGCCGGCTGATGAAGAGCGGGCTCGCGGGCATGGAGTCACAGCTTGGGTTCGGGCATCCGACGTATGTGGCTGCGCTCACGGAGTACCGCAACTTTTTGGAGCAAACGGGAGATCTGGCGGACGCCGCCGTCGTACGCGCGCGGCTGGCGCGGATGGCGGGGGCGGTGGAGATGGCTTCCGCCGCGGCGGAGGCTCAGGCGCGGTAGGGCAAATGCGCGATGCGCGCGTGGGGATCTGCGATCATCTCAATGAGCGGAGCCCCTGATGACAGAGCCATCGAAAGTCACGCGCAGCCGATTTGAGATCGAAGAGGAGGGCAAGACCGGCTTCCTCGATTTCGAAGTGGACGACCAGGGATGGATGACGCTGTGGCACACCGAGGTGCCTGAGGAACTGCGCGGGCGAGGCCTTGGGCTGCAACTGGTCACAGCCGCGTTCGACTATGCGAAGGAGCACTCGCTGCGGGTTGATGTGCTCTGCCCCTACGCGCAGAAGGTCGTCGCGACGCATCCGGAGTTTGAGGCGCTGGTGGGGCGAAGATAGGCGGGAAGGCGCGGGCCGCTTGCATTACGGCAGCGAATCGCCGCGCGATATTTCTTCACTTGCAAACGTTCGCGACCCCGGCGTAGGGTGCCGCCACTTCCATTCCCCCCGGCAGTTCAGGTCTCTGCTCGACTGGAAGACCATCAACGGATCCGAGCAGCTCCCCAATCGCGGTACTCAGGAAGTCTCTGAAATTTCGTTCAACGCGGCGCCTTTCATCGGTTTCTACCGTGGCTCGGACTTGTCTCGCCCCAGGGAAGGAAATCTCTGCCTGGAGGTGCGCATGCTGCGCAAGCTTTCACTGTTCGCTTTGTGCCTTGTTTTCTGGGCTCCCTCGCTGCTGGCCGACGATAGGCAGTGCAACATTCCCATTGACCACAGCGGACTATGTGGTCATTGCGTCCTTCAATACTGCGACCCCGTCTGACTTCGCGAACGCACAGGTGTACACCAGCTTCGTCTGCAAGTAGGCTCCAGAACGTCTCTTCCGCTCGGGTCCGCAGCCCGCCGGGGCGGAAGAGATGGCGAGGGATGCTCTAACCCGCTTCGGCGAGGCCGTAGGTGCGCTGCCACACGCCCTTCAGGCGAGCACGGACGATGCTGCGCTCGTCGGCCGTGGCTTCGTCGCCGGCCTTCTCCCAGAAACGCACGGCCTCGACCTTCGCCAGTTCGAGCAGCTTGCGATCGCGGACGAGGCTGGCGATGCGGAAGTCGGGCAGTCCTGCCTGGCGCGTGCCGAAGAACTCGCCGGGGCCGCGCAGCTCGAGGTCGAGCTCAGCGAGTTCGAAGCCATCCTGGGTGCGGACCATGGCGGCGAGGCGCTCTTCGGCGTTGGGTGTGAGCCTGGCGCCCGTCATGAGAATGCAGTACGACTTCGCGGCGCCGCGGCCGACGCGTCCGCGAAGCTGGTGGAGCTGGGCGAGGCCGAAGCGCTCGGCGTGCTCGATCACCATCACCGTCGCGTTGGGCACATCGACGCCGACTTCGATCACCGTGGTGGCGATGAGGACATCGACTTCGCCGCGCTGAAAGCGGCGCATGACGACTTCCTTCTCGTCGGCATCGAGGCGGCCGTGGAGAAGGCCGACGCGGAGACCGGCGAGTTCCTGCGTCCGCAGTCGCTCGTACATGTCGGTGGCCGATTTGAGGGGGAGTTT
>DATJTG010000243.1:0-18680 GCA_035503555.1 Acidobacteriaceae bacterium | reverse complement strand
AGAGTAGAAAAAGAAAAAAGGACCGCCGCCCGCGGTCCTTTTTTGTTGCCCCGAGGAGAATTCCCATGGTCCCGGATTCGATTCCCGAGTGCCAGTTCCAGTACGCCGGCGGTCGCCATTGCCGCCGCATCCCCAAACGCGGCGCAGCCTTTTGCCGCGATCACCGCCGCATCGTCCGCGCGCTCCCCGCCCCGGCCTCCGGCTCCAGCCGCGATCCTCGCCCCGCCCGCCACGAGCACGCTCTGCTGCGACTCGGCGGCCTCGGGCTCGACCAGCTGGTCCTCGAAATCTCCCGGTCCCTCCAGGCGCTCGAGCCTCTCGTCCGTGGCAGCGCCTCCTCCGAGGAATTTTTCCGCTACCAGAGCGCTCGCACCGCCGCCGAATTCGCCATCGACCGCGTCGCCAGCCTCCCGCACTCGCTCCGCAGGGTCATGCGGAACCTCCACCCCGACCACTTCGCCATGATCTGCCGGCTCCTGATGTATGCCGGCCCAAACTCGGCAAACCTCTGAATCCAAAGTGCTTGCCCGTAACTCACTTGAAATCAACACATAACTGGAGGAAAAGGGCTCCCTCCCCGTAAAATCAGCGACTTACACAAAAGTGTGGAAGAAAAAATTTGCGCGTTTTGGCCGCGCGGGCCCCTGCGGAAGGCCTCAGAGCCGGAAGTTCGTCTTCAGATGATCTTCCGCCATGTCCTGGTCGACCTCGCGCAACCGCCGCGCGCCGTCCACAATCCGCCCCATCTTCCCGTGATCCACCCAGTCCAGGCTGCATCGCTCGCACAGCCCAACGACGACGTTGGTCGCCGCGGGATAGAAGTCCACAATCATCGCCTGATGGCAGTGCGGACACGTCAGCTTCCGCTTCAGTTCTTCCGGATCGAACGGCGGGATATCCACGCGCCCCGGATTTCGTTCGCGCAGCGCCTCGATCACCTCGGGAAATCCCCCCATCGGGATCAGCATGCCGTGGCACTTCGTGCAGTAGCGAATCTGCGCGCGCTCGAGCGTCGCGTTCATCAGCGGAATCGCGCACACCGGGCAAGGCTCGTCGTGCGACTCGCCCAGAACGACAACGCCATCGTCGTTCTTCTCCGGATAGAAGACGCTCTTGCAGTATTCGCACACCAGCGCATCGTCCGTCGCACGCGGCTTCAGCGGACCTCCGCAGGCGCTGCAATTCATTGCGCCCCTCCCGCCTGCGGCTTCCCGCACTCCGGACAGAACTTCGCCGCCCGTGCCATCGACTGGCCGCACTCGGTGCAGAATTTCATGCTCGCAGCGGCCCCAGGCGAGGCCGCTGCCGCGCCGGTCCGCACGCCGCCGGGCCCTTGTGCGCCCAGCATGGCCTGTGCCATCGCGACGCCCGCGCCCAGGCCGACGCCGGCATCGGCCACGCCACCAGGATTCGCCGCCGCGGTCTCCAGCGCCTCTGCGGTCTCAAATTGCGTCAGCCGCCCCAGGTCGCCGGCCATGTTCACGCCGATCCGCTGATCCATCACCTTCTGCAGTTCTTCCGGCAGCGACAGGCTCTCCACCACAAATTGCCCCAGCTCCAGACCGATGGCCGCGAACGACGGCCGAACAGCGTCGGCTACCTTCGCGCTCAGGACCGCCTGGTTCGCAGCCATATCCAGAAAGCCGAGATCGCTCCCCGCCAGGGTGTCCGCCATGCGCCCCACGATCGTCTCCCGCAGCTGTCCTTCCAGATCCTGCGCCAGATACGCGTCGCGCGTGCCGCTCACCTGCAGGAAAAAGGTCTTCGGGTCCGCGATCCGGTACGAATAGATGCCGTACGCCCGCACCCGCACCGCGCCAAACTCCTTCTCGCGGAAGGTGATGGGTGTCGCCGTCCCCCACTTCTGGTCCATTTGTAACCGTGTGGAGAAGAAATACACGTCCGACTTGAACGGCGATCTGAAGTCCTTGGTCCAGTTCATCAGGTCGGTCAACACCGGCAGATTATGCGTGTTCAGCGTGTGCAGTCCGGGGCCGAATACGTCGGCAATCTTACCCTCGTTCACAAACGCCGCCATCTGCGAATCGCGCACCGTCAACTGGCCGCCGTTCTCGATCTCCTGATCTTCCATGGGATAGCGCCACGCCAAAATCCCATCCTGCGGCTCGGTCCACTGGATGACCGCGATGAACTGCTTGCCGATAAAATCTCTGAGCGTCACCGTACCCCTCCCCCGCCTGCACGATAGCATGCGAACGCCATCGCACATTGCGAAATTCGAAAGCGTGTACTCACCTATCCAGGTAACCCGCCCGCAGGCTGTCTGGGGCGTCTGCCGGACGATCTCCCGCAAAGAGAAATCCGCGAGCAGTTTTTCGCCGGCAGCCGTCGCTCACAGTTTTTCGCAATGAGTCTTGCCGGCCGCCCGCACACCGGTGGCGGCTCAGTTAAACCGGCAGCCCGAATTCCTCACGAACGGATTCGTGCTCGCGCCGCAGCCGGGTGAGGATCGCGCTGAAGCCGGGATCGCCGCGCAGGCCGCGAAGATAAGGATCTGATTCGAAGAGGCGATAGCTGGGCAGCCCCATGCCCGCACAGCGTTCCAGCTCGTGCAACGCCTTCTCAGTCCTGCCGATCAAAGCGTAGGTCGACGCACAGGAATGCCAGGTATGGTGCGTGTGCGTCATGCTGTGGGTGCTGCGCGCGGCTTCATCGGCAAGCACCTCCGCGCGCCTGACGTCCCCATCGAGGGCAGCAAGGATCGACTCCAGCCCGAGCCCAAACGATTCGGTCGGAAACTTGCTCCGCGCCTTGTCAATCGCCGTCCGCGCCTCCTCCATCCGACCCGCATATAAGACCGCGACCGGCGCCAGCAGATGATTCAGAACCCCGTTCGGCTCCAGTTCCATTGCGCGATCGTAGAAGGCAACACTGCGCTCGAAGTCGCCGCGCTGCAGGGCAATGGCTCCCCGATGCATCACTTCCAGCGTCGGATTGGTGGACTGCAGCTCATCCGCATCCCGCTCCGCAGCTTCCAGAAAGCCCAGATGCCACAAAATCGCGCAGCGCTGGTGCCGCGCCGTCGGTCGCCCAGGATCGATTTTCAGCGCGGCGTTCAGCGCGCGCAGCGCCGCTCGATTCTGAAAGCCCCGCGACGGCGACCACAAAATCATGCTGCGCGCGCACAACGCTGTGCACTGCACCGGGTCCAGCTCCAGGGTCCGCGCGATCGCGCGCTCTCCCAGTTCGAACCACTTCGGATCGGGGTCCAGATGAGCGCCCATCTGGGCACATGCCTGCGCCAGCAACCCCCACGCATCCGCGAATGCGGGATCCAGTTCCGTGGCCCGGGTCAGGAGTTCAATCGCCGACGCCATCTCAAACTTGTCCACATGGATCTGCCGATCGACCGCGCGCAAATAGAGCTCGAACGCTCCCGGATGTCTGGTCGGGGGAACTCGCATCTCGGCGCGCTCTGCACGCTGGGGAGCCAGCACTTCGGTCACGCCGTCGGTCAGACGATCCTGCAGAGCGAAGAGATCGCTCGAGTCGCCGTCCTGCTTCAGCGATGCCACCGTGCTGCCGTCGCTCGCGTTGTGGATGGAAGCGAGCACGCGAATCTTACCGCCCGCAATCTGCACGGCGCCTTCCACGACCAGGTCCACGTTCAGCTCCCGCGCCACTCTGGCCCAGTCCGTTTCATCCGCGGCGTAACGGATCACGCTCGCAATGGGCCGCACCTGCAGCCTGCCCGTCGACGAGAGCCGATGGATCAGGGCCTCCGCCAGCGATACCGATAAATATTGGTCCGCCGCCGGGCCCCGGACCTTCAGCGGAACCACGGCCACGGTCGGGCGCTTTTGCCGAACCTGCGCCCGCGGCTGCTCGGGAATGGTGAGAGACTTGAGTTCGGTCGCCAGCTCCATCGCGGATTCCGGCCGTTGCCCGGGATCTTTCGCCAGGCACCGCATCACCGCGCGCACGAAGTCCGGCCGCAGCTCGGGGCGGTAGGTAGTCGGCGGCTCGGGTTCCCGCGTGGCAATTTCGTGCATCAGTCCCAGAATGCTGGCCGCCTGGAAGGGCGGCCGCCCGGTCGCGGCCTCATACAGCACGCTGCCCAGAGAAAACAGATCGGAGCGGAAATCCGTCTCCTCGCCGCGCGATTGTTCCGGCGACATGTAGGCGACGGTCCCGATCACCTGACCCTCGGCCGTGAGCTGCGTATCGGAGCCGCCTCGCGTCACTTTTGCGATTCCAAAATCCAGCACCTTCGCCTGCTGTGCCTGGGTCACCATGATGTTGGCGGGCTTGATATCCCGGTGCACGACGCCGGCCCCATGGGCCGCACTCAACCCCGATGCCACTTGCGAACCGAATTCCGCCAGTTGCTCAAAGCTGAGCACGTCCTTCGCGATCAGCTCCTTCAGCGTCCTTCCATCGACGTACTCCATCACCAGGAAATCGACCTCCCGGTCTGTGCAGATGTCGTAGAGCGCAACGATATTGGGATGATTCAGCGCCGATGCGGCGCGCGCTTCATTCAGAAACCGCCTCCTCAGCGCGCTGTCCTCCGCCGTCTCCCGCGGCAGCATCTTGATCGCCACCGTTCGCTCCAGGCGCGGATCCTGCGCCCGGTAGACCTCACCCATGCCTCCCGCTCCGATCGGTCCCTCGATCACGTACCGCCCCAGGCGCCTCGGCGCGTGGGCCATGGTGGCGGCTTCGGGCAGATTCGACGATCGCGGATCCGCTTCCGAGTTTGCTCGCGTCGGCATGCACTTCACTCCGAACTTCCCGTGGGCGGCAGCTCGGGGAAGCAGGCCCGGGAACAAGCGCTTTGATCGCACTCGCGGTTACAGAAAATTGTCGGGCGCGCCGAGGACAAAGGCGCACGATCTGAGGACCAGACAGTTGTAGCACGCCAGCCTCGATTCCTCCCAGATGCCTGCTCGACGCGGCCTGCGGCTACCTTCGGTTGACCGTGTCCTTCTGCCGGGTCCTCGCGAGCCGATTTCCGCTAACGGGCTGTCGCCGGTTCTCTCACCTGCCCACTCGCCGACCGGCTCCGCGCTCCCCGCGGCCCGCATCCTTTATTCTGTCTGTCATGCAAAATTCCAGCTCCCGCGTTCGCGCGGCCGTTGCCTTCGCCTGTCTTGCTGCTCTGCCCTTTGCCGCCCTGGCCCAGGGAAACGACGATCAGCCCCACCGCCGCGGCCCCGCCCCCGCCGAACAGTCCGCGCCAGCCGCCGAGAAGCCGCCCGCCAAGCCCGACGCCGGCGACTGGAACAAGCTCCCTCCGCTCCCGCCCGACGCGCACACCGAGCAGTCCATCACCCTGGACGGCAAGACGCTGAAGTACACCGTCACCGTCGGCACCCTGCCGGTGCGCGATGACCAGGGCAAGACCGCCGGGCAGCTCGTCTACACCGCCTACACGGTAGACGGGCCCAACCGCCCCGTCACCTTTGCCGTCAACGGCGGACCCGGCGCCTCCTCGGTCTACCTCAACTTTGGCGCGATCGGACCCAAGCACCTCGACGGCATCGGCAACGAGGGCGACAGCGCTTCCGACCCGACCCATCTCTCCGACAATCCCGGCACCTGGCTCGGATTCACCGACCTGGTCTTCCTCGACCCGATCGGCACCGGCTTCTCCCGCTCCCTGGTGGACCCCGACGAAACGCGCAAGCTCTTCTGGACCACCGAGCCCGACATCGAGTACCTCTCGCGAGCCATCTACGACTGGCTCGTCCTGAACGACCGTCTGACGTCGCGCAAGTACCTCACCGGCGAAAGCTATGGCGGATTCCGCGGCCCGCGCATCACCTACTATTTGCAGTCGCAGCTCGGCGTCGCCATGAACGGCGTGGTCCTCGTTTCGCCGTATCTCAATCCGACGCTCGAGCAGAACGGCGACCTCTCGCCCCTGCCGTGGCTCGTCACGCTGCCTTCCATCACCGCTGCTAACCTCGAGCGCCAGGGTAAGCTCACGCCTGAGGCGATGAAGTCCGTCATCGACTACACCCTCGGTGACTACCTCACCACCCTCGTCCACGGCACTGCGGACAAAGCTGCAACCGATGCCATGATCCAGAAAGTCACCGAGATGACCGGCCTCGATCCGACGTTTGTGAAGGAATCAGGCGGCCGGCTGGAGACTGGCGCGTATCTGCGCGAGGTTCACCGCGAGCAGGGAAAGCTCGGCTCGGTCTACGACTCCAACGTGACCATGTTCGATCCCTTCCCCTACGCGCCGGAACAGCGCGCCAACGATCCAATTCTGGCCAGCATCATCGCGCCCACGACAACAGCCATGGTCGATTTCGTTACCCATACCGTGGGGTGGAAGGTTGACGCTCGTTACAACGCCCTCTCCTACGATGTGGGCGAGCACTGGAACCGCGATCAGGATCTCCGCTCCGGTTCGGCGACACAGCTGCGCGACATGGTAGCTGCCGATCCGAAGCTGCGGGTGATGATCGTCCACGGCTGGAACGATCTTTCCTGCCCCTTTATGGGGTCCATCCTGACCGTGAACCAGATGCCGATCATGAACGACGATGGACGCGTCTCGGTCCACGAGTTCCCCGGCGGGCACATGTTCTATACCCGGGAGTCTTCAAGAGTAGCCCTGAAAAAGGATGTGGAACAGATGTTCGCGCAGCACTAACAGCAGGAATTGATCGCGAAGGGCTTTTCGCCAGCGGTTTCGCGAAGAGCCCTCTTTCGCGACTTTGCCTCGCATGCCGTCCCTTGCCGTTTTTCGCTGACGGCTTCCTGCTGACGGTCTCTCGCTGGCAGTCTTTCGCTGACAGCCTCTGGCTGCCAATCGGCTACTTGTTTTCCGCCTGAAAGTACGCGATCAGCGCGGCCACCGTGGCGGCATCGTATTTCGGATTGGGCGGCATGGTCGCCTCGGGATTCACCCGATTCGGCTGCACGATGTACTTCCCGAAAGCATCGGCATTGCCTTTGGCAATCAGGGATAACTGCGGCCATCCAAAAGGAGATTTCGTCCCGCCGATCTCGCCGTTGCTGTGGCAGCGCAGGCAGTTGTTGAGCACGATCCGATAGCCTTCCATCGCCGGAGCGCCTGCCGAGGCCGGCGGTTTCAGCGCGGCCAGGATTGCTGTCTGATCGTAAAAATGCAGTTTGGTCACTCCGTAGGGCACATTCGCGTCTTCGACATGCGCCAGAATCTTCACGCCCGGTTTGAAGAACGGATGGGAAATCATGTAGGGCGCGTAGTTTTCGCCCTCCGGGCCCTTCGCCGGTGGTTTTCCGCCGACCGTCAGCACCAGGAAGGGCTGGTGCGCAGCGCGATACTCGGCTGTGTAGTTCCCGTCCTGTCCATCGGCGCCCACGGCCTCCACCAGCTGCTGGCTGCCGGTCGCGCCCAGCGCCTGAACGATCTCGTCGAGGGGAACGCCACTGAGCTGGACGGGGCCGTCGAAGTTCGGATCATCCTTCACCGCGTACGACACCTGTTTGAGCGCCGCGAGATCGGCGTAGCGGACGAAGCGGCTCTGGCCTGCCGGTATTCCGGGCACATCGCCCGTGATTTCGAGGTCCTGGGGCGCGCCGCGCTGCGCCTGAAGAGGAAGCTTTGGCGTTCCCGCTGCGTGAAGGCCCACGGCCAGCCCGGCTGTCGCGAGGATCAGCCCCGCGAAGAGAGTTCCCTTTTTCATGCTGCCCATCCTAAACGGTGCGCAGCCTCGGAGCAGCTTTCGAGCCCGCAAACCCAGATTTGCGAAGCACGATAAAAACTCGTTATCCAGCGCATCACGATTGCTTCTTTTCCTCTGTTTTTGACGTTGGGTTACAGATTGGGGTCCGCTATGCTCACCTCAAAGTCCACGTAGACCTTTTGCCGAGTTCGCAGCCGCTCGATTCATAACAAATAAACCATGGACTGCACCACGCAGCCGCCGCACCCGTGTACCTCTCGGTGCGGCCAGGCGCTTTTGAGTGAGGAGGCCGTACTTCGATGTTCAGGTGCCGCGCGTTCCGCCTTTGTCTCGTCCTTTTGTCCTTCGCTGCGCTTCCTTTTGCTCTCACGGCTCAGCAAACTCTCGGCGGCATCACCGGCCAGGTGACGGATATCTCCGGCGCCGCGGTCGCCGGCGCATCGGTGACGGTGGTCGGCGAACAGACTGCCCTCAGGCGCTCGGCGACCACGAACAACGAGGGCGTCTACAGCGTCGTCAACCTGCCCATCGGCACGTATCTGATCACGGTTGTCGGGCAGGGCTACGAGACGCAGAAGTTCCCCGGCATCCTGGTGCAGGCCGATCGCACGGCCACGGTGAATGCCGCGCTCAAAATCGGCCAGGTGAGCCAGTCGGTCGTGGTGGAAGCCACTCCGCTGCTGAACACTGTGGATACGACGAACGGCTACGTGCTCGACAAGGCGCAAATCGACGAAGTGCCGCTGCCGACGGGCAGCTTTACCGGCCTCGCGATCGAGTCGCCGGGCGTGAATGCAGAGCTGCCTGGCGGAACGGGCTCGAACAGCGGTCTCGGCAACGCTCCGATCTGGGCGAACGGGCAGCGCGACACGTCGAATGCGTTCCTCATCAACGGGGTCGACGCCAGCAATCTCTTCAACGGCAAAAGCACCAGCCAGGTGGACTCGTTCCGCGTGGTGAACAACACGGGGCAGGCCAACAACGCGGGCGGCGGCGTGGTTCCGAGCAGCTCGTCGGTGTATCTCTCCATCGGCAACGCAATTCCAACGCCGGCGCCGGAGTCGGTGGCCGAGGTGCGCGTGAATGCCTCGATGTACGACGCGCAGCAGGGTTCCGACAGCGGCGCGCACATCGACATGAGCACGCGCTCCGGCACGAACGACCTGCACGGCGATGCCTATATCCATCGCGGGACGAACTGGATCAACGCCGCTCCGTTCTTCTTCAAGAAAGACGACAACATTCCCGCGGCCGACAAGAATCCCGAGCTGCATCGCTACACCGCCGGCGGAGACGTGGGAGGGCCGATCATCAAGGACAAGCTGTTCTACTTCGCCAGCTATCAGCATCTGCACGTAACCGATCAGGAGATGGGCGACGAACTGCTTGTGGTACCGCCGGGCCTGAGCGACACGAACCGCACGCCCCAGGGCCTGACGCAGATCGCGAACAATAACTGGACGGCGAACGAGGCAGTTTCCGGCGTCACGGTGAGCGGCAGCAGCTGGGCAACGAATCCGGTCGGGTTGAATTTGTTCACGATGCCGTCGCTGCCGGGCGAGCCGGGCAAGTGGCTCATCCCCAACCAGAATGCGACGGGAACCGCCAACATCTTCTCGCCGTACAACGCGTTTCTCCCTGGGACCGCCGGCTTTATGGCCGATCAGGCCGTGGCCAATCTGGACTGGAATCCGGGGTCGAAGGATATCGTGGCGGCGAAGTACTACTACCAGCACGACCCGAGCTTCTCGCCCTACGGCTACTCGAACGTGCCCGGCTTTACGGCTCGCATGGACGTGGGCTCGCAAGTCGCGGCGATCAATAACATTCAGACGCCGACCACAAATCTCAGCATTACGGAGACGCTGGGCTTCATTCGCGAGAAGGCCTACGCCACCAACGACCAGCCCTTCGGTCCAGGCGCGGTGGGCATGACCACGGCGTTCGGCAATTACTTTCCGGGCATCACGATCAACGACGCGATCGGCGACCAGTTCGACTCGCCATCGGGAGCGCTCTACGGAAGCACGGCGCCGTCGCTCGCGATTGGACCGGATGCGGCCTCGCAGGGCGCGAACACGGGCATCTTCCAGAACCGGCTGATGCCCTCCGCCACGGCCATCTGGACGAAAGGCCGGCACTCGCTGAGCTTCGGCGGCAGCTGGTCGTACACGCAGCTCGACGTGCGCGATCGCCGCACCGGAACCGGCAACGTGGCCACGCCTGACTTTGTGGCGTTTGCGAACAACTGGGTGACTCCCTACTCGACGCAGAACTTTACCGCGACGACGTTTCTGCAGGGCAACGCGAATCGTTACTTCCGCGCTAATCAGACGGGGATGTTCGCGCAGGACAAGTTCCAGGTGCGGCCCAACCTGAGCATCACGGCGGGCGTGCGCTACGACTGGGACGGCGGACTCACGGAAAAGTACGGAAACATCTATAACTTCGACCCTAAACTCTATGCCTACGACGCAGGCACGGACGCGATCACCAGCTCCGGCTTCGTGATTGCCGGCAATAACGTGAACGGAACGAGGGGCGAGAGCAAGACCACGCTCACCGGGCGTCAGTGGGGCATCGCACCACGGGTCGGATTCGCATGGCAGCCGACGGCGCTGCACGGCAAGCTGGTCGTGCGCGGCGGCACGGGCTTCTACTACGATCGCGGCGAGCTTTTCACCTATCTGTCGCCAGGCTATGCGGCCGGCGAGATTTCCGGCGGACCGTTTGGTTCAGTACAGAACGAGCCATTCGTGAGCCAGCAGCATTGCCCATACAGCGCGTCGTACAACAGCGCAAATCCGACCTACCTGTACCTCTATTACATTCCTATCTGCGGCGGGAACGGGATCACCGGAACCGTCGATAACTCCGAGTACAACCTGGCGACGCCCTGGGGCACGGTGCCGGCTCCGCCGCCGTCGAATCCCAAGGCTTCGGATCTCGCGAACTATCTTCCCAACGCGGCTGCGATCATCAACGGCGCGCAGCCGTTCACGCTGGGCGTCTACAACCCAGCCAACAAGCTTCCCTACAGCATCAACTTCACGCTCAGCTTCCAGTACCAGCCGCGCAACGACGTGATGGTGGAGGTTGGGTACGTAGGCAATCTGGGCCGGCATGAGGTCATTCCGGTGCCGTTCAACCAGTCGCTGATCGCGACCACGGCCAACCCCACGCACCCGGGCGGGCTGGCCGCGCAGTCGTTCAGCTACGGCTACACGGTGCTGGATCCGAATACGTATCTGCCCGAATGCGTGAACGACCCCAGTGAGGCGAACTGCCAGTACGGCACCATGCTGAACAACTTCGAAGGCGGCAACATCGATCTGCGAGTACCCTATATCGGATACTCGTCGGAGTCGGAGTCGTACACCGCGGCCGGCATTTCGGCCTATCACGCGCTCGAGGCGCATGTGGAGAAGCGGCTGAGCCACGGCCTGCAGGCCGGCCTGGCGTACACCTTCTCGCACACGACGGACGAGCAGAGCGGCCTGGGTCTCTTTTACAACGGCAATAACCCCAACAATCTGCATAGTGGATACGGGTCGGCCGATTTCGATCGGACGCACGTGTTCAACCTCACTTACAGCTACACGGTGCCGACGCTGGCCAGCGGCAGAGCGCTCGAGCGCAAGGCTCTCGGCGGGTGGACGCTGAACGGGGTCGGCATCCTGCAAAGCGGGCAGCCTTACAGCGTCATCGACTACTCCGGCGCGGTAGGCAGCATCTTTTACAGCACCTTCGACGGCATCATTAACCCCATCGTGCCGCTGGCTCCGGGATGCAACCGGAAGAATGCGATGACCGGGAAGAACGGCGCGTTCTACAACGTGAGCACGGGGACGGGCGCCGCGCTCAAGGCTTCGTGCTTCGACATCCCGATCATTCAGCCAGGCAGCATGGGCGTGCCGCAGGGCGACGACTTCGAGACCAACTTCATCAACGGCGAACGCAACATCTTCCGCCAGACCTGGCAAAAGCGGGCGGACGCATCGCTGGGGAAGGAGCTGGCCATCAACGATCGCTACAACCTTCGCTACACGTTCGACGTCTACAACGTGACCAACACGTCGAGCTTCGACATTACGCAGAACAACGTGAATCAGAATTTCGCCTTCAACAACGTGCCGGTCGCAGTCAGCTCGACAGCGCAGGCAATCCCGAGCGGTTGCGGCACGCTCACGCCGGTCCCAGGCGGGCTGTATAACTGCCCCGCGGGCCTCGGCATTACCAAGCACACCATCGGCAGCCCTCGGCAGATTCAGATGTCGCTGCACCTGACCTTCTGACGCGCATTCCCACGACGAATCAGGGCGGCCTTCGGGCCGTCCTTTTTCGTGCGAATCCCGGCACGGGTGGTAACTCCGCCGTCGCGCTTCTCGCTTTACAAAAACGTTTGCCTCTGCGAGTCTGGTCCGCGGTAGTTTCGGAGCGAAAACGTGCGTAATCAAACGATTCAGATTGCAGGGTGGTTGTTGTGCGGCGCGCTGTGCGCGCTGCCGGTAGCGGCGCAGGGGCCGATCCCCGATTCCCCCAAAGTCGAAGAGCAGGTAAACGCCATGCTGGCGAAGCTGACGCTGGAGCAGAAGCTCGAGCTGATCGGCGGCGAGGACAATATGTTTATTCGCGCCGAGCCGTCAGCCGGCTTTCCGCAACTGAAGATGAGCGACGGCCCGGAGGGCGTGCGGACCTGGGGTCCTGACACCGCGTACGCGGGCGGCATCGGGCTGGCCGCGGCGTGGGACCCCGCGCTCGCGAACCGCATGGGCGAATCGATCGGCGAGGACGCGCGAGCCCGCGGCGTGCATTTTCTCCTTGGCCCCGGGGTGAACATCTATCGCGCCCCCATGTGCGGCCGCAACTTTGAGTATTTCGGCGAAGATCCTTTTCTCTCCGGCCAAACCGCAGCGGCCTACATTCGCGGCGTGCAGAGCGAAGGCGTGATCGCCACAGTGAAGCATTTCGCCGCGAACAACGAGGAGTACGACCGGCATAACGTCAGCTCCGACATGGACGAGCGCACTCTGCGCGAGATCTATTTGCCGGCCTTTGAAGCGGCCGTCGAGCAGGGCGGCGCGGGCGCCGTGATGAACTCCTACAACCTGCTCAACGGCACGCACGCCACCGAGAACAAGCACCTCAATATCGACATCCTCAAGGGCGACTGGAAGTTCGACGGCATTCTCATGTCGGACTGGATGGCGACGTATTCGGCCGTGGGCGCGGCCAACAACGGTCTCGACCTCGAAATGCCCTTTGGCGAGTTCATGAATCCGAAGAACCTGCTGCCTGCGGTGCAGGGTGGTCAGGTGTCTGAAGCAACGATCGACGATAAGGTGCGGCGCATCTTCCGTGACGCAATTCGATTTGGCTTCCTCAATCGCAGTCAACTCGACCTCGGCGTTCCCAAGTTCAGCCAGCTCGGCCGCCAGGTGGCTCTCGATGAAGCTCTGGAGAGCGCAACGCTGCTGAAAAACGATGGCAATTTGCTGCCGCTCGATGCGAACGCACTGCACACCGTCGCGGTCATCGGTCCCGACGCGTGGCCGGCCGTTCCAGGAGGCGGCGGCAGCTCGCACGTGGACGCTTTTGCTCCGGTGAGCGTGCTGACCGGCCTTTCGAATGCTCTGGGCGACAAGGTGAAGGTCCTGTACGCAGCCGGCCTCCCGACGACCGAAGAGATGTTCGAGCAGACTGAGTTCTACGACGCGTCGGGCAAGACTCCGGATAATCCGTGGACCGGCAGCCAGGTGAAGGTGGAGACGTTCGACAATCCGAACTTCAGCGGCACGCCGAAGGTCAGCAGCGAGCGGCGCATTGCGACGTTCAAATCAGAGGAATGGACGCCTGCAGTGCAACAGCGGCGCAGCATCCGCTACACGGCGCAGTACATGCCTCAGAAGAGCGAGAACTATCTCTTCCTGACCGGCGCGGGCGGATCCGATGCGTACAAACTGATCGTCGACGGCAAGACCGTAATCGACGAGCCCACCCGCGAAGGCCAGGCGCCGCGCTACGTGGAGCTGCCGCAGACGGCTGATAAGGCAGTGTCGATTGAGCTGGACTACTGGCCGGACGCGGCGTACCCGCGCATCGGCCTCGGCATTCGCGCCGACGACGACCTGGTTTCGCCCGAGGCGAAGAAGATGGCCGCCATGGCCGATGCTGTCGTCGTCTCGGTGGGCTTCAATCCTTCCGAGGAGAGCGAGGGATTCGATCGCAGTTTCGAGCTGCCCTTCGGCCAGGATGAGCTGATCGAGGCCGTCGCACATGCCAATCCGCACACGATTGTCACGATCACGGCCGGAGGCAATGTCGACATGCATCGCTGGCTGGACGACGTGCCGGCGCTGCTGCACAACTGGTATCCCGGACAGGAAGGCGGCCGCGCGATCGCGCAAATCCTGCTGGGACGTCACTCGCCCGAAGGCCATCTGCCGGTAAGCTTCGAGCGCTCGTGGTCGCAGAATCCGGTGCATGACAACTACTACGCCGCGCCGGTTCCGCAAGGGCAGACACCGCACGTCAAGTACGCGGAAGGCGTTTTCGTCGGCTACCGCTATTACACGACCAACGACGTGAAGCCGCTCTTCCCGTTTGGGTTCGGGATGTCGTATACGACCTTCGCGTTCAAAAACCTAAGCGTGACGCCGCAGCAGGCCTCGGCGGATGGTCCCGTTACGGTCTCATTCGACGTGACGAACACGGGCCAGCGCGAAGGAGCGACGGTCGCGCAGGTGTACGTCGGCGATCCATCGGCGAAAGTGAAGCGGCCGATGAAGGAGCTGAAGGGTTTCGAGAAGGTGCGCCTGGGTGCGAACGAAACGAAACACGTGACCGTCACGCTCGATCGGCGCTCGCTGGCGTACTGGAGCGACGAGAAGAACGGATGGCAGGTTGATCCCGGCAAGTTCGTTGTGTTCGTTGGCGACTCTTCGGAGAATACGCCGCTGACGCAGGAATTCCAGGTGCAGTAGGGCAGCAGCCTGTAGCTGGCGGCTTGCGGCGCGTAGCCTGCGATGCAGCAGCGGCGACGAAACGCCGCCGGCTCACAGATCGTTGAACAGAGTCTGCTTCCCGAGGGTGGCAATGACCTGGCTCAGCGCGGTCTGCTGCGTTTCCGCCGTGCTGAGTTGCGTGGCGATCTGCCCGACGTCGGCCTGCAACAGCGTCGTCTGCGCGGATTTGAGCTGCGTCTCCTCGCTTTGCGTGTAGTTCTGCGCGGCCGTCAGCCGGGAAATCGAGTTGTCGATCGCCACGCGCTGCTGCGAAACATAACTGAGCGCGGAGCTGAGCGCCTCGGTGTCTGCGATTGCTGTAGCGGAGGGAGTTCCCGTCGCATAGTCGGCAACGAGGGCATTGAGCGTGCTCAGAACGTTGGTTCCGGCCGCGGAGAAGATCTGATTGCCCGGCACGTTGAGCTGAATCTTCTGGCCGTTCGGCGTCTGCAGGTACTCGACATCCGAATCGCCCTGATAGGTGGCAACCGCCGGCGACGTCGTCGTATCGAGCGTATACGGTTGGCTTCCGCCCTGGCTTCCGGAAAATACATATCGCCCCAGGTAGGTGGTGTTGGCCATCGACAGGACTTCGTCGCGGATTCCAGCAAGCTGGTTCGAGATGGATTCGAGGTCGCCCGCGTTGAGCGTGCCGTTGTTGGCTTCGGTCGCGAGAGAGATAGCCGAAGTGATCTGGCTGACCACAGTCCCCAGCGCAGAGTCGCTCACCTGCAGCATGCTCTGGGTCGATGAGGCGGTCTGCGAGAAGGAGTCGTCGGCGCCAATCTGATTGCTGAGCATGACATTTTCGCCGACCGCCACAGGGTCGTCGCTGAGCTGGTTTACGCGCGAGCCGGTGGAGAGCTCTTCGGTCAGGGTCTCCTCGGTCGACGATGTCGCGTCGAGCGAGGCCACCAGGTTCGTCATGTAATCGGGATTGACCCGCATGGCCCGCTCCCTATGTATAGGTCGTCTCGACACCGAGGTTAAGCGCTGAGGTCATCACCGCATCGAGCGCCGTAAAGAGCTTGGAGGCCGCCTGGTACGACTGCTCCAGCGTTTCCAGCTGAGCCGCCTCGTCGTTGAGATTGACGCCCGAGAGCGATCCGATCTGATTCGTCAGCTGGGTCAGCGCCGCCTGCTGCGCCGTGTTCTCGCCGGAGACTTCGGTGACCATGCTGCCCAGCGTGATGACGAAATCGGAATAATCCTGCGTTGCCGTGGTTCCGTTCACGATCGCCTGGTTCGCGATATTCGCCATCGCCGTCGCATTCGTGTTGTCGGAAGTTCCCTGCCCTGCGCCAGCCGCGGCAATCCGCGACGGATCAGTGATCACGACACTGATGCCGGCGGCCGATCCCGTGGGACTGGCCGCGGTCGCGCCGGTGGGCAGTGAAAAGATGGCGGCGCCCGCGTTGCCGTTCAGATCGGCGCCGGCGGCATTCTGCGTATTCATCTGCGAAGCCACGGCATAAGCCAGCTGATCGAGCGCGCCCTCCGCCTGCGGAATATCCTGGTCGCGCGCCGTGAGCAGGCCGCCCAGTTCGCCTCCGCCCGAGGTCAGATCTCCTGTGATGTCGTTGCCCAGAGAGTCGAAGTAGTGGGTGACGCCGCTGGTCTCGCCGCTGGTGATCTGGAAAGCCTGGCCCTCGGAAACGAGCAGTGCGCCACCGGTTGTCGTCACAGTAAGCCCATTGTTTTCGGTCGTCACCGTGCGAATGCCCATCAGCTGCGACAGGCTGGTGAGATCCTGCTGGCGCTGGTCCTCGAGCGTGCCGGCGTCGGCGTTCGGGCTGGTGGATTCGATCTGCAGGTTCAGCTGGGCAATGTCAGAAAGCAGCGTGTTGGCCTGACCCACGACGCTCGCGCCCTGCTCGTCCAGCGACACGCGCTGGCTCTGCAACTGCGAAGCCGCGCCATTGAAATCCGAGGCGAGTGTATTCGCTGCGCTCAGCACATCCTCGCGCGCCGCGTCGTCAGCCGGGCTGCTCTCGAGCGACGAGAGCGAATCGAAAAGACTGGTAAGATCGCTGCCGATGCCACTCGATGCGCTGGAATCCGTCCCGGCGCTGGTGGCGCCGCTGAAAAGCGACTGCATCTGGTTGAGCGCGTTCAGCCGCGCGCTCGTGGCGTTTTCGGCCTGCGTCTGCTGCTGCATGGCCTGCTCCAGCACCAGGCTCCGCTGCGATTCCGCGCCGGTGAGCGTGACGCCCATGCCGAAGTTGATGCCGTCGAGCGAGACGGAATCGTTCTGCACCCAGGCAGGCATTTCGAGGGTGTAGCCCGGCGTGTTGGCGTTGGCGGTGTTGTTGGCCACGATATCGAGCGCCGACTGGTCGGCGTCGAGCGCCCCGGTTGCGATGTCGAAAGCGGTGCTGATGGTGGCCATGGATCGTGCCCCGCCCCTCAGCCGCGTCCGACGCGGTAGCGGCCGGCCGGCTCCGCGTTTCGCCCCAGCAGGCGCAGATTGCGCTGCGTGAGAGCCAGAAGGCGGCCAAGAGCGCGCCGCTCGGCCTCGGCGGCATGGCGCTCGCAATCGTCGATGGGAGCGGCCAGCTGCGGCGCCTGCTGCGCCAGAAACTCGAGACGGGCAGCATCGGCACGCGCCAGCGCGTCGATGGCTTCGCGAATCACTTCCGGCGCAGAGAGAGCCACGTCACTTCCCCAGCATCTGGTCGATGATTTTGCCGGCCACGTCCGACGAAGGGACGCTGTACGTGCCGGCCGCAATCGCCTGCTGCACCGCCGTCACCTTATCCATGCGCACGCCGGAGTCCTGCGCAGCCTCAGCAGCCATGCTCGCCGCGGGGCTGAGCGTGGCCTGATCCACAGCCGAAGAACTCGTCTCCGTGCCGGATCGTTGCGGCGCAGCGGCTTCCGTTTTCCCAATCTCCTGGGTCGGAAACAGTTGCTGCAGTCCCTGGACGTCGTTATTCACATTCATTGCGAAGCCTCCTCAGCTTCAGTCATCGGCTGAGATTCGACACACTTTAGTCACGATTCGATCCCGTTTTTAAAAAACTCTTAACCGCGGCCGGCTGCCCATGGCCAGACGCGCTTCCCTGATGAAAATGATCGAGGATCTTCGTGGCGATGCCGAAGCCGCCCCGCTCCGAGATGGCTTTCGCCAGAGCCGCCGACCCAAAGCTCATCAGGGCGTTGCCGCTTCCCTCGCCCGAGCCGTCATGGCCGTCCCCGCTGTCGCTGAACAGGGCATCGTGCTGGAGCGGCTCGAGAAACTCCTTCATGAGGCACGCTTCGAACTCATGGGACGCGGGCTTCAGCCGCGGATCGAGTGGCGACGATCCGCCGTTGCCCGCCGCCGCGTACACTGCGCTGGAACCGGCCACCATCATCACAGCACCTCGAGCTCGGCTTCGAGCGCGCCGGCTTCCTTCATAGCCTGCAGGATCGAGATGATGTCGCGCGAAGTCGCCCCGATTTGCTGCAGGTTCTCCACCAGGTCGTCCACCGTCGCGCCCTCGCGCAGATCGATGCGATTCACCGGCTTATCCTGCGCCTGCACCGTGGTCTGCTGCACGACCTGCGTCGAGCCCTGGGCCAGCGCGTTCGGCTGCGACACTTCAAACTTGCTGACGATGTTCACCACCAGTCCGCCGTGGAGAATCGTCACCGGCTGCAGGCGCACATCGCCGCCAATGACCACCGTCCCGGTTCGCTCGTTCACCACCACTTTGGCGCGCGGAAACACCTCCACCTCGACCTCTTCCACGCGCGCCAGAAGAGCAGGAATGTCTTCGTTGGCGGCCGGCTGCAACTCGATCCTGCGGCTGTCGACGGCGTGCGCCAGCGGCCGTCCCATTTCGCGATTGATGGCCGCCGTCACGGTCTCCGCGGTGCGAAAATCGGCGTCGTCGAGAAGAATGGAGAGCGTACGCATGGCGGCGAGATCCAGCGGCACCGCGCGCTCCACGATGGCGCCGGAAGGAATCCGCGCCGTCGTCGGATAGTTGACCGACTTGCTGCTGCCGTTGGCGGTGACCGCATAGCCGCCCAGCACCACCGG
>DATJTG010000242.1:0-16459 GCA_035503555.1 Acidobacteriaceae bacterium | reverse complement strand
GGAATCTGCGGTACCGCCATGGCATCGCTCGCCGGGCTGCTGCAACTCAAGGGACACCGCGTCACTGGCTCCGACCAGGCGGCCTATCCGCCCATGTCGGATTTGCTGCGCTCGCTCGGCATTCCTATCGCTGAGCCGTTCGCAGAGGCGAACCTCGAGCCCGCGCCCGATCTCGTGATCGTCGGCAATGCCATCTCCCGCGGCAACGCGGAGCTGGAAGCCGTGCTCGACCGGAGCATCCCGTTTACGTCGCTGGCGCAGGTGATGCACGACGAATTCATTCGCGCCCACGAGTCGCTCGTCGTCGCCGGCACGCACGGCAAAACCACAACCACCAGCATGCTGGCGTGGATCTACGAGGTCGCGGCACGCCACCAGCCGGAACTGGCGCCATCATTCCTCATCGGCGGCGTCGCGGAGAATTTCGGCACCAGCTTCCAGGTGCGCAACGGACGGCCGTTCATCATCGAAGGAGACGAGTACGACACCGCCTTCTTCGATAAGGGGCCGAAGTTCATGCACTATTTTCCCGACGCGCTGATCCTCACGCACGTCGAGTTCGATCACGCGGACATCTACGCCGACCTCGATGCGGTGAAGACGGCATTCAGGCGCCTCGTCAATCTCGTTCCGCGCCGCGGACGCATCGTCGCCTTCGACGGGGCCGCGAACGTCAGCGAATGCGTGAGCCGCGCGCTCTGTCCCGTCGAGCGCTACGGTTTCGCCGCGGATTCCACGTGGCGCCTGTCCGATCTGCGCTTTGAGAACGGCGCCAACCGTTGGCGCGTGCTGCGCAGCGGCGAACCGTGGACCGACCTGTCGCTGCCCATGGCCGGCGAGCACAACGCGCTCAACGCCACCGCCGCGGCTGCGCTGGCGTCGGGGCAGGGCGTGCCGCGTGAAGCCATCGTCGAGGCGCTGTCGACGTTTCGCAGTGTGCGGCGGCGGCTCGAACTCCGCGCCGAAATCGATGGCGTGGCCATCATCGACGACTTCGCGCACCATCCCACGGCCATTCGCGAAACGCTCCGCGCGCTGCGCGCTGCGTATCCGGGGCGCCGCCTGTGGGCGGTGCTCGAGCCGCGTTCGAATACGCTGCGCCGCAATGTCTTCGAGCGCGAGCTGGTCGAGAGCCTCGCGCTGGCCGATCGCGTCGTCCTTGCCTCGGTTTACCACTCGGAAAAGATCCCGCCCGCCGAGCGCCTGCACCCGGAAAACGTGGTCGCCGCGCTCCAGGCCGCAGGCCGCGATGCCGCGCTCCTGTCCAGCGCCGACGCCATCGTCGCGACGCTTGCGCCGCGACTGGCCTCCGGCGACGTGGTCGCCGTCCTCTCCAATGGCGGCTTCGACGGCATTCACGAGAAGTTTGTTCTTGCCCTCGAATCGAAGAGACAGAGACACTAAAGGCCATGTTCGCGGCGGCCATCCTGTTTTCCACCTGGATCGTTCTCGGCATTCCCGCCGCGCTGGTCGGCATTCCCTGGCGGCTCATCACGGGCAATTTCATGCCCATCTACCGGTGGTCGATGGGCATCGTGGGCATCGGGCTGCGCCTCGCCGGCATTCGCGTCGAGGCTTCCTGGGACGTCCCGCCCGATCCTGCGCAGCACTCCATCTTCCTCGCGAACCACGTTTCGAATCTCGATCCGCCGGTGTTGTTTCCGCTGCTGCCCGCGCGCTCGTCTGCGTTCATCAAGCGCTCGCTCATGAAGATTCCCGTGCTCGGCTTTGGCATGCGCCTCGGCAACTTCATCCCTGTCGATCGTGACGGCCGCGTGGAGAGCGCGGCGGAGAGCGTTCGCATGGCCGGCGAGGTGCTGGCCTCCGGCGTGCACATTCTCTCGTTCGTTGAGGGCACGCGTTCGCGCGATGGCCGCCTGCAGCCCTTCAAGAAAGGCCCGTTCTTTCTGGCGATGGAGACGGGAGCAACCGTCATTCCGGTCTCGATCTACGGAACCGAAACGTTGATGAGGAAGGGAAGCATGCGCGTATTTCCCGGTACTGCGCATGTGCGCTTCCACGCGCCGCTCGAGCCGCGCAGCTACGCGACGCGCGAAGATCTGATGGAGGCCGTGCGCGCGTCGATTGCTTCAGGTTTGCCGGAGTGGATGCGCGGGTAAGGAACTGCTATTTGACGACGGCATTGTAGCCATCGGCCAGCAGCCTCGCGCGCATATTGTTCGCATCGCCGCGCGACGGGAACGGACCGACCTGCACGTGCAGCAGCGCATCCGTCGGCTCATTGCGCACGACCGCGTGATACCCATGACGATCGAGAGCGCTCACCAGCACGTTGGCGTCGGTTTGCAGGCGAACCGCGGCGATCTGAACCATGAAGTTCGAAGAAGGCACAGTCGCCGCCACGCTCTGCACCTGCGCCGGCGATGCCGGCTGCTGGGTCGCAAAAGTCTGAGGGCGGGTGGGCGCGGGTTGGTTGATGGCGGTCTGAGGTCTTGCCGGGGCAGGCGCCGCTTGTGCTGCCGCAACTGCGGATTTGGGTGCAGGCGGCGGAGCGGTTGTGGTCACCGCGGGCGGCGTCGACTCGCTTGCGGCCGGAGCGGGAGCCGAGGCCTGCTCGGCATCGGCGGCCGGATTCGCTGTCGTTTCCATGGCCGTCGGCGTGGGCTCGGGAACCGGGGTCAGGCCCTGTTCCGCCGATGGCTTTCTGAGGTTGGCGTTCGCGGTGGGATTCGAGCTCGGGTTATCTTCTGCCGCCACGCGCGCTCCGCCGCTGCGTCCCACCGAATAGCCGAGGCCGAAGAAAATGCCGCAGATCAGCACCAGGCCGAAGAAAATCCCCAGCAGGGAGCGCATGCCCAGGGTGATCTCTGCTTCTTCGTTCGCGATGCGGGCGCGCCGTCCCAGCCCTCTCGACCCTGTGCCCTGCTCGTCCTGGTCCTCGGTAATGAATCCCATGCTGAACCTCTGCTTCGCTTTGCCCCGGTGGTACTAACCCGCCGGCCTTATTTCTGTTCCGGCGGTGTTGCCGATTTTGGGGTGAACTGATTGCCCAGAATCGACAGCAGTTCCATCGGTAGAGGGAAGACGATGGTCGTGTTCTTCTCCACCCCAATGTCGATGAGCGTTTGCAGGTATTTGAGTTGCAGGGTCACTGGCTGGGCCGCCAGCAGGTCAGCCGCCTCCACCAACCGCTGAGCTGCGCCAAATTCACCCTCTGCATTGATGATCTTCGAACGTTTCTCGCGCTCCGCTTCGGCCTGTCGCGCCATCGCCCGCAGCATCGAATCCGGCAGATCCACCTGCTTCACTTCAACGCTGACTACCTTCACGCCCCACGGTTCGGTCCGCTGGTCGATGATGGTTTGGATGCGCTGGTTCAGCGCGTCACGGTGCGAGAGGAGCCCGTCCAGTTCTACTTCACCCAGGACCGATCGCAGGGTTGTCTGGGCAAACTGGGACGTCTGGTAGACATAGTTCGAAACTTCCACGACCGCCTTCGCCGGATCCAGCACGCGCATCGTGATGACGGCATTGACTTTAATTGTGACGTTATCTTTCGTGATTACGTCCTGGGGCGGTACTTCCATCACTTCCTGGCGCAGAGATACCCGCACGAATTGATCCAGCGGCCGCAGGATGAAGATGATTCCCGGCCCTTTCGCCGGCAACTGGATGCGGCCCAGCCGGAAAATGACTGCGCGTTCGTACTCCCGCAGGATCTTGATGCAGTTCAGCAAATAGAGGATGACAATCGCGAGAAAGACCAGAATGGGTACGCCAATCATGAAAAGGGGCACCTTGCGCCCGGCTGCGATTGTACCGCACCCGGGCCGCGGAAACCCCGATAAACTCAGGCCGAAACCCGCTCGCGTACCGGCTCTACCAACAGCGTTAAGCCGTCCACCGCGCGCACGCGCACCGGCTGTCCGGCGGCGATCGGCGCGGGGCTTTGCGCCAGCCAAATCTCCCCGTGGACGAGAATTTGCCCCGTCGGCTCCAGCGCCTGCTGCGCGACGCCTACGGCGCCCACGAGCGCCTCCGGCCCGATCATGACCTTGTTGCGCCGGGCGCGCGCGGCCAGCCACACCAGGGTTGAGGTGATTCCCCCAAATGCTGCGCCGGCGGCGATGGCGGTCGCGAACTGCACGCGCATCTGCGGGATCGGCCCGGCCACCAGCGTCATCAGCCCCAGCACCATCGTTACGGTGCCTGTCAGCGCCAGCACGCCGTGGCTGGGGAACTTCGCCTCCAGCAGCATGAGGATGAGCGCGCACACAATGAGCGCGAGCGAGGCGTAGCGCACCGGCAGCAGGTTGAGCGAGAACAGCGCCAGCAGCACCATCAGCGTGCCGAGCGCACCGGGAATGATGGTTCCCGGCACGTGGAACTCCAGGTAAATGAGCAGCGCTCCGGCCAGCAGGATCAGAACGGCCAGATTGGGATCCATGAGCCGGGACATGATCGACTCGCGCAGATTCTCGTCGACCGTCACCAGTTCCGCGCCGCGGGTGTGGAGTATTTGCGTTGCCCCGTTGAAGCGCTTCACGCTGCGCCCGTCGATTGCGTTCAGCAAATCCGTCTCGTTCGGCGCAATAAGATCGATCAGCTGCAGTTTCTGCGCCTCGTTCGCGGCGTAGGATTTCGAGTTCGTCACGGCGTCCTGCGCCGCATCGACGTTGCGCCCGCGCACCGAGACATAGGAACGCAGAAACGCCAGCGCATCGTTGAGAATCTTCTGCTTCATCACATCGTCGACTTTGCCGAATTCCTCGACGGGATGCGCAGCGCCTGCTTCGGTCCCGGGAGCCATCGCGGCGATATCCGCCGATTCCATGATGAAGAAGCCCGCCGACCCGGCGCGAGCGCCGCTGGGAGCCACGTAAACGATCACGGGAGCCGGCGAGGCGAGAATCGTGCTCACCATCTCGCGCATGGATTCCAGCAATCCGCCCGGCGTGTTCATCTCCACCACCACGGCCTGCGCGTGCAGGTCCGCCGCGCGGTCGATGCCGCGCTTCAGATAATCCGCGCTGATGGGCTGGATGGTGTCGTCGAGATGCAGCACCACGACCTTGCCGGTCTGCGCCGCAGCGGGAGAAGCGAAGAGCATCGCGGCGAGGCATCCGCACACGGCCGCCGCGAAGCTGCCCATCGCGAGCCACGCCGATCGCCGACGTTTGATTTCTGAACGCTGAACGCCGAACGCTGAACTCTGTCCTTGCTTCATCGCCGCCCGCCTTGCCGCTAACAATTTCCAGCCAAACGCCTTTCGCTGACAGCCTTTTGCTAACAGTCTCTCGCTAAACGTCGTTGGCTGACAGCTTTTTGCTGACAGTTTCTCGCTGCTTCACGGCGTCTGCTGCCCACGCCGCTCCAGCGCAATTTTCATCCCCCTGGCATTCGCGTTCCCGGGATCCACCCTGAGCGCGTCGCTCACGTCGCTCGCCGCCGAGCTGAGCTGATTGGCCTGCAGGTCGAGCCGCGCCAGCACGAGGTACGCCGGCACATTCGGTTTCAGCTGAATCGACGCCGCAGCTTCCTTGCGCGCCGCATCGGGATCGCCGTCGCGCTCCCGCACCGCTGCCAGTCCCGCATGCGCCAGCGCCGACTCGGGCTGCGCAGCCAGTGCCTCACGATACTCTCGTTCCGCCTCCAGCACCAGACCGCGCTGGAAGAACACATCGCCATCCTTCACCAGGGCGTCGGCGCGCTGATCCGGCGGCATCGTGGCCAGCCGCACCTGCTGTACCTGCTCCAGCTCGAAGGCCGCCTGGCGGAAGCCCGCCTCGCTGTAGCTGCGCTTGATGCGCTCCAGCGGCCCCTGCTCGTCGGGGGTCGCCTTGCCCGGGTCGGGATTCGGCGTCTGCGCGGCGGGGTCCTGCAACTGCGTCTGGAACTGCTGCGCCTCGGTGTCCCCCGGACGCAGCTTCAGCGTCTCGTCCAGCTCCTTCAGCGCGCCCTGCGTGTCGTTGCGATGCGCGAGCGCCACCGCCAGGTTGAAGTGGTAATCGGGATCGCGCGGATCGGCCGCGATGGCCTGCTGGAACAGCGCCGCGGCGTCTTTGCCGCGCCGGCTCGCCGCCACACCCTGATTGTTCACCACCTCGGGCAGCGGCAGGCGCATGCTGACAAACGCAAACGCATCTTCGGCTTCGCGATAATTGCCCGTGTAGAAGAAGCTGAGCCCGCGATAGAACTCCGCCTGCAGCGCGTTGCGATCGTTCCTCGGCAAATGGCCGAGCGTCGCCGCGGCCTGGACGAAATCCTGATCGGTGAAATACGCGCGCCCCAGCGCCAGCCACGCCGCCGCAAAATCAGGATCGAGCCGCACCGCATCGCGCAAATGCTGGATCTGCTGCGCCGGCTGCTGCGCCGACTGCCCCTGAATGTAATCCTCAAACGCGTCGTCGTGCAGATTGCGGTCAGCGGCCAGGAACGTCTGTTCTTCCACCGCGTAGCCCGGGTCGAGCTGCCGCGTGACCTGCCACGCCAGACTGTTCAGCATGTCGAGCAGGTGGTCGGTATCGCCGTTCTGGTCGATCTCGTCGCCCAGGTGCAGAGCCCCCACGTCCAGGACTTCAGCGTGCGCCGTCAGCTCGGTGTTGTTGAGCGAGTAGTCGCCGAAGATGACGTAATCCGCATCGAGCGTTTGCGCAATTCGGATGGCCATCGCGCGCGACGGCTGCAGATTCAGCGGCAGCCCCAGGTGATCGAAGGCGTAGAGCCGGTCGCCGCGGCTGATGGTGAGGAAACCGGCGGAGTTGAGCCGCCGGTTCAGCACATCGGGAAAGCCTTCGCCAATCCAGTCGAGGTTGGCGACCCCGGTCTTGTTCTCAAAGGGCAGCACCAGCAGCAGACGCCCGTGCACTTCGCCAGGCTGCGCCGGCTTGGTGTCGGCGGGCTCCTGCGCGCAGGCCGCTGCGGCGACGAAAAGGACGAGGAAGAGGGCGCGAAATCGACGAAGAGCCTGCACGACAAGCTGATTATAAGTCGCGTCCCGCCTTTCTCCCCCTCCCTCGCGCCCCTTCCGTCGGCCTCACAGCACAGCGCGCAGGGCCCGCCGCAGCAGTTCCGTCGTTGCTCCGTACACCAGATGCGCGGCCAGCGGATTCGCCAGCGATGCCGGCGGAAACTCGCTCACCGGCGGAGAGAGGCGCAGCGCCGGCACCGCAACCAAATCCGCTCCCGCAAACAGCGCCGTTCCAAATCCCGTGCCGAAACCGCCGCGCACCGCCCGCGAATACTCGGCCAGGCCGCCGTAGAGCGCGCCCATCGCCGCGCCGAATGCGTAATGCACCACCGGGCCGGCTTTCTCGCGCTCTTCATGCGAGAGATGCCGGCCGCCCGTGGCCGTTGCCACGATGGCATCCGCGGCCTTCATGGTCGCGTCTTCCTGCGCCTCGCCCCGCTGCTCCCGCTGCAACTGCTGCACTTTTTCGTTGGCCTTCTCTGCCTCACTCTGCACGGCCTGGTGCAGTTTTTCGCCCGGGCCTGCCATGAATACATTCATCACCCACGACGCCGCCAGCCCCGCTCCCGCGCCCGCCAGAATGCCGCGCAGCACATGCCTCTGTCCGTTGTCGCTCATCGTGCGCACTCTCCTCAGGGAATTTCGTTCACTCTGGAGGAGATGCGTTCAGCGCAGCAGAGGCAGTGCGGCGGTCCACAATTCCTGCGTCACATCGGCGGCGGGCCGCGCCTGCGCCAGGCGGGCAGCCTGGCCGGCCCACATCTGCATCCGCTCTGGGTCGCCGCCGCGCAGCGCGTCTTCGCGCATGGGCTTCGTGTATCCGCGCTGCACGGGATACGGCGCCGGAGCCGGCGCGTTCGGCTCGGCGCTGGCCTGCACGTAGCGATTCGCAATGCCGCGCCCCGCCCGGCCTGTGAAGGCGCGCGTGACGGCCGTTTCGTGGGCTTCGGTTCGTCCCAGCCGCTCCGCGTAAGCAGGATGAATCTTCGCCTCGGGGCAGCGCAGGAACCCGGTGCCGATCTGCACCGCGCTCGCCCCGAGCACCAGTGCCGCCGCTACGCCGCGCGCATCGCCAATGCCCCCCGTCGCAATCACTGGAACCGACACCGCGTCGGCGATCTGCGGCAGCAGCGCGAACAGGCCCACCATTTGCGCTTCCGCGTCCGCTGCGCAAAAACTGCCGCGATGCCCGCCGGCTTCCGCGCCCTGCGCCACAATCGCGTCGGCCCCGGCCGCTTCGGCGAGGCGCGCTTCCGCGACGGTAGTGGCGACGGCGAACCACAGAATGCCGCGCGCCTTCATCTCCGCCACCAGGGGCGGCGGAAACATGCCCATGATCGAGGAGATGGCTTTGGGACGCGTCGCCAGAGTCGCCCTGAACTGCGCATCGAAATTGGGCAGCACACCCTCGCCCATCGCCGCGGTCACGGCCGGCCCCCATCCGGCCAGAAAGTCCCGCTGCCGCTGTTCCGCGCCGGCGTCGCGGGCCGCGGCCGGACCATGAATCCACAGATTGATCTGGAAGTCGCCTTCGCTTTCGCGGCGAAACTCTTCGGCCCACGCAGCGATGGCCTCAGGACCCATCAGCAGCGCACCGCATGCGCCCATGCCGCCCGCGTTCGCCACTGCGATGGAGAGCGAGGGCGGACACGCGCCCGCCATGGGCGCCAGCAGGATGGGCAAACGAAGCCCCAGGTGCGTGGCGAAAGCCTCTGCCCGCGCCCGTGGATTTTCTTTCTGTGCGAAATTCATGGAAACTCCGCGCTCCGGAACCGGGGATGGGATCCGGAAGCGCCCGCACGTTGGATTCATTCGATCCGGCGCGGGACTCAGCGTGGGGACGGGTAACTTCTCCTGACGGTACTCCCGTTCCCGCGCGTGCGCCTGCGGTCATTGACTTCGCGGGCCGAGAGGCTATCCTGCCGCTGTCTTTCCCCGGGGAGTCGCCCATGAAAGCCATCACCTGCCACCGTCACGGCGGGCCCGAGTTTCTCCAGTACGAGGAGATTGCCACGCCCGTTCCCGCGGACAACGAGGTCCTCCTGCGCGTCCGCGCCGCCGCGCTCAATCCGCTGGACTGGCGGCTGATGCGCGCGCCTGCGATCCTGACCAAACTCGTCGGATTCTCCACGTTCAGGGGATTCTCGGTGCCGGGGGTCGATGTTGCGGGAGTCGTCGAGTCCGTAGGCAACGCCGTCTCACCGTTCAGGCCCGGCGATGAAGTCTTCGGCGCGGGCCGGGGAACATGCGCGGAATTCGCCCGCGTGCTCGAAGCGAAACTCGCGCGGAAGCCCGGCGACCTGAGCTTTGAGCACGCAGCCTCCATCCCCATCGGAGGCCTCACCGCCCTGCAGGGCCTGCGCGATCACGCCGCCGTGCAGCCAGGGCAGAAGCTCCTGATCAACGGAGCCGCGGGAGGCGTTGGCGTCTTCGCCGTGCAGCTTGGCCGCTGGCTCGGGGCGGAAGTGACCGCCGTTTGCAGCACGCGCAACGTGGATCTCGTCCGTTCCCTCGGTGCGCACCACGCCGTTGACTACACCCGCGACGACTTCACCCGCCTGCCCGAGCGCTACGACGTGATCTTCGACGCCATCGCCAATCACTCCTTCGGCGAGCTGCGCCGCGTCCTGACGCCGAAAGGAATCCTCATCGCCATCGCGCCCCGCAAAGGCTTTGTCCCGATGATTGCGGGCATGGTCACCATCAAGGTGGCGCCGCGATTCGTCAGCCAGAAAGCGAAATTCTTTTCCGCCAAAGCCCGCAGCGCCGATCTGCAATTGCTCGGCGATCTGATGGCCGGCGGTAAAATCGCTGCCGTCATCGATCGCACCGTTCCGCTCGCGGAAACCGCTGACGCCATGCGCTCTCTCGAAGAGGGCCACGCGCGGGGCAAGATCGTCGTCGCAGTCGCGTAGGCAGCGTGCTTCCAGCCCGGCTGCTCACGCACAGTAACGAAGCTCGTTCCCGTGCATCGTGCCGCACTCCCACCCATTTGGATCACCAGCTCGGCTGGAAGCCCTGTTGCCAGACTGCATTCTGTCTGGGCTATAATCGCACGCATCTCAGAACCGCATATCCCTGCCTGATCCCTGTTGGTACCGCTCCGCGCACAGGCAGAAGAGTCTCAATTTCCCCGGGCTCATATTTCTGGAGGGCACTATGCTGTCGAAGATCTGTCTTCTGCTGGTATTCATTGCGACCTCCGTGGCACCGGCGCTTCCCGCTTCCGCGCGGCGAATCGCTATCATCGAGGCCGGCGGCCAGCCCGCCAGCAGCAATCAGGGAATCGCGGCCATGGAGAGCAGGCTCGCCGATGCTCTCAATTCCAAACTGGCAGGGCAGCCCGGTGTGACGCTCGTCGATCGGGCCAGCATCGACCGCATCATCAAGGAGCAGAATGCGCAGTTCAGCGATCGCTTCTCGGCAGATGCGGCGGTCCGCATTGGAAAGCTGCTCGGCGCGCAGCAGATGGTGCTGGTTCACGTGACGGATGCAAACTGGTCGACGAATCAGCAGAACTCCAATGGGGGTTCGAAGGTGACAGGAACGGTGATTCTGCGCGCCAACGTCCGCCTCGTCGATGTGGAGTCAGCGGTGATTCTCTCGCAGCCGGCTTCTTCCTTTGAAGAGAGCGTGCCCGTGAGCGAGACTTCCCGCTCCCAGGGTTTTCAGGCCGGCCTCATTCGCGTGCCGGCGCGTCAGAAGACGAGCGGTGGCGATCCCAAAGTGATTGCCGACGACGAAGTGAACAAGGCGGTCAATGCCGTCTCCAGCGATCTCGCCGGCAAGCTCACCGGCAGTATTACCTCAGCGCCGGTCGCAGCGCCGAACCCGATCACGGCGCTGGTCGCCGGAATCGCTGGCGGCGAAGTCTACATCAACCAGGGGGCGAACGGCGGCGTCAGAGCTGGACAGAAATTCCAGATCACGCGCATGGTCAGTGTAGGGCTCAATGACCCGACAACGGGCCAGCCGATTCTCAAAAGGCAGACGATCTGCGTGCTGACGATCGTTGACGTTCAGGAGACGAATGCTTCCGGCGACTGCCAGGGTGGATTGCCGCAGAGCAAGGACATCGCCGAGCCGGTGTCTCCCTGACGGCCTCTCGTCTGATCGAAATTCGTTGCCCTAGAAGAACAATCCGAAGGAAGCCCCCAGCACGAAGCTTGAGAGCACCTGAGCACGTCGGTCCGCTTCGCGTTCGTTCAGATCCTGCTGGCGCTCGTAATCGTGCTTCTGCTCATCGGCGCGGGCGGTGTAAATGTGGGCCATGGTTGCATCGCGTGGCGTTCCCAGGCCGGCTGCATACATTTCCGCTATCCTGCGCTGCGCCGGGTAGACGCCCTGATCGGCGGCTTTGTGCAGCCAATAGAACGCCTGCCTGTAGTCCTGCTCGACCCCTCCGCTGCCCTGGTCGTAAAGCAGGCCCACCGCGGTCTGGGCACGCGCGTCTCCGTCATTGGCAGCGACCGTGTAGCAGTTCAGCGCATCCTGATTGCGTTTGAACATCAGAGCTGTCTGCCCGGTGGCGAGCGCGGATGGCGCATCCATGTCGCCGGCGCACTTCGTCTGCGGGATCGTCGCCGTCCATGTGCCGGTAGTCGCGCCGGGCTGATTCGTGCCGTCAAGCACAATCACGCCTGAATAGTGGTCGCCACGCAGCGAACCCGCGTAGCTGGCCGTCACCCCGTCCGTCGTATCGGTGCGGCGAATGAGCAGATTATCCGGCTCCGCGCGTACCACGGTGAGCTTCGCGTGCACGGGATTCCGAGCAAACCAGGTACCCATACCCTCGTTGCCATGCAGGATCCATGCGGCGTTGCACGGCCCGTTGTTCTCGCAGACAAGCAATTCTTCGGGCAGCGCATTCGTCCCGTCCGTCGCAGCCGTTGGCGCGCTGGGCGTGGCTCCCGGGGCATCCTGCAGGATCGCTGCGAATTTGCCGCTCGCCGGATAGCCATCGTGACCAGGCCACGTCCACTCCACCGTGCCTTCAATGCGGGTGCCGTGAACCGCGCCGGTGTAAACCGCCGTCAGCCCCGACGAGTCGGCGCGGCGCACCACGAGGGATTCGGCGTCGAACCTTTCGATGCTGAGCGTTCCTCCCGGCGTCGCCGTGCCCTGCGTTCCGTTGAAGCTCCATACGATGTTCATCTGCGTGCAGGGGGCGCCACGCGACTCGCAGGCCAGCATGCGCGATTGGGCGCACAGGCCACCGGCCATGAGACAGCTGAGAGCAGCAAGGATGAAGAGGCCCGGAAAACCGCGTCGCGTCATCGATGACCTCCTCCGAGCGAGGAACCAGCGGGCGATTCAGTATAGCCGGGATTAACTGAAGATTTTGTCAAAGATCCGGAACAGCGCGCAGTCCTTTACCTTGACGGTACGATTTCCGCGCGGATCAGCTTGTCCAGCTTCGGATATTCGCGGTCGAGATAGGCGTCGCCGCCCTCGAACATCGCGTCCTGATGGCCGGCCCGCATGCCGCCGCCGGAGTGCTCGCCGTAGCCACCGTACAGCTTCTCCACCACGTCCATGCCCTCGACGACCTTGCCGAAGGGGGCGAAGCCGTTCTCTTTGTCGTTCCGGGTATTGTCGCCGGTGTTGATATAGATTTCCGTCGCGCGTGTGTTCGGTCCGGTGTTGGCGAAGGCCACAAACGCCTCGGTGTTGTGCTGGATCAGCGTGTCGTCGGGAATCGTGCGATGCCGCCATCGCTGGGCGACGCGCGCATCGCCGGCGATTCCGAACTGCACCCAGCGTCCCGGAACCACGCGGAAGAACCGCGAGTTGTTATAGTAGCCGTCGCGCACCAGCTCGTAGAAGCGGTCCGCGCCATGCGGCGCCCAGTCGCGATGCCCTTCGATCACAAAGCTGCCGGCCGTGGTATCGATCTGCACGCGATACACGGCCGGCGCGTGGCTGGGATGCCAGAAGGGAAGCGCCAGCAAAAGACAAAGCAGCAGGGCCATGGGAAGGATGCCTGTCGTCCTTCAGGATACCTGCTGCTGGCCGCCGTCCACGGGCCCCTGACAACCGCCAGGGAGCCACCGGCAACTGACGATGAACAGCTCGCTCTCTACCGTCCTGACTTAGCAGCGCCTTTCGCTGTCTTCGTGCCGCCCAGCGCCTTGGCGGCCTCTAAATGCTTTTGCAGGGTGGGCAGCGCCGCCGCGGCATAGGCTTTGATCGACGGATTCGTCGCGTCCTGCGATTCCTTCGTGTAGACGGCGATGGCTTTTTCATGCCCCGCCACCATCTCGTGCGCAAACCTCCTGTCGAACGCTTCGCCCTTCAGCTTCTGGAACGGATCGATCATCTCTTTGTTGTGGGCCGAGTCGATCGCATTCGGAACCGTCAGGCTCGCCTGCTGCGCCGCCGTGTTCAGTTGCCCGAAGTCCTGGGTGTGGTCTGTGGTCAGCATTTGTCCGAAGTCTTTCACCTCCTGCGACGACGACGCGGTCTGCGCCAGTTGTCCCAGATTGGCTTCCACCATGTCGGTCTGGGCGGCAAAGTTTACAAATTCCTGATCGGTCATTGCGGCGCCTGCGGCGGCCTTCTTCTGAGCCAGCGCCGGAACGGCCAATAAGGTTGCGCAGCAAAGGACTGTAACGATTCGCTTCATTGCTTCTCCTCTCCTTTTCTGTGAGATGCAATTCGCGAAACCTGGTATTGCCCGAACCGGGCCGCCGTTCGCGCCGCTTCAGCCGGCAGGCGCAATCCGCCGGTGCCGGGTCTTCCGGTCTTTCGTTCTTGACAAAGAAGAAGCAGCCCGCCTCGGAGTCACCATCGGCATGAGCGACCGCGAAATCGTCTCCCGCCTCCGCAAAGCTCTCGACGAAATCGACGATTCCCGCTCGGCCAATCCCAAATCCTCGAAGGAGCCAAAATGAACGACCTCATGGCCGTCGAGATGCTCGTCACCACCTGCCGGATCGTCGTGGCCGGCAGCATCACCGAATCGCAGGCATGGACCACGATTGGCATTTTCTGCTCGAGCCTCGGCCTCAACGGCTTTGGCTACCTCTTCGCCCATTTGCGCGGCATCTCCCCGGAAATGTGGTGTAGCCGGGTGCACTGGACCCCGACGGCCTGCACGGTTCTCTGCGCGGAATTGCTGATGGTGGCTCTGCTGCTCGGACTGACCTTTTTTATCCAGTCCCGCAAGACCGATTTCCTGTGAGCCGGGAACGAGGAGCTGGAACTTAGCGTCGGGCCGGACGCATTTGATTGTGGGCTCCAGGCGTTTGCTGCCCTACACGCTGCTCCACGTTTTATCCACCGCATGGCACAGGGTTTCCAGCGGGCAGTCGACGCACTTCGGCTTGCGTGCGATGCAGATCTGCCTCCCGTGGTGGATCATCTCGTGTGAAAACGCGATCCACCGGTCTTTCGGGATCACCCGCATCAGATCCTCTTCCACGCGCTTCGGATCCTCGGCCCGCGTCAGCCCCAGCCGGTGCGAGAGTCGCAGCACGTGCGTGTCCACCACCACGCCCTCGGCCTTTTTGAAGGCCACCCCCAGCACCACGTTGGCCGTCTTGCGCGCCACGCCCGGCAGAGTCAGCAACTCCACCATCGTGTCAGGAACCTTGCCGCCAAACTCGCTCATCAGGCGTTTCGCCGCTCCGGATATCGACTTCGCCTTGTTGTGGTAGAAACCGGTCGAGCGAATCTCCTCTTCAATCGCCGGCAATGAAGCCTCTGCAAATGCGGCCGGAGAAGGAAATTTCCTGAACAGTCCGGGCGTCACCATGTTCACGCGCGCGTCGGTGCACTGCGCCGAGAGGATCGTCGCCACCAACAGTTCCCACGCATTGGTGTGCGTCAGCGCGCATTCGGCGTCGGGATACGCTGCCCGCAATCGCCGCAGCAAGTCCTCGATGCGCGCCGGAGCCAGCTCGAGGCCTGGGTCCTTCGGCGATTTCACCAGTTTCTTCGTGGGAACAGAGGTCTTCCGGTCTCGCTTCAGGGGCTTCGCCGATGTTTTCGCAGCCGCTTTCCGCGTCGCCTTCGTCTCCGCTCGCTTTGCGGCCTTCTTCGCAACTCGCTTTTGCGCCATGCCGAGCATTGTAGCGGTTCGGATCTCCGCTGCAGCTCGGCCTGCGGCCAGCCGCTTTCACCGAAAAGTCACCCTCGATGCCGCCCGCTTCAATTCCTGGGTGCCAGGTCCTGTTTGCACGGGCTATAATGCCGCAACGGTTCTAGTGAAACGTTTGAGTGGCTATCATGGCCTGAGCCCTGATAGCCTTCTCGGGGTTCAGGAAACGGGGCATACGTGGTCGGGAAACGTGCAGTCGGGATCTCAGCGCGGTGCAGGGAAGCATCGAGTCTTCGCCATCTTTTTTTCCGGTTTGCCGGAAGCTTCATTCTTGCCGGACTCCTCGCTGCGCCGGCTTTTGCGGCGCAGCAATCCGCCGCACCGCAGCCGTCATGGTCCGGCACGTTGCGCAACTCCGCGAGTCAGCCGGTTGCAGGAGCGGCCATCACCCTCCTCAACGCTGGAAATGAAGAGCACACCGCCGTCACTGGGCCCGACGGACGCTTCACCATCCCCGGCCTTTTGCCAGGCGCGTACATCCTGACGGTCCAGCTTCCCAGCCGCCCCGCCACCGCCCCGCTGCACCTCAGCATCAGCAGTGGCACGCCGATCGTCCTCACCCTTTCCGATCTGAACACCCTCACCGTCGTTGAGCCGCCCGCGCCCACGCCGGTCGCTCCGCCTGCGAATCCCGAGAGCGCCGCCAATGCATCGGGCGCCACGGCCACCGGCGGCGAAAAGCTCTCCAGCCAGTCCGTCAGCCAGCTCCCGCTCAACGGCCGCGATTTCTCCACGCTGCTGCTGCTCGCCGCCGGCACCATGACCGACTCGAACGGCGCCACCAACTTCACCCAGCAGTTCGCCATCAACGGCCAGCGCGGCGTCGAAGCCGCCTTCGCCATGGACGGCGCCGACATCACCGATCCCGAGATGGGCGGCACCATCTTCACCAACTTCAATGTCGATGCGATCCAGGAACTGCAATCCAGCTCCGGCTGGATGCCCGCCGAGATTGGCCGCGGCGCTGCCGGATTCACGAACATCGTCACGCGTTCCGGCTCCAGCGGCTTCCACGGGTCGTTCTTCGAGTTTCTCCGCAACTCCGCGCTCGACGCGCGCAACTACTTCGACCATCCGTCCATCGCCGACCCCGGCCGCATTCCGCCCTTCCGCCGCAATGAGTTTGGATTCACCAACGGCGGCCCCGTCGTTCTCCCGCACATCTACGACGGCCGCGGCCGCACCTTCTATTTCGGCGAGTATCAGGGATTCCGTCAGGTCCTCGGCACCACCCAGGTGCTGGCCGTGCCCACCGCCGCCGAGCGTTCTGGTGCCGACACGGTTACGTATTCCGACGGCAGTACCGACACGCTGCAGGTCCCGGTTAACTCGGCCATCGCCGGCATTCTCGCGCGCTATCCCATGCCCAACCTGCCCACCGGCGCTTATGGAGCCCGCACCTACGCCGCGCCTTCCAACGTCAGCAC
>DATJTG010000241.1:0-2187 GCA_035503555.1 Acidobacteriaceae bacterium | reverse complement strand
GGCGCGCGGTTATCGGCGGATTGCTTTGCGCCACCATCGCCACGCTGCTCTTCGTCCCCAGTGTCTTTGCGCTGATTCATGGATCGGAAAAGAGCGAGCAGGCGCGGCAGAAGAAACGCCCAGCGGAGGAATACGCATGAGCACCGGCACCCTCGACGACAAGACGCAGAACCAGGAAGAGCAGAAGGGCGAGACGGATGTGGTTCCCGCGCATACGGCGGCGCCCCACGCGGATGCGCCGGCCGAAAATTCAATCGGCCTGCGTGCGGCAGCTGTCGCGGTCGTCGTGGTGTCTGTTGCTCTACTGTCGGCGATTGCATACGGAATTCACCTGCGCGCCGTAAGCGAGAAGCGTTTGACCATCGCTACCTTAGGAGCCGCCATTCCCACGGTCAATGTGGTGCATCCCACCGCGGGCACCGAAGACGGCGACCTCGCTCTGCCCGGCAATGTAGAAGCCTATATCGATACGCCCATCTACGCGCGCACGAACGGCTACCTGAAGGCGTGGTACTTCGATATCGGCGCGCACGTGCGCAAGGGGCAGCTCCTGGCGGTGATCGAAACGCCCGAGATCGACCAGCAACTGGACCAGTCGCGCGCTGAGCTGGAGCGCACGGAGGCGGATGCGCAGCTTGCCGGCGTGACCAGCAACCGGTGGCAGGCGCTGCTGGCCAAACATGCCGTTTCGCAGCAGGAGGCGGACCAGGCCCGCAGCAACTACATTGCCGCGCAGGCCGCCGTGGACGCGAGCGAGGCCAACGTGCGCCGGCTCCAGCAGCTCCAGAGCTACGAACGCGTCGTCGCGCCCTTCGACGGAGTGATTACGCAGCGCAACACCGACGTCGGCGACCTCATCGACGCCGGCTCCGGCTCCAACAATCCTCGCCAGCTCTTTCACCTCGACGCCATCAACCGGCTGCGCGTCTATGTCTCGGTGCCTGAAGTGGACGCGGACGCGATTCACGACGGCGACACCGCCACGCTCACGCAGGACTCCGATCCCGGCGAGAAGATTCGCGGAACCATCGTACGCAACTCCGACGCCATCAACGAGTCCACGCGCACCCTCAACGTCGAGGTCGATGTCGACAACTCCAAAGGCTTGCTGCTTCCCGGAGCCTATGTCTTCGTCCACTTCCACCTGCCGCCAATTGCGAACGCGGTTACCATCCCTTCGAACACGCTGCTCTTCCGCTCCGAAGGCCTCCGCGTCGGCGTAGTCCGCCATGACCGCGTGCAGCTCGCGCCCATCACCATCGGCCGCGATTTCGGCAGCTCCGTCGAGGTCACTTCCGGCCTCACGGCTACCGATGAAGTCATCGTGAATCCCTCCGATTCGCTGGCCAGCGGCGCCAGCGTCTATCCGCGGCTGGTGACCGCGGGAGGACAGTCATGACCACGGTCGCGACGCATGCCCCCACCGGCCGCGCGGCCGTTCTGCTCATCGCGGCGGGACTGGGCCTCGCGCTCTCGGGCTGCACCGTCGGGCCCAAATACGTGCGCCCGTCCACCCCGCTCGCGCCGGCATTCAACGAGCCGCTGCCGCAAAATTTCAAGCCGGTAGACGGATGGGCGCCGGCCGACCCCAGCGACGCACAACTCAAAGGCGACTGGTGGACCCTTTTCGACGACCCGCAGCTCAACACGCTCGAGGCCCAAATCGATCCGGCCAACCAGACACTGCAGGAGGCGACGGCAAACTTTCAGGCTGCGCGCGCCGCCATCCGCTTTTACCGCGCGTCTGAAGCGCCGACTATCGGCGCGGAGCCGAGCGTTGGCGCCGTCCGCGAATCCAATAATCAGCCCTACCTGAACATCTCAGGGTCCAACAGCGGTGAAGGCGACTTCGTTCTGCCCTTCGACCTCGATTACGAGATCGACCTGTGGGGGCGCATCCGGCGGACCGTGGCGCAGTCGCGTGAAGAGGCGCAGGCCTCGGCCGCGGACCTCGCCACTGTGCGGCTTTCTCTTCATGCCGAGCTCGCGATCGACTACTTCGGTCTGCGCTCGGCCGACGCCCAGCGCAGGCTCCTCGACGAAACGGTCAAGGCTTTCGAGAGCGCGCTGCAGCTTACAGAGGACCGCTACAACGGCGGCGCTTCGCCGCTCTCCGACGTGACCCAGGCGCGCACCCAGCTCCAGGCCGCGCAGGTGCAGGACACGGATGTCGCCATCCAGCGCGCT
>DATJTG010000240.1:0-16978 GCA_035503555.1 Acidobacteriaceae bacterium | reverse complement strand
CTGATCAGGCGATACGCGTTGATGGCGGCAATCAGCAGGCAGATGAAGATCGCGAAGGGGAAGGCTCGCGCCATCCACTGATTCACGAGGCCGACAACGATCGCCGCTTTGTCAGGGGTCGCTCCGGGCCAGTCGATGGTGGCCAGCAGGTTAGCCTTCAGCACCCAGCAGAAGAAGGCGCCGCCGAGCACATCGAGGGTGAGGCGCGCCGCGACACGCTCGGCGGTCCACCACGGACGGATGAAGTTCACGGCCGCAACGACGGCGCTGGCCACGGTGAGCGCGAGGATGCCCCAGAAGAAACGGGACCACTCCTGCGTGAGCAGGATGTGCACGTTGCCGAAGCGCAGGTGGAGCGGGGCGGCCATGTTCCATCCCCACCACACGAGGACGCAGAGGTTGACCACGACTTCGATGGCCGAATTCGTGCGCGGGATGATGTGCTTCGGGCGGAGCGACGGCAACTTCCGCGGTTCCCATTTCTCGAGGAGTTCCTGCTTCACGTGCGTGCGTTCGAGAACCGCGAAGACCAGCGTGACGACGGCGAGCGCGCTGAACCAGGCGCTCCACAACTGTCCGCCGATCTGCGCGAAGGGAGGCTGCCATGCGCCCGTGACCGCGTGGCCCACGGTGTGACTGATAGCGCCGGCGATGATGCCGACGGCTGCCGGGACCAGCAGGCAGAGCGTGACCACCTTGAGCACGAAGACGTAGATCGGAAAAAGAAGCGGTCCGATGAGCGAACGCTGGGGCAGATACCGGTTCGCGAACTGGATGGGCGAGCCGCGCTGGCGCAGCATGGTCTCCACTTCCAGATTGTTCAGCTTCCGGCCGAGCCGCTCTTCCTGCTCTTCCACCTGCGCATGCAGGTCCTGAGAAAGCTCGGCAATGATGTCGTCCTGCTGCTGCTTCGGCAGCCAGAAGCGAACCGCCTGCAGATATCGCGCGATCAGATCGTTCATGATCTCCTCCTCTTATTCCTTTCCCGCAAAGCTTTCCTTGCCGGCGATGGCGCGCAGCGCGCCGTCGAGGCGATCCCACTCGGACAGAAGTTGCCCCAGCGTCTCGGCTCCGTCGGTCGAGAGCCGGTAGAAGCGCTTGTTGCGCTTCTCGTGTTCGCGCCATTCGCTCGTAAGCAGTCCCTGCGACTCCAGGCGCCGCAGCAGCGGATAGAGCGTGCCCTCGTCCATTTCCATGCCACGCTCGGCGAGGGCCTTGCGCAGCGTGTAACCGTACTGCTCGTCGCGCAGCGCCGCCAGAACCGCCAGGACGAGGCATCCGCGGCGGAGTTCGAGGCGAAGGTTTTCGAGGGCTTCCGCGTTCATGGCTGTACCGTGTGGTTCATCGTATGTGACATACACTATGTGACACACAGTAAAGTTGTCAAGAGAAAAATCACTGCTTGCTGGTCGCCAGTTGCTGGTGGCTGCGTGCTCCGAGGATCGGGTCTAGACTCGATTCCGAGATGCCGCGGACGATCACGCTGCTGCGGGAGAAGGTGACGGACTGGGAGAGCTATCCGTTCACGGTCCCCGCGATTCGGCGGCTGGAGGAACTGACGCTGCGCTCGCAGGTGGTGTTCTTTGCGGGCGAAAACGGCAGTGGCAAATCGACGCTGCTGGAGGCGATCGCCGCGCACTACGGATTCGGGCGCGAGGGCGGGACGCGCAGCTTTGGCAACAACTCGACGGAGAGCAATCTGTCGATCGAGCCGCTGGTGAAGGCGCTGCGGCTGGCGTTTACCGTGCGGACGGGGGCGGGGTTCTTCCTGCGGGCGGAGAGCCTGTTCAACTTCGCGAACTGGATCGATGATTCGGACCGGGAAAGCGCCGGGCTCAAGGGCGAGCCGATCAGCACGTACTACGGCGGCCGCAGCCTGCACACGCGGTCGCACGGCGAGACGTTCTTCACGATCATGGATCTCAAGATGCACCGCGCCGGTCTGTTTCTGCTCGATGAGCCGGAGGCGGCGCTGTCGCCGCAGCGGCAACTGGCGTTTCTGGTGCTGATGCACGAGACGGTCAAGGCGCATCGGGACGCGCAGTTCATCATCTCGACGCACTCGCCGGTCCTGCTGGGGTTTCCGGGCGCGCAGATTTTGTCGTTTGACGACGAACGTTTGCGGGAGATTTCGTACGAGGAAACTGCGCCATTGCAAATCGTGCGGCGATTCGTCAATGATCGGGACGGATTTGTCGAGGAACTGTTCGCGGAGACGCCGTCGCTCTTTGAGGGCGAAAAGGAGGAGGCATGAGCGGAGCGATGAGCGCAACCGGACGCAGAGGGATGGAAGCCGCCGCAGGAGTGCTGGCGCTGACTCTGGGACTGGCGATTGCCTGGGTCGATTCGCGTCCGCGCTGGGATGACACGGGAATTACGGCGGGGGCGCTGTTTCTCTCGGCGGCCGCGGTCACGCTGGCCTCGCCGCGGCGGCCGTGGCTGTTGGGATTGCTGGCCGGCTTCGGGATCTGGTGCGAATTCGTTCGGAACGCGGTCGCCGCAGGGCACGTTTCGCTGCTCTCGCTGGCCATCGTGCCGCTGATCCCGCTGGTGTTTCCGATGGCCGGGGCATACGGGGGTTACCTGGTGCGGCGGGCGGCCCGGAGTCAGCGGGTTGTGTGACCTCCGTCAGCCGTTCTGAGGTGGCATCCGAAACCCGGCCATGTTATTCTTGATCCAGACACTTAGGAAGTGTAAACGCAGAAAACTGAAGAGGAGTATGCACTGACGTGCTGGCAGCTCAAAAGAAATCCGAAGTTATCGCACGCTATCGCACCCATGACACCGACACCGGGAGTCCCGAGGTGCAGATCGCGGTTCTCAGCGAGCGCATTGGCGACCTGACCGAGCATTTCAAGACCCACGCGAAGGATCATGCGTCGCGCCGGGGCCTGCTGATGCTGGTGAGCAAGCGCCGCCGCCTGCTGGACTATCTGAAAACTCACGATTCGGAGCGTTACCGGACCGTGATCGGCAAACTGGGCATTCGCAAGTAGCACGCGACGCGAGGTTTCCGCGCGTGCTCGATGAGCACAAGAAAGAGCGCGGACGGTGAGGGGCCGGCGTTCGAACGCCGCCCAAACAGCTTTACCTCCTGTCCGCAGCAGTCCACCCAGAACTGTCCAAATGCTCTTTTCTCGCTGCCCGTCGCCGCCGCGCCCCGGACACTCCGCCCGCGATTGGTTCCCACACGAGAAAAGAGGACATCATGAAGCAGGAAGTTTCGGTCGATCTTGCCGGAGGCAAGCGACTGCAATTTGAGACTGGCCGTATGGCCAAGCAGGCCTCGGGCGCCGCTGTGGTGACGTCAGGAGACACCGTCGTGCTCGTCACCGCCGTCTCCTCCCCCGATCCTCGGGAAGGCATCGACTTCTTCCCCCTTACCGTCGATTACCGCGAGTACGCTTATGCCGGCGGACGCATCCCCGGCGGGTTCATCAAGCGTGAAGGCCGCCCCAGCGAGCGCGAAATTCTTACCAGCCGCCAGATCGACCGGCCAATCCGCCCACTCTTCCCCGAAGGCTTCCGCAACGAGACCCAGGTCATCGCCCTGGTGCTCTCCGCCGACAAGGAGAACGATCCTGACGTCTGCGCCATCAACGGCGCCGGCGCCGCCCTGGCTCTTTCCGACATCCCCTTCAGCGCGACGGTTGGCGCCGTGCGCGTGGGCCGGGTGAACGATCAGTTCATCGTGAATCCCACCTACACCGAGCGCCGCGATTCCTCGATCAACATCATGGTGGTGGGCACGGCTGACGGCATCGTGATGATCGAGAGCGGATCGACTGGAGTCAGTGAAGAGATCGTCGTTGACGCCATCGAGTTCGGTCACGCGGAAATCAAGAAGATTGTCGCCGCCATCAACGACCTCGCAGGCCGCGCGGGCAAGCAGAAGAGGGCCGTCACCCCGCCGGAGTTCGACAACTCCTACTACGAAGCGCTGCTGGCGAAAGTCGGCGATCGGCTGAAGGATGCGCTCGACACGAAGGCGCATCCGAAGCTCGAGAGCTATGCGCTCGTGAAGCAGATTCAGGACGAGCTGAAGAAGGAGATTCCGGAAGGCGAAGATGCTGCAGCGGCGAAGAAGAAGCTGGCGCACTACTACGAAACGCTGCGGGAGCGGCTGTTCCGCGAGCAGGTGACGAAGGAACGCATTCGTCCCGATCGGCGAGCCTTTGACGAGATTCGTCCCATCTCCATCGAAGTGGGGGTTCTGCCGCGCACGCACGGGTCGGCGCTCTTTACCCGCGGCGAGACGCAGGCTCTGGTGACGGCAACGCTGGGCACCACCGACGACTCACAGCGCCTCGAGACCTTCGAGGGCGAGCAGAAGAAAAAGTTCATGCTGCATTACAACTTCCCGCCGTTTTCGGTGGGCGAAGTGGGGCGCATGACCGGCGTGGGACGCCGCGAAGTGGGCCACGGCGCACTGGCGGAACGCGCAATCACCGCGGTTCTGCCGAGCGAGGCCGAGTCGCCCTACTCGCTGCGCGTGGTGTCGGACATTCTCGAGTCCAACGGCTCTTCGTCGATGGCTTCAGTCTGCGGCGCCAGCCTGGCGCTGATGGACGCCGGCATTCCGCTCAAGTCGTCGGTGGCCGGCATCGCGATGGGCCTGGTGAAGGAAGGCGATAACTACGCCATCCTGACCGACATCGCGGGCGCGGAAGACCACTACGGCGATATGGACTTTAAGGTCGCCGGCACGCGGAACGGCATCACCGCGCTGCAGATGGACATCAAGATCGGCGGCATCACCGGGCAGATCATGCGCGAGGCGCTCGAACAGGCGCGCCGCGGCCGGATGTTCCTGCTCGATACGATGGACGCGATTCTAAGCGGTCCGCGCACGGAGAAGTCGAAGTTCGCCCCGCAGATCCGCACCCTGCAGATTCCGACGGACAAGATCCGCGACCTGATCGGGCCGGGCGGCAAGACGATCCGCGGCATCATCGAGGCGACGCAGGTGAAGATCGACGTGGATGACACCGGCCGCGTCAATGTGGCATCGGCAGACGAGGAAGGCCTGAAGAAGGCGCTGGCGATGATCAACGATCTCACCGCGGTGCCCGAAGTCGGCAAGACGTACCTCGGCAAAGTGGTACGGCTGGCGGAATTCGGCGCGTTCGTCGAGCTGTTCCCCGGCACCGACGGCCTGCTGCACATCAGCGAAATCGCCGAGCATCGCGTCCGCGAAGTGAAGGACGAGCTGCGCGAAGGCGATCAGGTGATGGTGAAGGTCCTCGGCGTCGAAGGCAACCGCATCAAGCTGTCGCGGAAAGCCGTTCTGCGCGAGCAGCGGCAGAAGCTCGGCTTGCCTGATCCCAACGCCGGCGGCGACATGGCCGCGTCGGGCGATCGTCCGGAGCGCAGCGAGCGGCCCGAACGTGGAGATCGCGGTGAACGGGGCGAGCGCAGTGAGCGCCCGCCGCGCCCGCCGCGTCCGGCTCCGCAGGAAGATAAGCAGCCCACCTCGAACGCCAGCACGATCATGATCGAGGGCGGCGAAGACTTCGACGAGACCGAAGAAGGCGGCGAAGAGGGCGAAGAGATCAATTACAACCGCGCCGATGGCGTGCCGGTCGCGCCGAGCGGCGAGCGCCGTCCTGGCGGTGGCGGCGGAGCCGCCGGCGCACAGCGCCGCGGACGCCGTCGTCGCGGACGCCGTCCGGGGGGTGGCAGCGGTGGCGGTGGAAGCCGGGGGCCGCAGTAGCGAGCAGTTGGCAGCCAACCGACAGCAATTCCGAGGCCGAGCGAATTCGTTCGGCCTCTATCTTTTGACCGGGGCCCACGTCAAATTGAGCCAGCCCTGAGGCACGTCTGGTTTTCGCGGGAAATTGCTCTTTGGGTCTTCCCGGGTGGCCGCCGCCGCCTGTTTACTGTCATGGCAACGACGCATCCCCCGGGGCATCCCGTGCATCATGAGATCAGGTAGACTGACCGCAAGATGAGCGCTTCCATGTACATCGTCGTAGAGGGTGAAGACCCCGGCTTCGACATATTCGTCAACGGCCATGCGCTGGCTCGTAACGAAGACGCACTCGAAAAGCTGGCCCTTCGCCTTGGTGTCAAACCGCTCCTCGAGTTCTTCTCGGCCGACGAGAATTCGATGGCATTGCTGCTGGAAGAGGGCGCGGGCGATCCCGAGTGGGCGCGCACGCTGCCGCCTCCACAGTGGTTTTCGCCCGAAGACGGCCTGATCACCATCTGCACGCTGCACGACTTTCTGCGCGAAGCGCCGATGGCGCTGGGCGCGGACACCGTGGCCGTCGTCTCGGAACTGGAAGAGTACGAGCGCGTGCTGCGCAAGACCGCGGTGCGGAATCTGCGCTGGCAGCTTGCGGTGAGCTGGAAGTAGCCCTCCCCATCATCAGAAACAACGAGAGGCGAGCTTCGGCTCGCCTCTCGTTGTTTCCTTCGAGTTTGATTAGAAGCGGATGCCGAAACTGATCGGGATGAGACCTTCCGTTCCCTCGCCCTGGTAGCTGTTCGCAGCGGTGGCATCGGGGGAATTCACCCAGACGTAGCGCACTTCCGCGAAGAACTTCGCATTGCTGTCTTCGCCCATCAGCTTGCGATAGAGGCCGACGCCGAAGTTGACGCCGCCCTGGTTCGATGAGAAATGATCGACCGTCTCTGGCGAGCTGGTGCAGAAGCCATAGTAGTCGCAGCCCTCGACCGGCTCGGTGAAGTTCGTCACTTTGCGGTAGAAGCCGCCACCGCCCGTCACATACGCGCCGCTCTTGTGGCTCAACGGCAGGTAGAAGATGGGATCGATGGTGAACGACCAGGTGTTGATGTTGCCGCCGAGTCCACCGGAAGAGATGCCGCTGGCGGTTTCAAGAGCGTTCAGATAGTCGCCAGGGATACCCATATGCTGGAAGGAGAACTCAATCAGCGCGCCTATATGTTTGGTGAAATTCCAGCCGCCTCCGACGTTCAGGTTGTATCCGGCGCCCTCGCTCGGGCTCAGGTAGCCCTCATCCAGAAGCGTTTGCGACCAGTTGGTATCGCTGCCGACGGGAATCGTGAATCCGGCACCAGCTTCAAAGGCGATGTGGCTCCAGCGGCTCTCGTAGCCGGGATACTGCTGCGTCCTTTGCTGCCCGCCGTATTGCGGCGAGGCGATGCCGCTGGGCGCCGGCTCCGCGGTTGCTCCCGCGATGCCGCTGAGGAAGTTGTTCGGGTTCAGGTAAGCCTGCAGGTCAGCGCTCGTCGAGCTCGAGGAGCCAGGATCGCTTTGCAGGGTGGCAGTGGGAACGGGAGCCGAAGCCGTCTGGGCCGCTGCACTCAGCGAAAATCCCAGAACGACCGCGCCAGCGGCAATCAGCATACGCCGCACAAGCGGGCAGGTACGATCACAGTTCGCATCCATTTCAGAACCCCTTTGAGGTTGGTCGAAATTGAAAATGCCGAATCGAGGCCGACCGTGGGGCTTGGCCTCAGAAAGTATTGGACACCGGATAGACGTCTAAGTTGCGTATTTGGATGCAAATTGGCCCGAACCAGCCGTATTCCGCCCCGCGCCCAGGGGAAATCCAAACGGGGGCATGTGGAATACGGCCTGGACGGTTTTTGACCGCCCATCGGTTCCTAGCCCTGAATATCGAACTGCTCCGGCGGAAGCGCAGGATCGCTTTTGACAATGAGCGTCTTGCCGATCATCTCTTCCAGCTCGTTCAGCCATTTTGCATTCCCGGCCTTGAGGATCTTGACCACCTCCGGATGCACCCGGAGCAGAACGTCATTCCTTTCGAAATGGTTCATCATCTTGCGCATCTCGATCCAGATTTCGTTCGCCACGGTCACCGGACTCTTGACCATGCCCGTCCCCGTGCACACCGGACAGCTCACGCTCAGCGTCCGCTCCAGCGACTGCTTCACGCGTTTACGCGTGATCGCCACCAGACCGAAGTCGTTGAACTGCAGCACCTTTGAGGGAGCGCGATCGGCCTTCAGCGCGTCTTCGAGGGCAGCCGTCACCTTCTGCCGGTTGCGGCGCTCGTCCATGTCGATGAAGTCGATCACGATGATGCCGCCCAGATCGCGGAGGCGAATCTGCCGCACAATCTCCGGGATGGCATCGAGATTCGTCTTGAGGATCGTGTCCTCAAGACGCGCCGTCTTGCCGACATACTTGCCGGTGTTGATGTCAATGGCGACCAGCGCTTCGGTCTGGTTGATGACGATCGAACCGCCGGATTTCAGCCATACTTTCGATTTCAGAGCCTTCGAGATCTCGTCCTGAATACCGAACTGTTCGAAGAGCGGCGTCTCCTTGGTATAGAGCTTTACCCTTCGTACCAGCGAAGGCTGGAAGCGGTTGAGGAAGCGCACGATGCGCTCGTATTCCGTCTCACTGTCGACCCAGATGGTTGAGAAATTGTCGCTCACCTGATCGCGCAGGATGCGCTCAATCAGATTCAGATCGTGGTAGATCAGCGCAGGGGCTTTGGCGTTGTCGGAGCGTTGCTTGATCTCGGCCCACAGGTTGATGAGAAAGCGGATGTCCGCGCGAAGATCGTCTTCGCTGGCGCTCTCGGCTGCGGTGCGCACGATGAAGCCGCCGCCTGCCGTTCCCTTTTCGCTGATCAGGATCCGCTTCAGCCGCTGGCGCTCCTCGTCGCTGTCGATTTTGCGCGAGACGCCGACGTGATTCACGGTCGGCATGAAGACCAGGAATCGGCCGGGCAGCGCGATGTGGCTGGTGATGCGCGCACCCTTGCGGGCAATCGGCTCCTTGGCAATCTGCACGAGGATTTCCTGCCCCTGCTTCAGCAGTTCGCTGATGATGGGCAGGTTCGAAGTCTGCATGTTGGGACGGCGTCCGCCATGGCGGCGCCCGCCCTGACGACCGCGGCCTCCGCGGCGATCGAAGCGGCGGCCTTCGCGGCGGCTGGGCGCAGGCGCCTGTCCGTCGGCTACGGCCTCTTCTCCGCCTTCCGCGGCAGGCTCTTCAAACTCATCTTCGCCCTCCGCGTCTTCCAGATCCGCCTCGTCAGTTTCGGCGAATCCGGTTTCCAGGTCGCCCGTTTCTTCGTCCTCTTCGGCTTCTGCGGGCGTTCCATAGCCCAGGCGCTTCTCGATATGCGCGTCGCGAACGGCTTCGCCCATCGTGGCAGCCTGGTCGAGCGTTTCCTCTTCCAGTTCCTCCGGCCCGTGATCGTCATGCTGGTGCGGAATCGGCTCGAAGTCGTACTCCTCTTCGTCAATGGTCTCTTCTTCCAGCACGCCCATGCCCGGCGCGTAGCCAAAGAGCTGACGAACGACCTCGGCTTCCGGCGAAACAGCTTCGCCTGCCGGAGCCGTCTGTTGATGCTCGTGTGCTTCCCGGGACTCGAACGTGGCGCCCGGATCGATCTCTGCAATCGGCTCGTCTTCCTCGACGATCTCCTCGACTTTCACTTCCTCGGCCGGGCTGACGCGGAATTCGCTGCGGGGCGTTTCCACGCGGTGCGAAGCTGAAGCGTCTTCCGGCTCGTACTCGTGAACTTCCTCGACGGTCTCGTGCTCGACGGCGACTGGCTCGTGTCCTGTGACCGAGGTGGCAGCCGCGGTATCGTGCTGTTCGGAGCCCGCTCCAGCCTGCTTTACCGTGACCGGTTCACTCGATTCGAGCGGTTCCGCCGTCCAGGCGGTTTCGGGCTGCACCGGAGGTTCGGGCCTCTCCGCGGACACAATTTCGTGCGGTACTTCCGGGGGCGCTTCGACCAGCGACTCGGAAACGGGCGATTCGACGACCGCGGTCTCGGCCGCGCGTGGGGCCTGATTGCGCCGATGGCGCGACAACGATTCGCCTGGCAGAACGGAACCGCCGTCCCAGTCCCCCGATACTTCGACTAAGGTTGAAGGCTTGGAAGTGCCGGCAGCAGGCGCCGGACGCGACAACGTCGTTTTTGGTTCTGTGCGGGACTCTGAGCGTCCGCCGCCTCCGTATTTTGACAGCGATTCGCCCGGCAGCAGGATGGGCAAGTTCTGCGCGGGAACTCCGCCCGGAGCACCACGTTCGGGCAGCGCTACCGGCTCGGCGGCAATGGCCTCCGCGACCATGTCCGGAGACTCGAGCACCGAATCGCCCTGGGGACGCTCGCCGCGGTCACCGCGATCCTGGTCGCGATCACGCCCGCGTCCGCGGAAGCGCCGTCCGCGCCGGCCATGCCAGCGGCGGGTGCCGCCTTCGCCCTCGCCCTCATGGCCTTCGGAACGTCGCGGCGTGTTCTCCGCGGCCTGCATCTCTCCTCCGGCCTCGGATTCGCGCGGCCTCGGCTCCCGCGCTTCACGGGGCTCTCTGGGCTCGCGGCCTTCCCGGGGTTCGCGTCCTTCGCGGCCGCGACGGCCATTGCCGCTGCCGGCACTGTCTCCGCGATCGAATTCCGCAGAGTCTTCTTCCTGTTCTTCGAGGAAATCGCTGACGTAGAGGAAGGCGTCCCGCTCCAGGCCCACGTCCACAAATGCGGACTGCATGCCGGGAAGGACTCGTGTGACTCGGCCCTTGTAGATCGAGCCGGCTAGTGTGTATTCGTTCTCGCGCTCGTAATAGATCTCCGAGAGCTGATCGTCTTCAAGAATCGCAAGCCGCGTTTCGTGCGGCGTGCTGGAAATGCAAATCTCTTTTGCCATTCTGCCTCAGTGTGTGGCCGAGACAGATCGAACCGGTTTACCGGCAAAGACCCGGGGTGGCTGAGGAACGACTATAAGGGTTCGCGCGCGCGCCGGCGCCGGTTGTCGATTCCGCAGCACTGGGGTGCGGCGGAGAAACAAGCGGCACGGGTTCGCCTTGTGAATGCCTTGAATTTGGGGAGTCGTTCGCGCGCAAAGAGTTTGTGACCGCTTCAGCCATCTCTCGTGGCGGGGTCGTTACCCGTCTCTGCTCGCCCATTCCTGATCCTGCCCGGCCCGTTCGATCCACCTGGCCGGTTAGTGCCTTCGTTAATCTAAAAACCTGCGCCCGCCCGGCGGGCCCTGACGGTTCAAACAACAAATCCTTTGTGCCTCAGTTCACAAAGCGGCTCATCCGCACATTCATCACCATGCCCAGAGCCAGAAACGTGAACAGTACCGAAGATCCTCCATAACTCATCAGAGGCAGGGGGATTCCAGTCACCGGCATCAGCCCCAAAACCATCCCGACATTGACGGCGATTTGAAACAACAACACCGCCGCCACGCCCATCACCAGGAACGCTCCCGGAAGGTCCGCGGCTGTCTGAGCGTTTTGAATCAAACGCATCAGTATCAAAAAGTATAGCAGGAGGACCAGGATCGCGCCCACGAAGCCGTGTTCCTCGCTGAAAGCTGCAAAGATGAAGTCCGTATAGGGAATGGGCAGGAAGTCCCCCTGCGTCTGGGTTCCGCGGTTGGCGCCGCGCCCGAAAACGCCGCCGTCGCCGACGGCAATCTTCGACTGAAGGATTTGGTAGCCGCTCCCCCTCGGGTCCGCGTCGGGGTTGGTAAAGCTCGTCAGCCGCGCCTTCTGGTAGGGCTTGAGGATCTTGCCGCTCTTCCAGACCACACCGGCGCCGAGGAGCAGGATCAGCAGCAGAATGCCGCCCTTTTTCAGGTCGATGCCGCCCAGAAACAGGCCCAGCAGGAGCACGGGGCTGTAGGTGAGCGCCGTGCCCAGGTCGGGCTGTTTCAGCACCAGCAGCATGGGCACCGCAACCATCGCGATCGACTTGAGGATGTCGCTCCAGGAGAGTTCGCGGCCGGCCAGATTCGCAAAATAGCGCGCGACGAGCACAATCAGCACGAGCTTCACCCATTCCGAGGGCTGAAAATGCACGCCTCCCGGCAGCTTGATCCAGCGCCGGCCGCCGTTCACGCGCGTGCCCACGGCCAGCACCGCTACCAGCGAGACCAGGCAGAAGGCATAGATCCAGTAAATCGCGCTGAGCAGCTTGTGATAGTCGACCACGGACATGACGAACATCGCCGTCAGGCCGCCGACGATCCACAAAATCTGCATGCGCTGGAAGCCGTGAAACTTGGTGTGCAAAGTGGCCGAGTAAATCTCAAGCACGCTGATGACCGAGAGGATCATCACGAACCCCAGCAGCGTCCAGTCGAAATCGCGAAGGGAAAGGAAACGGCGCATACCAGCGGCAGGCGGCTCGGGATGGGCCGCCGCAGACTCACTCTTGTGAGAATTCTACGTCGATTCTCTCACGCGGCGGTGTTGCATTCCGTGCAGTGCGATGTACCTCGCCGGATTCGGTAAATCCATGGTTGCATTGCGCAACGGCGGCAGCACGAGTATAAAGGGCCAGCGACAGCGATTCGGCGGGCCCGCGGTCGTTCCGGATCGCACCAAAGCTGAGAGGCGCGATGCCATTCCCAATGGCAGCAATACGCCGCGGCCTCGACGCGGGCGAGTTTTTCCCGGTCTTTCAGCCCATCGTCGAGCTGCGCACCGGCCGAATCGCCGGATTTGAGGTTCTCGCTCGCTGGCAGCAGCCGAGCGGCGAGATCGTCGCTCCCGACGCCTTTATCGGCGAGGTCGAAAGCGCGGGCATGATCAACGACCTCACCGCTTCGATCCTCAACCAGGCTTTCGCGCTTGGCCCAATCTGGCAGGAACCGCTGAGACTTTCAGTGAACCTCTCAGCCACGCAGCTCCTCAATCCGCGGCTCCCGGAGCGGCTGGAGGCCACGGCGCGAGCCGGCGGGTTCCCTCTCGAGCGGCTCACGCTCGAGATTACGGAGAGCGCTCTGGTCGACGACCTGAAGAAAGCCCGTGAAGCCGCACAGGCGCTCAAAGCGATGCATTGCCGCCTCGCGCTCGACGACTTTGGCACCGGCTACTCCAGCCTCACGCATCTGCATGCGCTTCCCTTCGACGAGCTGAAGGTCGACCGCAGCTTTGTAAGTTCCATGGCCGACCAGCGCGAAAGCCGCGAAATCGTCGCATCCGTGATCGGCCTCGGGCAGAGTCTCGGATTGACGACCGTAGCCGAAGGCGTAGAGACTCCAGAGCACGCCGAGATCCTCTTCTGGATCGGCTGCAATCTCGCCCAGGGGTGGCACTACGGCAGACCCGTCCCGGCGAGCCAGCTTCCCGCGGTGATCGCTTCGTCGCCCCTTGAGCGCCCAGTCGCTCTCACGGCTCCCGGAGATCGCACGATCGTGGAGAGCCTGCAGGCGTTGCCGGCCTACCGACTCGCCCAACTCCAGGCGATTTACGACGGCGCACCTGTTGGCCTATGCTTTCTCGATCGCAACCTGCGATACGTGAGTCTGAATCAGCGCCTCGCCGAGCTGAACGGAATCCCGGCGGCCCAGCATCTGGGCCGCACGGTAGCCGACGTGCTGCCGGCGGTGTTTCCGAAAATCGAGCCGCTGATCCGTCGTGCCCTGGCCGGGGAGCCCGTCGATGGCGTGGAAATCAAGAAGCCCGGTGCGGGTCCTGATGGCGAAGATCAAACCCTGCTGCCCTTCTATCGCGCTGTGTATGGAACAGCGGGCGACATCGTCGGCGTTTCCGTAGCTGTGATGGATATCAGCCAGTACAAACAAACGGAGGAGGCTCTCCGTGAAAGCGAGGATCACTTCCGGCACATGATCCGGCTTAGCCCGCATGTCCCGTGGGTGCTCGACGCCACCGGCGCCGTCACCGACGCCAGCCCGCGATGGGAGGAAATCACCGGACAGCCGATGTCGGAAGCGATGGGCCATGGATGGCTCATGGTCGTTCACCCCGACGATGTACCGCGCACCAATGAGGCGATTCGCCAGACCCTGCGGAAAGGCCTGCCCATCGACATCGACTATCGGATACGCCAGGCGTCCGGGGAATGGAAGTGGATGCGCTCCCGAGGCGCTCCGCGTTTCTCACCGGCCGGCCAGATCGTCGGCGTTTATGGTGTGGTCGAAGAAGTGGATGCGCCCAGGCCGCACCCGCGCGAGCTGGACGTTTGCGAGTTCGAATTGCGCACGGCGATGGAAACCGTGCCGATCGGCCTGGTTCTCGCCGACGGCAATGACGGAACCATCTGTCTCGTCAATCCGTCGGCACGGGAAACGCTGAAAGAGGGTGCCTTCCCCGGCCAGCGCCTGACCGAATACGGGCTCATGGGTATTCACGACCTCGATGGGCACGTGATTCCACCGGAAGAGCACCCCCTCGCGCGGGCGATTCTCCACGGAGAAACAATCGAGTCGCGGCACTTCCGGCTGCAGCGCGACGGCCTCGCGCCTCACCGGCTTTCGATCTCGAGCCACCCGATCCATTCCGACGCCGGTCAGTTGATTGGCGGCATCATGATGATCCGCGACCTCGATGCAGCGTGACCGCAGAAACGCAACCACCGAAATTATCTGAGGCCTGGAACGCCGTTGCCTGCGCCCTTCGCGGGCACGCGCGGAACTCAGGCTGACCACGGCTTCATCATCCTTTCGACAAACGGAGACATTCAAACGACTCCGATGTGACAACGGTTGCGTTCTCGCACCGCTACCTTCATGGCGGGCCCACGAAATCAGGCGACAAAGAGAGGAACGCGATGAAGGCAACGGACAATCTCATCAATCGCAGCTTCAACCGCAGGTCGTTCTTGCAAAAGGGCAGCCTCGCGGCGGGAGCGACGGCGGTCGGCTCGATGCTGGGTGCCGGCGAAAGATCCGCACTCGGAATGAGCAGAGAGCAGTTAACTCAGGGAGATGCGGCCATTCTCCGGTTTCTGGCCGCAGCAGAAATCCTCGAATCGGATCTTTGGATTCAGTACGCCGAACTGGGCGGAATTGGGAACAATCCTCCGGTCGAGGTCGATCCTAACCAGGCGATGAACAACTACCAGATCGCTCTGTCGAACCTCGACGGAGACGCTCCGCAATACATCACGAGCAACACTCTCGACGAGGTGAGCCACGCGGCCTTCCTCAACGCGTATCTCACGTCAAAGGGAGCCGAGCCCGTCAACCTGGACGAATTTCGCACGCTGCCGGGAAGCGCGGCGACCGGATCATCAGGGATGCGGCGGCTCACAAACCTCATGCATCTCAACGTGGACACCAGCTGGTACGTGCGCTACCGGAGCGCGAAGAACCCCGACCTCGGCGCGAGCTTTCCGCAGGCGCTCACGCTCGAAGATGTGACGGCAATCCCGCGCAACAACAGCGATTTCAACGGCACTCCCAACTCCAACTTCCTGGGCAATGACCATATCCAGGCCATCGCGAATGTGGCAGCCTTTCACTTCGGCTTCATCGAACAGGGCGGCTCGAGTCTCTATGCCGCGCTGAGCCAGAAAGTCACGAGCCGTGAAGCACTGAAAATTACTCTCGGCATTGGCGGAGACGAAGTCGCCCACTTCCTGGAGTGGGTGGACTTCGCCGGCAACGGGGTGCAGGCGCCGGTGGCTCCCTTTACGGACGACATATCCGGCCTGACCTTCCCCGATTTCTTCGCGACCCCCCCGATGACTCCGGCCGAACTGGTGCAACCCAGCCTGATCTTCCCCGTCCCCTGCGAGTTCATCGATGCAAGTCTTCCGCACGTAGCAGTGATTCGTCCCAGCGACGACCGATTTGCCGGGGCACGCGCGGCGATTCAGGCCTTCACAGAGGACGGGCTCTTCATCGGGCAGTCATCGAGATTCTTCGACACGGTTCAGCGTCTCGCGGACGAAGCCGATGCGGCCTTTCGCGAATTCTGATCCGCTGCGCAGGGTTCGGGTCTCGCCGGGATCGAACCAGATCTCTGCGTGACAACCGGACTGAAGTGCCTCACCGGAGCCGAGTAGCGGCTCCGGGGGCATTCCCGAAAACCGGAAGGGCGCGTTGGAGGAAAAGACGGGACTCACGGCGCAACGATCCGCGACGCCGATGAACGGGCTTATGCTAGTGGGGTCCGTCGCCGACCGGCGACGATCGATTGGTGGGCAGTGCAGGGCTCGAACCTGCGACCTCCTGCTTGTAAGGCAGGCGCTCTAACCAGCTGAGCTAACCGCCCGCACCGGGGCGCGCAGCAGAAAACGCCTGTGCCGCCGCGCTTCTTCAATTTTAGCAGTGTGCTTGCGGTAATCCGCGGCAGGGAGGAACAACTGTGTGGCCGCCCTCCCCCAGAACGGCCACGCAGCGTTCATCCGGCCCCAGGCCCACCAGGGACTCTTGTCTAGCGGGGCCAGATGACAACCACCGGAGTTTGCGCCGAACGAATCGTTCGCCGCCGCAGCCAGGCGCGCCAGGCTCGCTGGGTTACGAAGTGGGTTGCCATGTAGATAACGACTGCCAGGTTCAGCAGCATCCAGGCGTAACCGACTTCGAGCGAGATCTGTACCATGCGCATTGGCTTGCTCTCCGCGCGATGTGTCTTGGTGTGTTGAATCCACCTTAAAACCGGTTCTCCGCACAGCCTATTCCACCTCAGTGCTATCTCTCCGAACTCCCGCGTCACTGTCGATCCCAGATGCCGTAGGGTCGTCCTCGCAGCTTCGCGATCCCCGTCCGCTTTGCTTTCGAGTTAACTCTTCAGGCAACATGGAGGTCCGAGAGGAATTTTCGAATGCTCACCCCTCCGATTCGGTCTTTCCGTAGCTCTCTTCGTCTCGTTGCGGGGCTCTGCCTGTTTTCCCTCACTGCCCCGCTCCTTGCGCAACAGAGCTCGGTCGAGAAAGCTCCTGTGGACTATGCCAACCCGCTCGTGGGCACAGCTCCGCTCGACGATCAGAAGCTCATCGGCAATGCGCCGCCACCCGGCGAACAGCTTTACTCAGGATTCACCTCGCCCGGCGCAGTTCTGCCGCATGGATCAACGCTGCTGGCGCCCATGAACGAGAACGCCGACCTGACCAATCCCGCCGGCGTGCGTACGACATACTTCTATCCCAATCGCACGATTCTCGGATTCACCGGCGGCGCACCCGGCCTCGTCGTGATGCCCATCGTCGGCGACTGGACCGTTCCCCCTGAGCGCAAAGCTTCGGTTTACGACAAAGCTCGTGAGAAGGCATCGCCAGGGTACTATCGCGTCTATCTCGACGAT
>DATJTG010000239.1:0-3477 GCA_035503555.1 Acidobacteriaceae bacterium | reverse complement strand
TTTTTCCCGTCCTCGATTTGCATCCCTGGCGCGGTCGCGCGTTGGATCCAAACGCCGGCGAGCCGGGCGCAGCATTCAAGCCTGAAGTAATGCTGAGTTATGACTTCTGGCGCACGCATTACGGCGCCGATCCCGCCGTTCTCGGCCGCAACGTCACGATCGATAAAATCAGCATGACCGTGGTTGGCGTGCTCCCGGCGGGATTCGAGGGCATCCGCCCGGAGCGCTCGATTGACGTGCTGCTGCCGCTTTCCCTTGAGAACGTCCTGCGGCCGAAATTCCCCTTGATGAAGCAAACCGGCGCCTTCTGGTTGACAGTGATGGGGCGCATGCGGCCAGGACAGACGCTCACCTCTACACGCGCGGCCCTGGATGCCATGCAGCAATCTATCCTCGCAGAGGCGGACCCGAGACACCAGCTCTATGCCCGCGTGTTCGGCGGCGGCCTCCACATCGTTGCGGTTCCTGGACGGAACGGATCGTCGTTTCTGCGGACGCAGTTTCAGGAACCGCTGTTCGCCCTGGAAGCGCTGTGCGGGATGATGATGTTGTTGTGTGCGGTGAATACCGCGCTGCTCGTCCTGTCGCGCATCTCCGGCCGATTGCATGAGTTTGTGGTGCGCAGCGCGCTGGGAGCGTCCCGGGCGCGGTTGATTGCCCAGGTGATAGTCGAGACGGCCTTGTTGGCCGCAGGCGGTCTGCTGCTGGGCGGATTGCTGGGCTGGGAACTGGCGCACGCCTTGATTGCGATGATCGCGGCGCCCGGCGACCCCACGTTTTTGCGGCTCCAAGCCGGTCTGGCCATCGCGCCCTTTGCCGTGACGCTCTCGCTGGCGGCGGCGCTCCTCGCCGGGCTGTGGCCGGCCTGGCGCGCATCGCGGTCGGCTCCGGCTCTCGACCTCCGGCCGCCGTACACGCAGCGTGGATCGTCCACCCTCGGGCGCTGGATCATTCCCACCCAGGTCGCCCTCGGCATTGTTCTCATTTATGCCGCGCTCCAGCTCACAGGGACGCTCCGCTCTTATTTAAAAGAGCATTCAGGATTTGTAACCAGGAATGTGACGTTTGCCGACCTCAACTACCAGAATAATGACTTTTCCGATTCGGACCAGGCCCGCAAAGGCTTCCAGCTCGCCGATGCCGTGGATACTGCGCCGGGTGTGCAGGCGGCTTCACTGGTTTCCATGCCGCCTCTGCAGGGCTGGAATGCCTCCAGTGACCAGTTCACGCGCGATAGTCATGGCAATCTGCATCACAGCGCTGATGTCTGGCTGGAGGGCGTTTCCCCGCATTATTTTGCCGCTTTGGGAACGGCGATCCTTCGCGGCCGCGCTTTCAGCCAGTCGGATATTGCCAGCGACCGCGTGTGTGTGATTAGCCGCGCCGCGGCCGACTTCTTCTTCCCGGATTCAGATCCGATCGGAGCGTCCATCGGCGACGGCGACGGCCAGCTTCCGAAGCAGCCGGAAAGCGGGGACACGGCCAAACCGTCGAGCTGCCGCATCATCGGAATCGCCGAGAACGCACGGATGCAGAGCCTGCTCACCCCGGCGCCGATCGTGCTCTATTCCCTGGTTCAGCAGGAAAAGCATCCGTCTGTCCGTTCGTTTCTGGCTGTGCGATCTGCAAGCCCACAGATCGCAGCTGACGCGATTCGCCGTGAAGTCGCCCGGATTCTGCCCGGCGCCGAGCCTCCGGAGATATACACGTTTGACGATGTCGTCAACGCCGACCTCTCCCGCCAGCGCCTGCTCTCTTCGGTTTCCGGCGGATTCGCGCTCCTCGCATTGGCCCTCGTGGCCACCGGTCTCTATGGCATCCTGGCGCGGACCGTCGTCGAGCGCCGCCGCGAAATCGGCATCCGTATGGCCCTCGGCGGGCAGCGTCAGCAGATCGTCTCCACGCTCGCCCGCACCGCCGCCCTGCGCATCGCCCTCGGCGTTGTCGCCGGAGCCGCGCTTGCCGCCCTCGCCGGCCACCTGCTCCAGTCGCTGCTCTTCGGAGTCAGCGCCGCCAGCCCGCTCGTCGGCATCCTTACGCTGCTCCTGCTGCTGATCGTGCTCGCGCTGGCCTTCGTCTTTCGAGCCGGACGCGCCGCCTCCGTCGACCCCATGGAAGCCATCCGCGACGAGTAGCGTCCAACGCTGTACGCCGACTAGAGGCTGTTATTAAGTTTGAGTGAGCATTCTGAACAGAGTGGCAAGCATGAGGCAGGCGCAGGCGAGGAAGTGGAACGCGCCGAGCGTCCCGGCGAGGCGCTCGTAATCGCGAGCCAGGCGGCGGAATCGGGCTGCCCAGGCAAAGCTTCTCTCGACGACCCAGCGCCGCGGCAGGAGTACGAAGCCTCGTTTCGCTTCGGTATGTTTAACCACTTCCAGCTCGATGCCATGCTGTTCTGCGGCCTCGGCTGCAGCTTCGCCCGTATAGCCCTGGTCGACGTATGCGATCTCGACGTGGTCGCCGGTGAGCTGCTGCACCTGCCGGGCCAGCTCGCCGACCTGGGCGCGATCCTGTTCGCCGGCCGCAGTTACATGCAGGGCCAGCAGGTGCCCCAGCGTATCGACGGCGGCGTGCACCTTCGAGCCTTTCCTCCGTTTGGCTCCGTCGTATCCGGCCCGCGCACCCGACTCCGGCGTCGACTGCAGGGTGCGGCTGTCGAGAATCATGGCCGTGGGTTGCGCCTTGCGCCCGGCGAACTCGCGCAGCAGCATGCGCAGATCCTCCACCATGGTCTCGAAGCAGCGTGCGCGGATCCAGCGCTGCGCCTGCTGATACACCACATTCCACGGCGGCAGATCGTTAGGCATGTAGCGCCACTGGCAGCCGGTCCGCACCACGTAGCGCATCGCGTTGAAGACCTCGCGCAGCGGATAATCGCGCTGCTCCGCGTCCTCCCGGCAGAGGGCCAGATACGGCGCCACCAGCGCCCATTCCTCGTCCGTCACATCGCTCGGATAGCCCCGCCGCTCACCCTTCGCCACACCCCCAGGATGCACGACAGCCAGCCAAATGCCTCATCTGTTTCAAAACACAGGAACAAAGTTAATAACAGGCTCTAGCCGCGCCTGCACCTTGTGGGACTCCTGCCACATCCAATTCCAGTGGCTCTTCCGGTTTCGATCCTCGATCTTGTCAGCATGCGGCCCGGCGAAGCGCCGGGCTCCGCCATCGCGCGGTCGGTTGAACTGGCGCAGCACGCAGAGCAATGGGGATTCCGTCGCTTCTGGCTCGCGGAACACCACTCGATTGCCGGCTTGGCCTGTTCAGCAACCGCTGTCCTCATCGGGCACGTCGCGTCAGCGACAAAGACCATCCGTGTGGGCAGCGGAGGCGTGATGCTGCCCAACCACGCGCCGCTGGTGGTCGCCGAACAGTTCGGCACCCTGGCGGCCATCTATCCCGACCGCATCGACCTCGGCCTGGGGCGCGCCCCGGGCGGCGACTTTCACACCATGCGGGCGCTGCGGCGCGAACTGC
>DATJTG010000238.1:0-5830 GCA_035503555.1 Acidobacteriaceae bacterium | reverse complement strand
GTTACATGTGGACGCGCGACCTCTCCAACGAGGCCGGAGACAATCCCACCGCCTTCGTCGCCGCCGGCGGCAACATGGTCACCGACCACTTCCACCCCAGCCTCGACTACGGCAACGTCATCTACGATCGCCGCAACCGCTTCCTCGCGACTTATCTTTACGAGCTGCCCTTCGGCCGCGGGAAGGCATTCCTCAACACCAACTCCATCGCGCGAGCCGTCGCCGGCGGATGGCAATGGGGCGGCGTGCTCGTCTTCCAGAGCGGTCCTTTTCTCACGCCCTATGAAGAATCCACCGACCCCGGCGGCACTAACGTGCTCAGCACTGTCGGCTTTACCCGAGCCGACATCGTCCCCGGCGTCAGCAAATACGTGCCGCGCGGCTCAACGTACGAGGGCGTGCCGCTCTATCTCAACCCCAACGCCTTCGCCATTCCCGGCAACAACATCGGCCGCTTCGGCAATGCCGGAGTCGGCAACGTTGTCGGACCCGGCACCCAGAATGTCTCCATGTCGCTCATTCGCTCGTTTGCCATCGGCGACGAGGCGAAGTTCCAGTTCGGCGCCGAGGCGTCGAACCTCTTCAACCATCGCAACTACGAGCCGCCCAACACGGAAGTCGACGCCGACGGCTTCGGCACCATCACCGGCCTGCAGACCGCTGAAGGCGCTGGTCCCCGCGCGCTCGAAATCACCGGCCGCATTTCGTTCTGAACATTGCGCCAACAAGAAGGGCCACCCGAAGGTGGCCCCGCTGACTTGCTGACTTGCAGTTCCCTACAGGTTTCCTCTTGCCGCCTGTTCCCGCTCGATCGCCTCAAACAGCGCCTTGAAGTTGCCCTTCCCGAAGCTCCGGCTTCCCTTGCGCTGGATGATCTCGTAGAACAGCGTCGGCCGATCTTCCACCGGCTTGGTGAAGATCTGCAGCATGTAACCCTCGTCGTCTCGATCTACCAGGACGCCAAGCTTCTCCAGTTCGTCGATCGGCTCGTCGATCTTGCCCACGCGCCCTTCCAGTTCGGTGTAGTACGTGTGCGGCACGGTCAGGAACTTCACCCCCTGCGCCTGCAGTTTCGCCACCGTATCCAGAATGTCGCCCGTCGCCAGCGCGATGTGCTGCACGCCCGGCCCGTGATAGAACTCCAGATACTCCTCGATCTGCGATTTCCTCCGCCCCTCGGCCGGCTCGTTGATCGGGAACTTCACCCGCCCGTTGCCGTTGGCCATCACCTTCGACATCAGCGCTGAGTACTCCGTTGAAATGTCCTTGTCGTCGAAGTGCTGGTAGAGCGAGAAGCCCATCACCGTCGCGTAGAAATCTACCCAGCGGTTCATCTCGTGCCAGCCCACGTTGCCCACCATGTGATCGACGTGCAGCAGCCCCGTCGGGCGCGCCAGCGTGTCCTCAGGCTCCGCGCGATAGCCCGGCAGGAACGGTCCCGAGTACCCGCTGCGCTCCACAAACGAGTGAATCGTGTCGCCGTACGCCGCAATCGACGCCACTCGCACCGCACCGTTCTCATCCTTCATCTCAAACGGCTCGCGCACGCTGCGCGCTCCGCGCTTCGTCGTTTCTTTCCACGCCTGGCGCGCATCGTCCACCCACAGCGCCACGTCGCGCACACCATCGCCGTGCACTCTCACGTGTTCGGCAATCTCGCCGTCGCACCGCAGCGGCGTAGTCAGCACAAACCGCACTTTGCCCTGTTGCAGCACGTACGACGCGCGATCGCGCACGCCCGTTTCCGGCCCCGCGTAGGCCACCAACTTCATGCCAAACGCCAGCCGGTAATAGAACGACGCCTGCCGCGCATTACCCACGTAAAACTCCACGTGGTCGGTCCCATTCAGAGGAAGAAAATCTTTCTGTACAGCTACTTCCGCTTGCACCAAAGTCGACATTGGGGAACTGCTCCTTGACGCTGTTGAGCCTCCGCGTCCATCTTTCTCTGCCCTCCCGCGACGCGATTCGAACACACAGCGACTGATTACAATAAACCCCCGCGGCCAGAATGGTCCACCCGCGAGACTCACATTAGAAATGACGCTTTCGGGCCATTTTTTGTGGCCGGCTTGCCCAAAAATTTCCACAGTTCGTCGTACCATGGCGCTCAGGATATGACTGCGTTCCCCGCACACTGGTGGCGGCACCTGCTGACGAGCTTCAACCTTTTCCACAATTTCTGGCCGTACCTGCTCGGTGCCGCGGGAGGCCAGCAGATCTGGCAGAAACTGCGCCAGCGCCGCGCCGCCGCCTGGCCCAGCGCCGACGGAGAGGTCCAGCACACCAACGTGGAGCACAAGAACGGTTACCTGGTGACGCTCGAATACCGCTACTTCGCTCGCTCCCAATACCACTACGGCAAATACACCCGCCGCTTCCGCGGCAAGAAGGACGCCGAGACGTTCGCCGACGCCCTCCACGGCCGCCACATCCAGGTCCGTTACCAGGAAGACAAGCCCGAAGTCTCCGTCATCCTCGAAGACGACCTCCGCATGACCGGCGCCCTCGAGACCACTTAGCTTGATCCAGCTTCACTCTGGCGGCGATACCTGAAAACACTCAGCCCGGTCGCGCCCCATCCGCTTCGCCGCGTACATCGCCTTATCGGCCGCTGTAATCAAACTCTCGCTGGTCGAGAGCGTGTCGCTCAGCACCGCCAGGCCCGCCGAGACGGTTGTGCCGGGCAGCGACCTGCCGCGCAGAACGTAGGCTCTCCTTCTTGCCTTGGCGGAGATGTCGCTGATCCGCTGGTACGCCGGATCGAGATCGCAATCCGGCAAAAGAAGAAGAAATTCCTCCCCGCCGTAGCGGCAGGCCACGTCCTCCGCCCTCAAAGCTTCCCCAAACTGCTCCGCCAGTCCTTTCAGGACCAGATCGCCCGCGTCATGCCCGTAGGTATCGTTGAATCTCTTGAAATGATCAATGTCCAGCATGGCGATCGTCAGGGGAGCCCCGCGCCTTTGCGCCCGGCGGATCTCCCGCGGCAGGGTTTCCATCAGATAGCGGCGGTTGAAGAGGCCGGTCAGCGGATCGCGAAATGCCTGCTCTGCAAGCGATTCGCGGAGTTGTAGATTGGCGAAGGAAAGCTTTGCAACATCCGTGAAGGAATGCAGCACCTGCCGAGTCGCATCTTCCAGCCTCCGGCCTTCCGCTGCGGTCACGCTAACTACGCCGCGCACTCTCTCCTGCACTTTGACGGGCACGCACAAACTCGATCTCCCCTCAGCCCCGGCCAGATGCGGACAGGCAACCCCAGGTCCTGAACCCCTGCTCTCGAGTTCGCGATCCTCCCGCGCCGCCGGGCAGTCTTCTTCCTGAAATCGGTGCAGCGAGCACGATGGGACAACGCCCCACACCGACACCCGCTCGAAATTCCGACTCTCTGCACTTGCGAGAAAAAATGCGCCATTCGCCATGGGGAACAGAGCGGCCGCTTTCTCGGCCACGATCGGATAAGCCTCGTTGATCGTCCGGCAGGACTGCAGCATGTCGCTCAGTTTCGCGATCGTCGTCAGGTCGGATTCTCGCCTTCGCAGGTCGGCATTCAGAACCTCCTGTTCGATCTTCAGCCGGATGTAGTCAGCCAGCCGCTGATAGTTCTCGCGCCCCACCAGAATCATCACCACGATGAAGATGAGCAGCAAACCGCCCATGGCAATGGAAATCACTCGGCCGTGCACCATCAGGGTGACAACCATCGGGGGCGCGGAGGTGCCGATGTAGGCGTAAAGCGCCGGCGGATGCGGCGACAGCCGAATGGCCGCCCCCGCGCACAGTCCTCCAACGACAAAAGCCGCGAACAGATAGTAGATGGGTTCAGTCGCCACAACTGTGGTTGACGCTACCAAGCCCCAGAGACAGCCCGTAACCGCCGTCGCGAACGTAAAGTGGCGACCCCACCCGCGGATGTCTTCCGAGCCCGCTCCGTGCCTCCTGAATTGCACCCACAGAGACAGGCGCACGAGCACGACGCCGAGCGAGACGATCAGCCACACCAGCGATAGCCGAAAGGGAAAAATCCGCCACAGCACGCTGGCCGTCACGATCGCGACGACACCATTGATCAACGGCACCGAAGGTGTGCCGTAGACCAGGCAAATCAACTCCCGCTGCGCAGCTGCGTCAACCGCTCTCCGAACCTGTAGATTCCTCCCGCCATCACTCATCTCATCAGTCCCTGTCCCGCCGCCTCCCTGAGACCCAGAGCGCTTTCACCGTCACGAACCAAATGCTTTGTTCTCTATTTTCCCGCTCTTTCCATCGGCAAAGCGATCATGAAGTTTAACGCGGAAGATGACCCGTTTGTGGGGCCGTGCGCTCCTTTACCCCGCTTCGTGTCTTCATCCGCGCTGCTTCCTCCGACGCCCGTCAGCCGCTCATGCCGTTCACTCGCCCGCCGTCTTCCCGTGTGCTGCCGCTGCCGCCACCAGTGCCCGTGCTCTTCAGGTTCCACCGGAACCTCACGACGCCCCAAAAAGAAAAACGGGAAGAATTTTCATTCTTCCCGTTCCTTCTCTGTTCAGATCTCTTAGAGAGCCTGGACGTTCTCAGCCTGCCAGCCCTTCGGGCCTTTGGTCACGTTGAACTGAACGGCCTGACCTTCCTGCAGCGACCGGAAGCCTCCATTGCTCTGAATCGCGGAGTAGTGGACGAATACGTCCTCGCCGTTCGGTCTGCTCAAAAATCCGAAGCCCTTGGCGTCGTTAAACCATTTCACGGTTCCCTGTTCCATATCTGTGTTTCCTTTTCGATTTTGTGTGTATCGCTGAACTCAAGTGGAATTGTTTGCGAGTTAGCGATGACGCGGAACAGGCAAGAACACCAGGTAGGATTCGACGATCACCTACATTGTAGCATCAAGTCCCCAATTCGCGCTTCACGCCATCCGTCGCATTGCCATCTTCGCCGTTGTCCCCCATAGCCGGTGGACTCCTGCCTCTTGCCCGCCTTTACCGCATCGCCTGCGCATTCGCCGCGCTCAGCGTAATCGTGTTCTCGCCCGCGTCCAGAGCGATCGCCTGAATCCACACCAGCGCCTGATTGTTCATGATCGCGGAAATCATCAGATAGTACCTGCCTGCCGGTACCGCCGTGGCGAGCGTGCGGAACAGAGCGCTCGCGGCGAGCGCAGAGTGACGGAGGTGCATGACAAACTCCTGTAGACCCGGAGCTGCGAGCTCCGAATGAGTGGCCGTGTGGCCAGGCGCCGGAGAAGGGGGAGGCCGCGGGGCGCGCTACCGTGTCGGGAAGCTTAGCCCAGGCGCATAGGGGTCAGGAAGGGCGGAATTTGCGGCGAAGACTACTGCTCCAATTGCAGGAGGACCTGGGCCTGGCTCTACCCCGTCCTCCGCATCGCCATCTTCGCCGCGTGGTATCCGCACATCCCGTGCACCCCGCCGCCGGGCGGCGTCGAAGACGAGCACAGGTACAGATTCTTCGTCCCTGTGTAGTAGTTCCCCAGCGCGGGGCGAAACACGAATTGCCTCCGCGACAATTCGCCGCCGTTGATGTCGCCGCCGACCAGGTTAGCGTCCATCTGCTCCATCGCCGCCGGACCCGCCACATGCCGCGCCAGCACGCAGTCTTTGAACCCCGGCGCAAACCGCTCCAGTTGCGCTTCCATGCGGCTCGTCACATCCACCGGGCATCCGTTCGGAACGTGGCAGTACACCCACGCCACATGTTTGCCCGCCGGCGCGCGGGTCGTGTCGAACAGCGTCGGCTGCGCCACCAGCATGAACGGCCTGTCGGCGACGTCGCCGCGCCGCGTTAAGGATTCCGACGCGGCAATATCCTCGAGCGTCCCGCCCACATGCACCGTGATCGC
>DATJTG010000237.1:0-23426 GCA_035503555.1 Acidobacteriaceae bacterium | reverse complement strand
TCGGTGTCGTACCAGTACTTCTTGTACCAGGCGCCGACCTTGCGAATGCAGTCGTTCGATCCGTCGTTCCACCGGATCTGGGCTTCGTCATTCACGTATTGCCAGTTACCGTGCTCGTCGCCGAGCGAGCGAAAGGCCGTCCCATCGTCGCGGAGGGTGATGGTGAAGTTGTCGCCATTACCCTCGCCGACCTCCCATTTGCCCAGGAAGTGCGCTCGCGACGGGCCGGGGTAGCTGAGCATCCCCGACGGGACTGGTCCGGAGAACTCGAGCCGCTCGATTTCAGCAAGTTTCACGGTTTGGCGATGGCCGTCTTTGAAGACGATCACCACAGTGTCGGAGTCGGATTGAGCAAACGCCGGAAGAACGGCAAGTACCAGGACAGCGGCCACGCTTAGGAGGAAGCACGTGATTCTGCGCATGGAGTTTCTCCTTACCCGACGCACCGGAAAAGGACGACGCGGGCGCGTTTGATCCCCAGTACGCGCACTCCCTTGCGTCTGTTCCATTGCGGGCCGCCTTTTCTGTTAATGGGCGGGTGGATTTCGCCTCATGCAAAGCGCGCGGCATGTTCGCGGACCCAGGACTCGTAGGACCGCGGCTTCGAACCCGTTACCCGTTCGACGGTATCGGTGATGGTCGCGGCACGGCCGTTGCGGATGGCATCGTAGGACTCACCCAGGGCGTTCGCGATCTGGGGTGGAATGCCGTTCTTCTTCAGGCCTTCGACTGCAACTTCGGCGGGTACATCGATGACCCGCACCGTGCGCCCAAGGACCTTCGAGAGGATGACGGCTTTGTCGGCGGTCGTCAGGAGAGTGTCTCCGGTGACGTTGAAGATGGTCTCCGAGAGCGAGGCTCCGGAGAGGGCATGGACGGCAACTGCTGCTATATCAGCTGGATGGATGGAGGCGATGGCACCGCTGCCCATCGGGTTATAGATGACGCCCTCGGATTTTATTGATTGTACCCACTGGTAGGTATTTGACATAAATCCACCGGCGCGGACAACGGCCGCTTCGACACCGGAAGCGAGGAGCGCATCCTCTTTGTCTTTGTGGAGCCGGCCGATTGAAGACCCGGAATCGGCGGCGAAGAGCGACGACAAAAAGACGATTCGACGGACGCCCCGGTCTTTTGCGATCGCCAGCAGGTTGCGAAAGAGTCCGCCGTCGAGGGCCCCGTTCATCATAAAGATCGCCTCAGCGCCGGCGGCGGCAGAAGCGAACGAATCTGGCTGGGTGAAGTCGCCGAGCGCGACTTCAACGCGATACCTCAGCGGGGCGACGACCTTCGCCGCGTCGCGGGTGAAGATTCGGACCTTACGGCCCTGGGAGAGAAGTTGGTCGACGATCTGACTGCCGACGTTGCCGGTGGCCCCAGTTATGAGAATCATGGTGAAACCTCCATTTACAGAAATGGATTTCGAAACGTATTGCTGCGATTCATGCAACAATAGCTCTGTATAGAACAGACTGTTGCCAAGATTGCACAATGAAGATTGATCTCAACGAAATCCAGCATTTCGCGCGTGTGGCGGAACACCGCAGCTTCACGGAGGCAGCGCGTCGGCTCCAGGTTCCGAAGTCGACGGTGAGCCGCGGGGTGCGTCGGCTGGAAGAACGGCTTGGCGTGCGATTAGTGGAGCGAACGACGCGCCGGGTTTCGCTGACCGAAGTGGGCGAGATCTACCTCAGTCATTGCCGCCGCGTGATCGATGAGGCTGAAGAGGCGGATCAATCGATCAGCTCCATTCAGGCGAAGCCGCGAGGTCTGTTGCGAGTGGGAGTGCCGGTTCCATTCGGCCGATGGGTGCTGGGGCCGGTGATCGGCGAATTTCTCGCGCTCTATCCGGATCTGCGTGTGGACGTGCAGTTCCTCAATGGGGATGTGTTTCCGCGGGATGGCAGCCTGGACATCCTGGTGCGGGCTGGATCGGTAGGCGACACCGGTTTGCTGGTGCGCTGGCTAATGCGGGTGCGGCAGGGGGTGTATGCGAGCCCCGATTTTATCGCAGAATACGGCCAGCCGGAGGCGCCCCCGGAGCTGCGAGGCCTTCCCAGTGTTACGACGAGCTGCGATCTGGTGGGCGGCGAACCGGCCGGTGCGGTTACATGGCACCTCCATCGCGGCGAGGAGATTGCGGATGTGAGGATAGAAGCGCGGATCGCAGTGCCGGATCCGATGGTCAATCACCAGTTGACGTTGCAGGGCGTGGGGATTGCAGCGCTGTCGCACGGGTTGGTCCGCGCAGATGTAGAAGCAGGCCGACTGGTGCGGCTGCTGCCGGAGTGGGAGCTGGAACCGGTGGAGATTTATGCCTACTATCCTTCGCGACTGAGCGCGTCACCCAAGGTGCGGGCGCTTCTGGAGTTCCTGAAAGAGAAGCAAGGACTGTCGGCCATTCATGAGTGACGGCATCGAAAGAGAACGCTTTGTGGGTGGATCAAGCCGAGAGCTTTCGTAAAAGAGGTCGAACACGGATGTTCCACGTGGAACAAAGCCCGATGCGCGAACCCGCCTTCGGAACAGTCTCGAAGCAGGATTTCCGTCAACTTTTGTCCAGTCCGGTTTTTGCGTTTAGTGGGCTTCCTCCAGATTCTCTGACGTGGTGATCGATGTTCCACGTGGAACACCTGTCTCATGGGAACGTCCGATCGATCCCGTAGACGATGATGGATTCTGCGCGAGCACTGCGTCCGCACGCGCTCGGTCCTCTCTCTCCAGTCTGGAAGTAGTCCTCTCTCGTCTCGCTCCTCGTTCCATGTGGAACATTGCCTTTGGGCCGGAGATCTCCCGGAGCATCCCTGCTTTGTGCCCCTATTCGAGACAAGTTTTCCACCTCGACACGATTTCCTGCAACATGCTCTGAACGATCGGCGGATACGCTCATCTCCCTGAAGATCTGTAGGTTACCCCGTGGGACTCACTCTCCGGTCGGGCAGCTTCCACAGATGCGTCCCGGTTCTGCACAGGGAGTTTCCGTTGCAGTTAGGGCCCCGGAGACATTAACCTTGGCAGTCATGGGGAAAGTCCTGGCGGTGGTGAATCAGAAAGGCGGAGTCGGAAAGACCACCACTGCTATTAATCTCTCAGCGGCACTCGCATTAGAGGGATTGCACATCCTGCTCGTGGATTGCGACCCCCAGGCGAACACCTCGGGTGGGTATGGCATCGGGCGGGAAGAGAGCCGCCGCTCCTCCTATGACGTTTTGATGGGCGAGGCGACGATTGAAGAAGTGGCCCTGCCAACCGAAATCAAGACCCTGAGACTTGTCCCCTCGCATAAGAACCTGACTGGCGCCAACCTCGAGCTGATCCAGATGGAGCGCCGGGAACAGCGTCTTCGCGACGCCATCGATAAAGTCAAGGGAATGTATGACTTCGTGGTCCTCGACTGCCCGCCTGCGCTGGATTTACTGACGCTGAACTCACTGGTAGCGGCCGATCGGCTGCTGGTCCCGATGCAGGCTGAATACTTCGCCCTCGAGGGGATCAGCGAACTGGTGCAAACCCTGCAGCGGGTGCGGGAGCACATGAACAAGGATCTCGAAATCGAGGGCGTGCTCCTGACGATGTATGACGACCGCACGAATCTGGCGCAGCAGGTCACGGAGAACCTGCGGCAGTTCTTCAAGGACAAGTTGCTGAAAACGGCGATTCCCCGCAACGTGCGGCTCGCAGAGGCCCCCAGCTTTGGGAAGCCGGTCATGCTTTACGATCCGAAGTCGCGGGGTGCGGAGAGCTATCGGGACTTGGCGCTCGAGCTGCTGGAACGGAATGGGATGGAATCGCCAGCCGGGAAACAGCGCAAAGACGCGACGGCCGCCGAGAAGCCGGTTCCTAAAGAAGTGAAGGTACGATTCTGGCCGTACGGGTGAAGCGGGCAATAGGCAACAGCAGCAGCAATTGAGGCAAACCAATAAGACAAATGACGCAAACGGCAATGGAAACACCGAAGAAGCGAGGCTTAGGCCGGGGACTGGAATCCCTCCTACCGCGTGCACAGGCAGCGGCAGAGGCTCCGGCGCAGCCCCAGGTTGAGACCGGTAAACCGCGGGAGATCGCCGTGGGCGAGATCGATCGCAGCCCTTACCAGACGCGTTCGCGATTCGATGAAGCGGAGCTTGTGGAGCTGGCGGCATCGATCAGTGCGACGGGGGTGGTGCAGCCGATTGTGGTGCGGCCCGTGGCCGGCGGGCGCTTCCAGTTGATTGCCGGCGAACGGCGCTGGCTGGCGTCGCAGCGCGCCGGCAAGGAAACGGTGCCGGCCATCGTGCGGCATGCGTCGGACGAACAGGCGATGGAAATGACCATCGTCGAGAATCTGCAGCGCAGCGATCTCAACCCTATGGAACAGGCGCGGGCGTATGAGCAGCTGGCCCAGCAGTTCCAATTGACGCAGGAGCAGATGGCGAAGCGCACCGGCAAGGATCGAGCCTCGGTCGCCAACTTCCTGCGTCTGCTGCGGCTGCCAGTTTCGGTGCAGGCGCAGGTGGAGAGCGGCGATTTGACGTTCGGCCATGCGCGGACACTGTTGGCGCTCGAAGATCCTGAGACGATTCTGAAGGCGGCGCAGAAAGTGACCGCGCTGTCGATGAGCGTGCGGCAGACGGAAAGCTACGTTCAGGGATTACTGAATCCTGAAGCTAAGCCGGCCAAAGGCGAACAAAAAGAGAAACTCGTCGACCCCAATGTTCGCGAGGTGCAGGACACGCTCCAGCGTGCGCTGGGGCTGAAGGTTCGCGTGGAGGATCGCAAGGGCCGCGGCCGGGTGATCATCGAATACGGCAAGATCGAGGAGTTCGATCACCTGCTGGAGATGCTGGTGAAGGACTGACTCGCGCTGCCGGTTCAAAGAGTGCCTGAATCTGAGCGAAAAGGGCCGCACGTCGGTGGGGGTCTTGCTCCCGATCGACTGCAGGTACGGCAGCGGCACAAAGATGAGGGGGTTACCCCAATCTGCGCAACCCGGATTTCGATTGGGCTATCCCTGGTAGCGGACGTCGAGCAGGGTGCAGTCGTCGTCGGCGGCGAGCGAGCCGCAACGCTGCCGGAGTTGATTGCAGATGTCGTTGAGCGTGGCCTGGTACATCTCCGGAGTCGCCAGCGGCTCTTCCCCATAGAATCCGCCATCGGGGGTCTGCGCTTCTGTAACTCCGTCGGTTACAATTAAAACCCGCGAGCCGGGCGTGAGCTGTTCCGTTCCGGACTGGTAGGGAGCGTTTTCGATCAGACCGACGGGAAGGTTGGATTCCGGCAGCCGGGTGCAGCCGTCCCGGTAAAGGTAGGGCGGAACGTGGCCGCAGTTGATGTACTCGAGCTTGCCGTCGGGCGTCAGCCGCAGAATGCACATGGTCGCGTACTTCTCGATGTTCTTACCGCAGATGTAGCGATTGACGACGTCGGCGATGCTGGTGAGCGGCTGGCGAGCGGCGAGCTGAGAGTAGATAAGCCCCTGCAGCGTTGACGCCAGAATAGCCGCGGAAATTCCTTTGCCGGAGATGTCCGCGACGACCACCGACAGCGAATCGCCGATTTCGAGCACGTCGTAGAAGTCGCCTCCCACCTCGCGGCAGGCTACCGATTGCGCAGAGACTGCGGCCCACGAGAGCGTGGGCAGACGTACGGTCATGAGGCTGCGCTGAATTTCGGCAGCGATGTTCAGCTCTTCGCGGTAGCGGCGCTCGCGCTCTTCGGCGATGGCGAGCTGAGCGTTGTCGATGAGCGCGGCGGCATCGGTGGCAATGGTGCGCAGCAGATCGTTGTCGATCTGCGTCATGCTGCCGGGCTTAAGGCGGCTGTCGAGATAGAGCAGGCCGAGGAGGTCTGCTTCTTTCGAAGGTCCGGGGCGGCGCTTGCGCAGCGGAATGCAGATAACGGAGCGGATGCTGTGCGCGACGATCGAAGCCGAGCGGGCTTCAGGGTCGGCGCTCAGCGTGTCGGTGAGGATGTACTCGCTGGAGTTGTTGACTGCCTGGCGGATGGCTCCATGGGAAACGGTGGCCTCGTCGGTGAGCGCTTCGCCATGGTCGTCGCGGCCGAGAGCCAGCTCGAGCTGGCCCGACTCATTGCAGAGGAAGACGAAGCCGCGCTCGACCTGGGTGAGCTGCAGCGTGGTGTCGAGCAGTGCGCCGAGAATCTGGTCGACGGCGCCGGAGGTCTTGAGTTTGCGGGCCGACTCAAAGAACCAGTTCAGCTTTTCGAGCGCAGAACCGGTCGAGCTGACTTCGGGGATCTGATCGATGATGTCGCGGATGGTCGATCCGGAGCCAGTATCGTTGGTGCCGAGCCGCAGGGATGGGCCGTCGAGCGCGCCGAAGTGCACGGTATCGTCTTCGCCGAGGAGGTGGCGCGCGGCAATGGGCTTGCCGTTGACGAAGGTGCCGTGGCGGCTGCCGAGATCGACGACGAAGGTTTGGCCGTCCTCGACGATCAGCTCGGCGTGGCGGCGCGAGACGTAGGGGTGCGAAAGCACGAGGTCGTTCTCCGGCAGGCGGCCGATGGCGAACGGAGAATGCGTGATGTTGGCCGCTTTGCGCAGCGAGCCGTCGACCAGCATAAAAGCGACAGGAGGCACGTTCGTGGACATTTCCCTGGAATTATAGGCCAGAAAAGCGGCGTCCAGCGGGACCGGCCCTCCAGGCAATGCCGCCTGCGGCGCGATCCGATTCGGAGGCCAGATCTATTAGTTCCGTTAGCGCGAGAACAGAACCCGGCGGAGCGCGAGCAGACAAACAAGGGGGATGGCGATCGAGAGCGCCATCCACGCTGCATCGGAACCGGCGGCGTGACGAAGCAGGGGTGTGAAATCGACCACCCATTGGGAGCCGACGGCGAGCTTCCCTGCGGAAGCGGGTCGGCTGTGAACGACGGCAGAGATGAGCGTTGCAACCAGCGCGACGAGGAGGGTGAGACCAGCGGCAATGCCCACCATGCCGGGAATGGCGCGCTTCCAGGGAAACGGGATGGGCGCAGGAGCGGCAGCCTCCGCGCGGACAGCGGTCATGACGGCGTCGGAAAAGCCCGAAGAAGGCAGGATCTGGTCGTGTCCGGCGCTGAGCGCGGCGTCCAGCTGGGCGTCGGTCAGAGGAGTGTGAACGGGCGGGAGATTCATCGGGCCTCCTTCGTACGAGCGGCGGAAACTTCTTCCGGGGTCGCGGCGGCGGGTTGACGGCGGGGCCGGGAAAATTTGGAGCGGAGCATTTCGCGTCCTCGAAACAATCGCGCTTTCAGCGTGCCTTCGGGCACGCCGAGGGTGTGGGCGGCCCGGGGCACATCCTGCTCCTGAAAATAGAACAGCAGCACCGCGTCGCGGTACTTCGGCGGCAAGGTCAGCACGGCCTTGCGCAGAGATTCATCGCGCTGGGCATCTTCGTAGACAGCGGGCGCGTAGCGATGGTCGGGCGGATCGGCGATATCGTCGAGCGAGAGGGTCATGGCCGGCACGCGCTTCAGCTCGGTGCGATAGAGGTTCGTGGCCAGGGCGAAGAGCCAGGTGGAGAAGGCCGATTCGCCGCGCCACTGCGCGAGATTGCGATAGGCGCGCAAAAAAGCTTCCTGTGCCATCTCTTCGGCACGGCCGCGATCGCGGCAGTATCGCCAAGCGAGGTTGACGAGCGGCGTTTGCCAGCGCTGGACAAGCGCAGCGAAAGCCTCGGTGTCTCCGGCGAGCACCTGTCCGACGACCGCCCGATCATCGTTGGCTGCATCCACGCTGATTTCCTGTCCTGTGGGACCTGATCTGATGGTGCGCGGTTGCATTTTTTCTGTCGAGGAGAATTTCATAACATTTTGCAACCGCGAAAGCGGAACTTCGGTCGTACGGGTTGAAGCGGCAGTAATCACGGCCGCGTAAGGAGGCACACAATGGGAGCAGATGTAGCGGTCTTTGTATTTCTGTCGATTGGCGCGATTGCTTTGTTCTCCATGATCTCGGTCACGACCTGGAGTGGAGCGCGTCAGAAAGAGCGCGAGGCGTATTACAAGAACGACATGCTGAAGAAGCTGTCGGAGACACAGGGGCCGGGCGCGGCGTCAGCTCTGGAGTTGCTCCGCGAGGAAGCGAAAATCGGCAGCCTGCGGACCAGGCAGGGGCTGAAGATTGGCGGGCTCGTCTGCTTTGCGGCCGGCCTGGGCGTGCTGATTTTCCTGAAGGCGATGGTCACCGATGAGCCGGTTTACCTGTGCGGTCTGATTGTGCTGTTGATCGGCGTGGCGCTGTACGCCGGGTCCTATGTGGTGACGGTACCGAACGAATAGTCGTCAGGGATCAGTTGTCAGTGCCTTCGGCGCAGGTCGGGCTTTTGCTGAGAACGGAGAACCGATCCCTGACCACTGCCGCCAGCTTTCGGCGCCGGGAACCTCGCGCCGCGGGCACTCGTATCTTAAAGCGAGAAGTATGCAGAGCCTCGGGGATACATTCGGGCAGGTGTTTCTGGCCATCCGGGCCAACAAGCTGCGCTCGTTCCTGACGATGTTCGGCATTGCGTGGGGCGTGGGATCCCTGCTGCTGCTGGTGGGCGTGGGCGAGGGCTTTCGATCGGGGCAGCAGCACGAGTTCGCCGAACTGGGCAACGACGTCATTATGATGTGGAACGGCAACATCCCTGCCGTTCCGGGGCAGCACTCGTCCATGCGCCCTTATTACCTGACCACCGCGGATCTGGCAGCGATACGCACCGAAGCGCCGGCGGTGCGTGCCGCAACCGGCTTTGTGCGCCGCGACGACATCAAGCAGCAGAGCCTTTACGAGACGGCGGGCGGCCAGGTCATGGGCGTCGAACCGAACTTCGCGAGCATCCGCTTTGTACCGGTGGTGGAGGGGCGCTTCATCTCCAACGACGACATGGTGAACAAGAACCGTGTCATCTTCCTCGGCGAGAAGAGCGCGAAGCTGCTCTTTCCGGGGCATCCGTCGGTGGGGCAATATGTAACGCTGAATGGGACGCGCTTTCTGGTGATCGGAGTCGCGGGGCATATGGGGCACGCGGACAATGACAACCAGAGTCAGCAGGTTTTTATTCCGCTATCGGTCATGCTGGACATGTTCCCGATCAACTGGGGCAACAATCCCGCGGACACGATGAGTTCCATCCAGTACCAGCCGGTCACGGCGGACCAGCACGAGGCGGCCCTGGCGCAGGTGCACGAGATCATCGCGCGGCGGCACGGATTCAACCCCAACGCGAGCGACGCTTTCGAAGAGTGGGACTCGATCGAATCGCAGAAGATGGTGGGCAGGATCTTCGATGCGATGGATATATTCCTCGGCGGCGTTGGCCTGGTGACGCTGGCGCTGGGCGCAGTGGGCATCGTGAACATCATGCTGGTGTCGGTAACCGAGCGGACGCGGGAGATCGGGCTGCGCAAAGCGCTGGGCGCGACCAGCCGCAGCATTATGGTGCAGTTCTTTCTGGAGGGATTGCTGCTGACCGCGGTGAGCGGGCTGATCGGCGTGATGGGATCGGCGTTTTTCATGTGGTTACTGAATACGGTGATCGGCCATGCAATGGAGGGGTTCGACCCGCCGCGGATTCAACCGTGGTCGGCGGCGATGGCGATCGTTTCGCTGAGCGTTTGCGGAATTGTCGCGGGGCTGTATCCCGCGGCGCAGGCTGCCGCGATGGAGCCGGTGGAAGCGCTGCGGAGAGAGTGAGAAGTAGTTGCTGGCTGTTGCCGCGGCTGCGGCGCGGACGCTCTGCGGAAACCAGCAACCAGGAACGAATGATCGGAAACGGGAGTTCTGCATGCTTCGCGATATCTGGGCTCAGGCGTGGGAGGCGATGTTGTACAACCGCCGCCGCACTGCCATCACCATCGTTGGCATGGCGTGGGGCATCGCCACGGTGGTGCTGCTGCTGGCTTATGGCGCCGGCTTCGGCCGCGCCATCCAGAACATCTTTGCGCAGTGGGGCACGTATCTCATCGGCGTGTTTCCAGGAAAGACGTCGGAGCAGGCCGGCGGTTCGAAGGCCGGCGTCGAAGTACGGCTCACCGAGGATGACGTGGACCGGCTGTGGGCAACGGTGCCCGGCGTGACGCACATCTCCCCGGCCATGTTCAAGCAGGTAACCGTCGCCAACGACGAGCACATGTTTACGTGGCAACTGAACGGCTACCGTGCTGAGATTGCGAACATTCTCAAGCTCGATATCGACTACGGGCGGTTCTTTACCGAGGAGGACGATCAGAATCGCGCGCACGTTGCAGTGATCGGATCGGAGGCGAAGTCACGGCTCTTCGGTGGCCGGTATCCCATCGGCACGCGGATTCGGCTAAATGGCATCGGCTTCACGGTGATCGGCGTGCTCGAGCCGAAGATGCAGGAAGGCGACGACGACGTCAATCGCCAGATTTACATCCCGTTCAACACGTTCGAGGATTTCGGGAGCACGAAATATCTGGGCGGCGTCTGGATGACCTATCACGGCGATAACCAGGCCGTGGAGCAGGCCGCGCGGAACACTCTGGCGGCGGCGCACAATTTCCTGCCGTCGGATCACAATGCGATCTTCGTCGCGAACCTGATGCACCAGCTTTACCAGTTTCAGATCCTGACCATCGCTCTGGATGGGCTGCTGCTGTTCATCGGCGCGCTCACGCTCGGGATCGCCGGCATCGGACTGATGAACATCATGCTGGTAGCGGTGCAGCAGAGGACGAAGGAGATCGGCGTCGAGAAGGCGCTCGGCGCGCGGCGTCGTCACATCCTCATTCAATTTTTGGCCGAGGCGCTGGTGATTTCGGGGACCGGAGGCGTTCTGGGAATCGCGCTGGCCTACGCGGTCGCCATCGGCGTGGGGCGGATCACGTTTTACAGCGCATTGGCCAAAAATGCCGAGGCCGCCGATATTCGGCTATTGATATCGCCCGAGATCGTGGTGGTCGCTACGGGGATTTTGGCGGTGGTGGGTGTTGTCAGTGGGCTCATTCCGGCGATCCGGGCAGCGAATTTGGATCCCATCGAAGCGTTGCGCTACGAGTGAGGCCCTATCTTTCGGTCAGGCTTTGATCCAATCGCCAGCTTTGGCGATCAAATGGCCAAAATTCAGGTAAGCCATACTTGGGATTAGAGATAGCCTCTCTCCAGGGTACTGCTACAACCCGCCTGGATACAGTAATCCATAGTGGATCGAAGGCCAGTTGTCCGGAATCGGACAAAGATTTTGACCGCAAGCAGTTACTTTGTCAGCAAGTTACGAAAATACTTCCAATTTCGGTAATCAGGGAAGGCACTCGTATTAAAAAAAGGTTGACCGGCCGATGGATCGAGGGTATTTTCAAAACTGTCGATTTTGCCCCGCCCCGTTGCATCCAGCCGGCCACGATGAAGGGTAGCTCGCTTTCCAGTGGAAAGCCTGCCATTTCCATCCTCATAGCCGCGAGGAGCGGAGGAGATTCACAGACAGAAATCTGGATGGTGGAAAAGGTTCGTTGGCAGGACAAAAAAGTTGACCGTGAAGGGCAGTTCGGGCGTCTAAAGAGATATTAAAGCCTTCCGGCCACAAGTTCCCCAACCTGCTTTGGCACCATCTGGTTCAGCGGTTGATCTGTGAACAATTTGCGAGAGGCTGAACGACTCAAGCTTGAAGAGCAAGGAGACTTTACTATGCGTTCTGAATTGATTTTTGGCGCTCTCACTCATGTGAGCAACCGATACCAGTTGTGCCAGTTGGCGTCGAAGGCGACGCGGAAGCTGCACAAGCCTAACACTCGCCTGCAGGATACGATGAATGACGTGCTGGTCCGCTTCCGGGAACAAAGCCCGGCAGCGGCCACGCTCGGCCACCGGCAAGAGCCGGTCGCCATTTCGCAGCAGCAGCACCGCCGCGCCGCATAAGTATCCGAAGCTCGCGGCCCTTCCCCCGGGGGCACGCATTCGGAGCCCACAATCGCATTCCAGACCCCGCACTGCAATTTCCCAAAACTCCTTCCCACGCAGCACCCTCCCAATCAAAAAATCAACGCAGGTGATCCATGACGATCGCAGAACTCAAAGAGAAAAACATTACCGAGCTGAGCCGCATCGCGCGCACGCTCGAGATCCCCGGAGCCAGCGGGCTCCGCAAGCAGGATCTGATTTTTAAGATTCTTCAGGCGCAAAGCGAAAAAGAAGGACACATTTTCGCCGAGGGCGTGCTGGAGATTCTGCCTGACGGCTACGGCTTTCTTCGCTCGCCGGACTACAACTATTTGCCCGGCCCCGACGACATTTACGTATCCCCGTCGCAGATTCGCAAGTTTGACCTGAAGACCGGCGACACCATCAGCGGAAACGTACGGCCTCCGCACGAAGGCGAGAAATACTTTGCGCTGGTGAAGATTGAGGCAATCAATTTCGAGTCGCCCGAAGAGACGCGCAACAAAATCCTGTTCGACAATCTGACGCCGCTGTATCCGCAGGAGCGGGTGAAGATGGAGACGGTCCGCGAGCACGTGAGCGGACGCGTGATGGATCTGCTCACCCCCGTCGGCAAAGGCCAGCGCGGCCTGATCGTCGCGCCCCCGCGCACCGGCAAGACCATGTTGCTGCAGTCGATCGCGAACTCCATCACCACCAACCATCCCGAAGTCGTGCTGATCGTACTGCTGATCGACGAGCGTCCGGAAGAAGTCACCGACATGCAGCGCTCGGTGAAGGGCGAGGTGATCTCGTCGACGTTCGACGAGCCGGCGGCGCGCCACGTCCAGGTGGCCGAGATGGTGATCGAAAAAGCGAAGCGGCTGGTAGAGCACAAGCGCGACGTCGTGATCCTGCTCGACTCCATCACGCGTCTTGCGCGCGCTTACAACACCATCGTTCCGCCATCGGGCAAAGTGCTCTCAGGCGGCGTGGACTCGAACGCGCTGCAGCGGCCGAAGCGTTTCTTCGGCGCGGCCCGCAACATCGAAGAAGGCGGCTCGCTGACGATCATCGCCACGGCTCTGGTCGACACCGGCTCGCGTATGGACGAAGTGATCTTCGAAGAGTTCAAAGGCACGGGCAACATGGAAATCATTCTGGACCGGAAGCTCGTGGACAAGCGCGTGTTCCCGGCCATCGACATCCAGCGCTCCGGCACCCGTAAGGAAGAGTTGCTGATTCCGAAAGAGGATCTGCAGCGCATCTTCGTGCTGCGCCGCGTGCTGAATCCCCTTTCGCCGGTGGAAGCGATGGAATTGCTGATCAGCCGGCTGGAAAAGGTGCGGAACAACGCCGAATTCCTGCTGAACATGAATTCCCTCTAGATTGAGAATTGGGATAATATTTAATTCTTTTCGCATAATAAATGCAAAATAGATGATATATTATCCCAATGGATCTTACCTCCCTGGGCCCAACCATTGCCGAACGCCGCAAAACGGCGAAGCTGACCCAGTCGGCTCTGGCGGAGTTGGCCCGGGTGAGTGTGCCTACGCTCAAGGCTCTGGAACAGGGGCGCGCGGCTGAGCTGGGCTTCTCGAAGCTGCTGCGGATCCTGACGGCATTGGGTCTGGAGCTGGAGCTCCGGGAAGCGAATCGCGGGCGTCCGACACTGGACACGCTGAGAAGCGAGGCCAGCGATGATTAAGGCCTGGAGCGACGGGCAGGAAGCCGGGTTTCTGGACCGCCTGCGCGAGCGCGCGTCGGCCTTCACCTACACGCCACGCGTCGATGCGCAGCGCGCCGTCTCGGTCACGATGCCGGTACGGCTGCAATCGTGGGACGCGGCGGACGGGCTGTTGCCTGTCTTCGAGATGAATCTGCCGGAAGGCGCGCTGCGCGAGCGGCTGCGGCTGGCCTTCGCCAAGGCGACCGGTGTCTTCGACGATTACGATCTGCTGGCCATTGTCGGGCGGTCGCAGGTGGGACGCGTGCGGATCACCGGAGAAGACGACACGCTCGACGAAGGAGTCCCGTTCCAATCAGTCGACGAAATCCTGCACAACCGGCGGGGCGGCGATCTTTTTCGCCAGCTGCTCGACCGATTTGCCACTGCATCGGGCGTGAGCGGAGTGCAGCCGAAGCTGATGGTGCGCGACGAGCGAGCGTTTGCGACAGATGCTCCGGCAAAAACGCGCCTCGCGGAGAGCTGGCGCGGCGCGACGCATATTGTGAAGTTCTGGGAGCCGAACGAATTCCCGCACCTCGCCGCGAACGAGTATCTTTGCCTGCGGGCCGCGGCACGATGTGGGCTCGCGGTTCCACCGCACCGGCTGGCAGAGGACGGACTGGCGCTGGTGGTCGACCGGTTCGATCTTCGTCCCGATGGCACGTATCGCGGGTTTGAGGACTTCTGCGTGCTCAACGCGCGCCGCACCGCAGAAAAGTACCGTGGCAGTTACGAATCCGCGGTGCTGAAGCGCTTTCAGCAGTTCGCCAACTCGCCACATGTCTACGAGGACCTGGAAAAGCTGTTCACGCTGATTGTGCTGAACTGCGCGCTGCGCAACGGCGACGCGCACCTGAAGAATTTCGGCATCGTCTACGATGACGTGCTCGGCGAGGCGCGCCCTGCTCCGGTGTATGACGTGGTGACGACGACGGTGTATCTGCCCGCCGATCGCCTGGCGCTGACGCTGAACGGGTCGACGGAATGGCCGTCGGGGAAGGAGTTGCGGCGCCTGGGAGAGACGCGCGTTGGCGGAGGCGCGGCGAGAATTCGCGCGATTCTCGAACGCGTGGCGCAGGCGGTCACCGACACGCTTCCGGACGCGGAGCAATTCATGCGCGAACGCGACGGGTTTGCGGAGATCGGCGCGGCTATGCTGGAGTCGTGGCGCACGGGGCGGGACTCGCTTCAGGGATAGCGCCGCCCGCCCCCGCGATCGCTCGCTAATACATCTGCAGGGGTTCGATGGGCAGGCGCACCTGGAAGCAGGTTGCGCCCGGCTTCGATTCCACATTGATGTAGCCGCGATGCTGGCGCACGATGCGTTGTGCGGTGTCGAGCCCGAGGCCGAGGCCGTGGCCCGGCGCCTTGGTGGTGAAGAACGGCTCGAAGATGCGCGCCTGGAGCTCTTCGGGAATACCGGGGCCGTCGTCCCAGATTTCGGTGATGACGTATTCGCCGGCGCAGTGGGAGCTGAGCACGATGTGCCCGCGATCGTTCATCGCGTCGAGCGCATTTTCAAGCAGCGCCATCCACACCTGGTTCAGCTCGCTGGCGTAGGCCGAAATGCGCGGCAGATCCGTGGCGAAGCGGCGCTCGACGGTCACATGCCCGAGCCGCGACTGCAACATGGCGAGCGTCGTTTCCAGCGACTGCGGAATGTCGACTTCCTGGATGGGCGCCTGATCCATCCACGAGTAATCCTTGACGGCGGCGATGATGTCGAAGATGCGCGTGGCGGAATCGAGCATGGCCTGCGCCATGCGCTCGGTGCGCACGGAAGAGGCAAACTGCGAGAGGACGATTTCGAGATGCTGGCCCCCGAGGATCGCAGCCAGCTCATCAAGGTCCTGATCGGAGACGCCCAATTCGGCGAGATCGGGGATCATCTGCCAGGCCTGATCGACGCCGTGAGAACGAAGCCAGCGCTGCAACTGATCTTCGCGCGCGCTCTGGGTGATGAGATCGGCTGCCTGAGTCCGCGAGCGCTCTTCCATGCGATCGCGCCACGCTCGGATCCCGGAGAGGCTTTGGTCATCGAGGGCGAGCGCGCCGAGCAGAAACTTCTGGTGGCCGTAAGTGCGCAGCTCTTCCATCAGGCCGGAGGCGGCGCGCTGCGCGGCGGACGCGGGATTGTTTAGCTCGTGGGCGAGGTTGCCAGCCAGCTTGCCGAGAGCGTTGAGCTTTTCGGTCTGCTGCTCGAGGCGCGTCATCTCGCGCACACGGTCAAGCAGCACATTGACGCAGCGCTGGGCCATGGAGGGGATAGCGCTGAGCATCTCGGGGAAACGCTCGCGATCGAGCTGCAGTCCCCACACGTCGGTGGAAGCGAAGCCCTGGCCGCCGTGGGTCTTCATGCGCGAGAACGGCAGCAGCCCGGTGATTTGCCCGGCGCGGCCGATGAAGAGCGCGAGGCCTCCCTGCTGGCGTCGCACATGGATCTCGCCGCGGAGGATGATCGACATTTTCGTGGCCGGGTCACCCTCACGAAACAGTTGCGCGCCCGCGGGAGACGCAATTTCGTCGAAGTGAGTTGCGATCCACTCGTATTCGTCGTCGGCGAGGCCGTTGAGCGCAGCCACGCGGCGCAGCGCGTCGACAATCTCCGGCAGCGGAGTTTTCGGGGATACGATCGAAATTTGGACCGATGAGCCAGCTGGGGTAAGCAGTCCCATAATCCCCCCTTAAAGGGATGGTAAACGAGCCGCGCCAGAGACTTCTGTGAATCGTCCTGACACAGGTGAGGGTTGGATAGCCCTAAATCGCATTAGTAGCTTCGACACTTTTAATTTGCATGCGGACGCTGCATTTCCACCTGGCGCTCGGGCGTGCGGTCGATCAAAGCATCCAGTCGCGCGGGGTTGACGGGGTTAGTGCTGCGCAGCAAGACGCTTCCGTCTTCATCCAGCAAAAGAACGGCGAATTCCGGCTCGGGGATACGGAAGCGCGCGCGGATTTCCGACCTCTGCTGCGCGTCGAGAATCGTGTAAGGCGCGTCGAGGGGCGTTCCGAGCTGGCGCGCTCCGGGTACAACCGGGGTATAGAGCACAAAGCGATCCATCATGTCGTCGGCATCGCGGTCGAGCAACGCGACCTGGCGGCGCAGCAATGCATTATTGGGCGCGGGGCTGAAGACCAGCAGCGGCCGAAAGCAGCCGCGCATCGCCACGATTGACCTGGGCACCACCTGACACTGCGGCCCCGCCTGCGCCCGGAGCATGGGGCACAACAGGAGCGGCAGAGTCGCGAGATGAAGGCACCGGGGTCGCATGGTTTCAGGGCCGCCTGACGGTTCGAGGATGAAAAGGGGATGCTGCGCGAAGCAGCATCCCCAGTGTTGATTTTAGCCGATTTGAGGCTCTGGGTTACGCGTTCACCGGCTCCTTGGGCGCGGATGCAGGTTGCGGCGTGCCGTCTTTCACCTCGACAGGATCTAGGAAAGGCATGGCGGCGCGGAGTTCCGCGCCGACCTTCTCGACCTGGAGACCGGCTTCGTTCTTCCGCATCTCAGTGAATTTGTGGCGGCCTGTCTTGTTTTCCTCGATCCAGTTCCTGGCGAAGGTGCCGTTCTGGATTTCGGTGAGCAGTTTCTTCATCTCGGCGCGCGTTGCGTCGGTCACGATGCGCGGACCCGCGGTGTAGTCGCCGTATTCGGCGGTGTCGGAGATAGAGTAGCGCATGTAGGCGAGGCCCCCCCGGTACATGAGGTCGACGATCAGCTTCAGCTCGTGCAGGCACTCAAAGTAGGCGATCTCCGGTTGATAGCCGGCGTCGACGAGGGTCTGAAAGCCGGCCTTGACCAGCGCCGATGCGCCTCCGCAAAGGACAGCCTGCTCGCCGAAGAGGTCGGTTTCGGTTTCCTCGGCGAAGGTGGTCTCAAGAACGCCGCCGCGCGTGCCGCCAATGGCTTTGGCGTAGCTGAGCGCCAGCTCTTTTGCCTTGCCGGATGCGTTCTGATGCACGGCGATGAGGCAGGGCACGCCACCGCCTTCGGTGAAGACTTCGCGCACGCGATGACCCGGACCTTTCGGCGCGACCATGGAAACGTCGACTTCCGCCGGCGGCACGATAGCGCCGAAGCGAATGTTAAAGCCGTGGCCGAACATGATCGTCTTGCCCTTCTTCATATGCCGGGCGATGTCTTTGGTGTACGTGTCGCCCTGCGAGTGGTCCGGCGTGAGGATCATGATGACGTCGGCCCACGCGGCTGCTTCGCTTACGGAGCTGACTTCGAGGCCGGCCTTCTTCGCCTTATCGACCGATTTGCTGGTGGCCGGCAGGCCGACGCGGACTTCGACGCCGGAGTCCCGGAGGTTAAGAGCGTGGGCGTGGCCCTGCGAGCCGTAGCCGATGACGGCGACTTTCTTTTGCTGGATGAGGGCGAGGTCGGCGTCGTGATCGTGGTAAGTCTTTGCCATTGTTTTTCCTTCTCAGTTTCAGTGTAAAGGCCGGGGCCCGTGCCCCGCTTCAGCGGATCGTAAAGGGATACGAGGGATTAGGTTTTTGGGATTAGGGATTTACCGATTGGGACGCTGCGTCTTGTCCATTCCCTGATCCATGCTCCACTCTTAGTCTCCGAACCCTGTTTCCTCCGCCATCAGAGCGTCGCTGGGGGCGGAGTCTTCCTCTTCGGCGCGAATTTCATCGGGCGATTCCATGCCCGGCACGCGCATAGCTTCGAGCACTTTGCTGGTGTGCTGGCCGCGGCGCATCACCATGCGGCCGGTGCGCGAAATCTCGAGGATGCGGTCGCCGTTCTCGTTCAGCACCTGGATGAGCCCCTCAATCTTGCTCTCGACGCCGGTGATCTCGATCATGAGCGACTCGGGCGCGAGATCGACAATGCGTGCGCGGAATACTTCGGCCAGCTCGAAGACCTGGGAGCGCGTCTGCGGCGTCGCGGATACCTTGATGAGCGCCAGTTCGCGGGCCACGTGCGAGAGCTGGCCGATGTCGTCGACCTGGAGCACGTTCTCGAGCTTGTAGAGGCTGGCGGCGATGCGATGTCCCGCGGTCGGCGAGGCCTCGCAGACGATGGTCATGCGCGATACGCCCACGCGCTCGGAGTGTCCCACGGTGAGCGACACGATATTAATGTTCAACCGGCGAAACAGCGACGCAACGCGCGTCAGCACGCCAGGCCTGTCTTCAACGAGTGCAACAAAGGTATGAAGCATCTTTCGCCACCCCTCAGGCGGTGTGGTGCGGGTAAGTATTAAACGTACCGAAGCAAACCCACTCCGGATTCTGTCTGGCTCGTTCGACCATCTCGTAAAAGTCCTCAGATACCTCGTCCGACTCGTCAAAGCTTCGAATTCGCTCAACCTCGATCAATGCCAGTTTGTAGTGCTCGAGCCCTTTTGTGAGCTTTCGGAGAAACTCTTCTTCGGAACTGGCTTGTGTTGCCCACCAAACAAAAGCTCCCGCTCCATCAAGGTTCAACTCACAGTCATCGTTCTTCGAAACGTCGGTCAGGCCGACCCAAATATCGTTCACGGAGCTACTTGTCGGTCGCCGTTTCCACCAACGGATTTTTCGGTCTGCGAATCATCTCGTGGAGCGCCGAACCCGCCGGAATCATCGGGTACACCGAGTCTTCCTTCTCGACCTGGAAATTAATCAGGTACGGTCCCTTGTGTGCGCGCGCTTCAGCGATGGCCGGCTGTACATCAGAACGCTTGCCGACCGCTGTGCCGCGAATGCCGTGCGCATCGGCCAGCTTCACGAAATCGGGGCTGCGCAGCGGCGACGACTGATAGTTTTTCTCGTAGAAGAACTCCTGCCACTGCCGTACCATGCCCAGGTATCCGTTGTTCACGACGGCGATGTTGAGGTCGAGGTCTTCCTGCGCGGCGGTCGACAGCTCAGCTGCAGTCATCTGGAAGCCGCCGTCGCCGGCGATAACCCACACCTCCTTGTCGGGGCAGGCGATCTTCGCGCCGATGGCTGCGGGCAGTGCGAAGCCCATCGTCCCGAGGCCGCCGGAAGTGATGAGCGTGCGCGGCTCGTCGTGCCGGTAGTACTGCGCTTCCCACATCTGGTGCTGGCCCACGTCGGTGACGACGATGGCCTTGCCGTCGGTGGCCTTCCACAAGTCGTGCATGACGTGCGCGGCGTAGAGATGGCCGCTGTCGGGCAGGTTTTTGATATCGCGCACGGCGACTTCACCCTTGCCCGCTTCGATTTCGCGCAGCCATGCCGATTCCTGCTTGCCATCGCGCGGAGCGAGATGCGGCAGCAGTGCTTCAAGCGCCTCTTTCAGATCGCCGATGAGCGCAACGTCAGCCCTCACGTTCTTGTTGATCTCAGCGGGATCGATCTCGATGTGAATCTTCTTCGCGTTCGGCGCGTAAGTCGCGAGCGTACCCGTCACGCGATCGTCGAAGCGCATGCCGCAGGCGATCAGCAAGTCAGACGACTGGATGGCGTGATTCACCCACGCCTCGCCGTGCATGCCCATCATGCCCATCGACAGCGGATGCGATGCCGGGAACGAGCCGAGGCCGAGCAGCGTGCAGGCTACCGGGATGTGCATGCGCTCGGCGAGCGTGCGCACCTGCGCGCCGGCGCCCGACTGCAGAATGCCGTGTCCGGCGAGAATCACGGGCTTCTTCGCGTTGCGGATCAGCTCCGCGGCCTGCAGGATCGACGCCGACTCCGTCTTCAGCATTGGATGCGGACGATGCGGCTTCGGTGCGGCCCCGTCGAAGTCAAACTCCGCCACGCCCTGCTGCGCGTCTTTGGTGATATCGATGAGCACCGGGCCAGGACGGCCGGATTTCGCGACGAGGAACGCTTCGCGAATCATTGGAGCGATGTCTTCAGCGCGCGTGGCGACATAGTTGTGCTTCGTGATGGGCAGCGTGATGCCGGTGATGTCAACTTCCTGGAAGGCATCAGTGCCGAGCACTTTGCTGGAAACTTGGCCGGTGATGCAGACCATCGGCACCGAATCCAGCATGGCGGTGGCGATGCCCGTCACGAGGTTCGTCGCGCCCGGGCCGGAGGTCGCGATGCACACGCCCACTTTGCCCGAAGCGCGCGCGTAGCCGTCGGCCATGTGCGCCGCGCCCTGTTCGTGGCGCACCAGCACGTGGCGGATGGGAAACTTCCGCAGCGCGTCGTAGGCCGGCAGAATGGCGCCACCGGGATAGCCGAAGACCGTGTTGACGCCTTCGCCCTCAAGCGTGGCCCACAGAATCTCAGAGCCGGTGAGCCGCGTGGCATGCGACGCCGCTTTGTGGTGATCGTGTTTCTTTGCTGAACCCATGGTGTCCCCTGTTCCTTGCTGGGCCCTGAGCTCTGCGCTCTGAGCCTTGCTCTTTTGGTCCGGCCTAGTTTGTGACCGCACCTCTGGCCGCCGACGAAACCGAGTCGGCGTATTTGCGAAAGACGCCGCGCGCATATTTTGGCGCGGGCGCCTTCCATGCTTCGAGTCGCGCCGAGAGCTCCGCATCGGAGATCTCGACGTTCAGCTTGCGGTTGGGGATGTCAAAAGTGATAATGTCGCCTTCGCGCACCGCGGCGATGGGGCCGCGCACAGCGGCTTCGGGCGCGACGTGGCCCGCCATCAGCCCGCGCGTAGCGCCAGAGAAGCGTCCGTCGGTGAGCAGCGCGACCGTCTCGCTCAACTCGGGGATGCCGGCGATGGCAGCGGTGACGCCGAGCATTTCCTGCATGCCCGGGCCGCCCTTCGGCCCTTCGTAGCGGATGACGATGACGTCGTTGGCTTTGATCTTGCCGGATTCAACGGCCTGAAACGCCGCGTGCTCGGAATCGAAGACGCGCGCCGGTCCGCGATGTTCGAGGCGCTTGTGGCCGGCGACTTTGATCACGCAGCCTTCGGGCGCGAGATTGCCCTTGAGGATGACGAGGCCGCCGGTGGGCTTGATGGGCTTGTCGCTCGCGCGGATCACGTCCTGCCCCGGCGTCTCGTGCGCGGCTTTGGCTTCTTCGGCCAGGGTTTTGCCGGTGACGTTGAGGCACCCTCCGTCCAGATGGCCTGAAGCTATCAATCGTTGCGCGAGCAAACGGCTGCCGCCCGCGGCCTGGTAGTCGACGGCGACGTAGCGGCCGCCGGGCTTCAGATCGCAGAGCAGCGGCGTCTTCGAGCTGATGCGATCGAAGTCGTCGATGGAGAGCGGGATTTCCTTTTCGTGCGCGATGGCGAGCAGATGCAGAACGGCATTCGTGGATCCGCCGCTGGCGGCGACGCTGGTGATGGCGTTCTCCATCGCTTTCGGCGTGATGATCTGGCTCGGCTTGATGCCCTTGCGCGCCAGCTCCATCACCATGCGGCCGGCTTCGCGCGCGGCCACCAGCTTGTCGCCGAGGAACGCGGGCACGCCGGAGAGGCCGATCGGCGAGATGCCCAGGAATTCGCAGGCCATCGCCATGGTGTTCGCGGTGAACTGACCGCCGCAGGCGCCGATGCCGGGGCACGCCGTGTCTTCGATGGCCTCCAGCTGCGCGTCGTCGATGCGGCCGGCGGAGTGCGAGCCGATGGCTTCGTAGACGTCCTGGATGGTGAGGTCTTTGCCGTTGAGATGGCCGGGCGCGATGGAGCCGCCGTACAGCATGAGCGACGGAATGTCGAGGCGAGCGAGGGCCATCACGGTGCCGGGCATGTTCTTGTCGCATCCGGCGATGGCCACGAGGCCGTCGAACTGATTGCCGCGCGCGACCAGCTCCACGGAGTCTGCGATGACTTCCCGGCTGATGAGCGATGCCTTCATGCCCTCAGTGCCCATGGTGATGCCGTCGGAGATGGTGACGGTGTTGAACTCCATCGGCGTGCCGCCGGCCTCGCGGATGCCCTGCTTCACGGCTTCGGCGATCTGGCGCAGGTGGTAGTTGCAGGGACCAATCTCGGTCCAGGTGTTGGCGACGCCGATGATGGGCTTGGCGAGATCTTCGCGCGAGAAGCCGACGGCGCGAAACATGGCGCGCGCGCCGGCGCGGCTCGGTCCTTCGGTAACTGCTATGGAATAGAGCTTGCCGGGAGTTTTGCCGTTGGAACCTTTACTGCTCATGCGTTCATCGTCTCCGGTGTGCGAGGGGTGACCCAGAATTCGGCGTCGTGCTTCTTCTCAAATGCGTCCAAATCCGCAGCGTAGCGCAGCGTCAGGCCGATGTCGTCGAGGCCTTCGAGCAGGCAGTAGCGGCGGAAGGGATCGATACTGAAGGTGGTGGAGAATCCGTGCTCGTCGCGCACGGTATTCTCTTCGAGCGAGACAGTCAGCTTGTAGTTGCCGGTTTTGGCGGCGCGATCGAGCAGGGTTTGCACCTGATCTTCGGGCAGCGTGATGAGCAGGATGCCGTTCTTCCCGGCGTTCGAATGGAAGATGTCGGCAAAGCTGGGCGCGATGACACAGCGGAAGCCGTAATCGCCGAGCGCCCACGCGGCGTGCTCGCGCGACGATCCGCAGCCGAAATTGCGCGCGGCGACGAGAATCTGCGCGCCCTTGTAACGGGGATTGTTCAGCTCGAAGGCGGGGTCCTGGCGCCAGTCGAAGAAAAGGAATTCGCCGTAGCCGGTGCGCTCGATGCGCTTAAGGAACTGCTTGGGAATGATCTGATCCGTGTCGACGTTGACGCGGTCGAGCGGCATCACCTGCGCGGTCAGATTGCGAAATCTTTCCATTAGGCCAGCACCTCGGCTCTCCTGAATTCCCACGTGCGCACATCGGTGAAGTGGCCCTTGATCGCGGCTGCGGCGGCCATCATCGGGCTCACAAGATGCGTGCGTCCGCCGCGCCCCTGGCGGCCTTCGAAGTTGCGATTACTGGTGGAGGCGCAGCGTTCGCCGGGCTGCAGAATGTCAGGGTTCATGCCAAGGCACATGGAGCAGCC
>DATJTG010000236.1:0-22031 GCA_035503555.1 Acidobacteriaceae bacterium | reverse complement strand
AGAGCGCGTGCGCGAAGCGGCGCGGCAGGGGGCGGACGTGGTCTGTCTGCCGGAGCTGTTCCGCGCGCAGTATTTCTGCCAGCGCGAAGACATTGCCTTGTTCGATCTGGCGGAGCCGATTCCGGGACCAGGCACGGAGCGGCTGGGCGCGGTGGCGCGCGAAGAGAAAGTGGTGGTGGTGGCGTCGCTTTTCGAGCGGCGCGCGGCGGGACTATACCACAACACCGCGGCGATTCTGGAGAAGGACGGGACGATTGCGGGGCTGTATCGGAAGATGCACATCCCCGACGATCCGCTCTACTACGAGAAGTTCTACTTCACGCCCGGCGATCTGGGATTTCGGGCATTCGATACGACGGCGGGAAAAATTGGCACGCTGGTCTGCTGGGATCAGTGGTACCCCGAGGGCGCGCGGATCACGGCGCTGAAGGGCGCGAATGTGCTGTTTTATCCGACAGGGATCGGCTGGCATCCGCACGAGAAAGAGGAGTTCGGAACGGCGCAGTACGAGGCGTGGCAGACGATCCAGCGCTCGCACGCCATCGCCAACGGAGTCTATGTGGCGGCCGTGAACCGCGTGGGCATGGAGCACGGAGACGTCCGCGGCAATCGCGTTGCAGGGCCGGGGCTGGAGTTCTGGGGCGGATCGTTCCTCGCCGACCCATTCGGGCGCGTGATCGCAAAGGCGGCGCACGACAAGGAAGAGATTCTGATCGGCGAGATCGATCTTGCGAAGATGGAAGACACGCGGCGCAACTGGCCGTTCCTGCGCGACCGGCGCATCGACGCCTACGCGCCGATTGTGAATCGCTTCCTGGATGACGACGGCCAATGAGCACGACTGACGTGCAGCCGGAAATCAATACGAGCACGCCGCGCGAGCTGGGCTACCGCATGCCCGCGGAGTGGGAGCCGCACGCGGCGACCTGGCTGGCGTGGCCGCACAATGCCGAAGACTGGCCGGGGAAGTTTCAGCCCATTCCGTGGGTCTACGCGGAGATCGTGCGGCATCTGTCGCGCGTGGAAGACGTTCACATCCTGGTGAACGATGCGTCTGCGGAGAAGCGCGCGCGCGGAGTTTTGAAACGGAACGGCGTCGCCCTGGAGCGCGTGCAGTTCCATCTCTGGCCGACGGATCGCGTGTGGACGCGGGATTCGGGGCCCATCTTCGTGAGCCGCAGCGCACCGGAAACGGGCCTCCCGGAGGTCGCCGTCACCAACTGGAGATTTAACGCGTGGGCGAAATATCCCAACTGGCATCATGACGACAAGATTCCGGGCCTCGTGGCGGACCTGCTGGAACTGGAGCAATGGACGCCGACGATCGATACCCCGAACGGGCCCCATCGCGTGGTGCTCGAGGGCGGCTCGATCGATGTTAACGGGCAGGGAACGCTCATCACGACGGAGGAGTGCCTCCTCAGCGAGGTGCAGCAGCGGAATCCGGGCGTGTCCCGGGAGCATCTCGAGCAGATGTTTTCCGACTATCTGGGGATCGACCAGGTGCTCTGGATGAACCGCGGGATCGCCGGCGACGATACCCACGGTCACGTGGACGACATCACACGATTTGTGGGGCCGAACACGATTCTGACCGCCGTCGAGCCGAATCGCGACGACGAGAACCACTTGCCCTTACAGGAGAACCTGGAGCGGCTGCGCGCCGCGCGCAACCTCGAGGGCAAACCCTTTGACATTATCGAGTTACCCATGGGACCTCCAGTGGTTTTTGACGGCCAGCGCCTGCCGGCCAGCTACGCTAACTTTTACATTGCCAATGGGCTGGTGCTCGTGCCAACCTTAAATGACTCCGCTGATCGCAAGGCGCTCAACATTCTCGCGGAAGCGTTTCCGACGCGCGAGGTGGTGGGGATTTACTGCGGAGATTTGATCTGGGGTCTGGGTGCGCTGCACTGCATGACGCAACAGCAACCCCTGTCTGCTTTGGAGCGCTGAATGCCGAACAACCTGGAGTGGCTGGAAGCCTGGTACCAGCAGCAGTGCGACGGCGACTGGGAGAATCGCGCTGGGATCCGCCTCGAAAGCCTCTGTCAACCGGGCTGGCGGCTCACCATCAGCCTCGAAGGGACTTCAGCGGAGAACGCATCACCGAATCGGCTCCGCTTCGACACGAGCGGCGAGGAGTGGCTCGACTGCACCATCTCCGGCGAGCGGTTTGAGGGGGCGGGCGATCCGCGACGGCTCGAGCAGATCATCGGAGTCTTCCGCAAATGGGTCGAGGCGCCCGGACAGACACAGTCCTAGCGATTGCCGGATCTTCTGCGCCTTCATGGCTGAAAACGACGAAATCCTGATGCGCTCGGCGCTGGCCGAGGCACGCTCCGCTGCTGAAGCCGGAGAGGTCCCCATCGGCGCGGTTGCGGTGGTGGGCGGCGTGATCGTCGCGCGCGGACAAAATCGCGTCCTGCGCGACTGCGATCCGACGGCGCATGCCGAAGTGGTGGCCCTGCGCGCGGCGGCCCAGGCGATGGGGAATTACCGGCTGCTGGAGTGCGAACTCTACGTAACGCTTGAGCCCTGCGCCATGTGCGCGGGAGCCATGATCCACGCGCGGCTGGGACGGCTCATCTATGGCGCAGACGATCCCAAGGCAGGCGCGGCGGGATCGGTACTGGAAGTTCTGAATCACCCCCAACTCAACCACCAGATGACCGTCACCGGCGGGGTTCTGGCCAACCCGTGCGGCGATCTTCTGCGGGAGTTTTTCCGCGAACGGCGCGGCTAATTAGCTGTCGTTCGGATTTGCGGCCTTCCCATAGACTAAAAAAGAGATGCCACCCCCAGTGAGGATGATCGCCGTTGACATCGACGGCACGCTGCTGCCGTCCGCCGGGAGCAAAGTGAGCGAGCGGAACTGCCGCGCGCTGGCCGAGGCGCAGGCGGCAGGCATCGAGATCGTGATTGCGACAGGCCGCCGCCAGGCGTACGCAACGCCCCTGATTGAACCAGCCGGTTTGCGTCCGGAGACGATCCTAATTACCTCCAACGGGACGGTCACGCGGACGCTGGCCGGCACATCCATCGACCGTTTCCTTCTGCCTGTGGAAACGGCGCGGGCTCTCTGCCCGGCATTGCGCCCCTTTGGAACGACGGTCTTCACGTTCGATCGCGAAGGGCCGGGCGAACTGGTGGTCGAGTCGCTCGAGCAGGTGCACGCGCGCATTTCTCTCTGGGTGGATGCGAATCGACCCTGGATTCACGAGGTCCGTCCCCTGGAGCAGGCATTCGATTCGGGAGAGGCTCCTGTGCAAGGCATGGTCTGCGGCACGGTTGCGGCCATGCGGGACGCCGAGGCCTGGCTGGGGCGCAGCGAGTTCGCTCCCGCGATCGAAATGCATCGGACGGAATATCCGGTGCGGGACCTCACGATTCTCGACATTTTGCCGCCGGGATGCTCGAAGGGCGTGGCGCTGCGGCGGCTGGCAGAACGGCAGGGGCTGGCTCGGGAACAGATTCTGGCGATTGGGGATAACTGGAACGACCTGGAAATGCTGGAATATGCCGGGCACGCCATCGTCATGAGCAACGGGGCGCCCGACCTGCTCGAGCACGCGCGGCAAAAGGGGTGGGAGGTCGCTCCGGGGAATGATGAAGACGGGGTGGCCCAGGTGATCGAGAGCGTATTGGCCGGGTCTCGCGTCTGAGAATGGTAGAGTAGTTGGGAATGATGCGTTTCGGGCGAAATCGGAGGGTTGCCGTGCCGTATCTGGCTCTGGCCGTGATGTTTACGGCCGCAGGCGCGCATGCCGCCGACCCCGTTGCCATGCGTTCCGCCGAGCATATCACCCTGCGCAACGGATTCGACCTGATCTGCGACCATCGCGCCGCCGAGGGCAGCAAGATTCGGCTCTACATGGACCCGGCGGGAACCAATTTTGTGGAAGTGGAAGCGACCGACATTGTGGCCGATGAGAGGGTGAGCCTGCCCGTGACGGCCCCTTCCGCGGTGCCTTCGCCGGCCCCGCTGACGCCCGGCAAGGCGATGGAACAGCCCAATCAGCAGCCTGGTCATTTGTCAGATGAAGACCTGCGCCCCATGCTGAACCAGGCGGGAGCCACCTACGATATCGATCCTGACCTGCTGGCCAGCGTAGTCCGCCAGGAAAGCGGTGGACATCCGCACGCGGTGAGCCATGCCGGAGCCCAGGGGCTGATGCAACTGATGCCCGGGACCGCGGCCGATCTTGGGGTATCCGACACCTTTGCGCCCGGCGAGAACATCCAGGGCGGGACGAACTACCTCAACCAATTGCTGGAGCGGTACCACAACAACCTCGTCCTGGCCCTGGCGGCCTACAACGCTGGTCCGGCGGCCGTCGACCGGTGGCACGGCGTGCCTCCATACCGCGAGACGCGCGCTTACGTGGCCCGTGTGATCCACGAGTACAATCGCCGCTATAGGCTGCGCCACCGCACGGACGCCACAGTCGCGGCTTCCACGGTGGCGATGGCGCGGTGAACCCGCACACGTGTCCCGATCTCTCTCTCCGGATGGAGCCCTGATTGAAAAGCAATAGAACCCGCATGCTGGCGCTGGTTGCCGTGGTGGCCGTAGCAGCGCTTGTTTGGTTCGGCCGGCATCGGATTCACTTCAATTGGAGTGTCTTTCTCGAGCAACTGCGACTCGCGGACTGGCGCAGGATCGCTTTGGCGCTGGGCTGCATTTATCTGGGCTACGTCGTGCGGGGTTTGCGCTGGGTGCTGCTGATGCGGCACAAGAAGAAGCTGCCGCCGCTGTCGCTCGTGGGAACGCAGGTCATCGGATTCACGGCCGTGGCGCTGATCGGCCGCGTGGCCGACCTGGTGCGGCCCTATCTCGTTGCGAAGAAAACCGGGCTGCCGCTCGGCTCGCAGATCGCCGTTTACATCGTGGAGCGGCTGTTCGACTTCGGCGCCATGGCGCTGATTTTTTCTATCGCGATGATTGGAGTTCCGGCGCAGGAGATTATGCGGGCGACAGCTCATGGAGGTCCGGTCGCTCGCCTGGCACAGCATCATCCCATGGCAGCTCTCGCGATCGAGCGCTACGGGGGACTGATGCTTACGGTGTTCGGAGCTCTGTTCCTCATTGCTGTCCGCCTGGTGGGCGACACGACGGCAACCGTCCTGGAGCGCGGGCTGAGGCCAGTTTCGCTGAAGCTCAGTGACGCAGTAGGTAGCAAAGTGCGAACGTTCCATGCCGGGCTGGATGCCATACGCTCGTTCGGAGACTTCGCGGCGACGGCGGCTCTGTCGCTGGGCATGTGGCTGTTGATCGCGCTGTCGTATCTCGAGGGATGTCGGGCCTTTGTGGCGAGCCCGCCCCTGGCCGGCGCCAGCGCGTCGAAATGCATCCTGGTGATGATCGCGAGCGGGGGAGCCAGTATTATTCAGCTCCCGGTGATTGGATGGTTTTCACAAATTGGCATTGTGATGATCGCGATCACTGCCGTTTTCGGCGCGCGGCCGGAGGCGGCTACGGCCTGTGCCGCCACCTTGCTGGTGGTGACCTTCCTCGGGATCGTGCCGGTCGGCCTCCTGTGGGCACGTTTCGATCACGTCAGCCTGATCAAGGTGGCCGAAGAGAGCGAGCACGCCGGCGAGGAACTGGCGCACCTGCGCGAGGAGTCGGCCAGCTGAATCGCTGCAGCTACATCCCGCGGCGGACCAGTCGCCGCACCGAATCAGTCCCCACCCCGTAGGCTGCATGGGTGATCCACTCGCTCAGCCGCTCCTGCGTGGGCTGCTGGCCGGTGGGCGCGGCAAGGCCCATCTTCGGCAGCAGGGCCTCGTGGGTAATGCGGTTGAGGGTAATGCCGAAGGCTGCGCCGTGCCAGGCCCCGAGCGAAGGCTCCACTTCGACGAGCGCGCCATAGACGCCGCCCGCGAGGGCTCCAAAGACCCAGTGAATCGAGTGGAGCGCCACTTTCTGTTGGGCTTCCGGCAGTTCGTGTCCTGCAACCTGCTCGGCCAGGATCACCGGAGGCGGCGTCTGCCCCTGGACGCGGGGAGGGAAAAACTTCTCCGCGAGCATCTTGATGCCGGCTCCCGCTAGCCCGCCGACTACGCCCGCCAGGAAGCCTTTCGCGATGGAACGTGATGAATTCTTTTGGCCCATGGCTCGTTATGATGCGTCGCGAACCACAATAGTCCCAATCCGGCAGCATGACAAACAGGGGGGCCGGGAGGATAGCGCAGGATGGGCCTGGCGCGGCCAGGGCAGCCCTGCGCTGATAAAATGAGGGCAGACCGATGAAATGTCCCTACTGCGGCTTTCTCCAGGACCGCGTGATCGACTCGCGTGAAAGCCGGGAAGCCGATTCCATCCGCAGACGCCGCGAGTGTGAAGGCTGCAATCGTCGCTTCACCACGTACGAGCGCATCGACGAGATTCCGTACATGGTGGTGAAAAAAGACGGGCGGCGCGAGAAATTCGAGCGTCAGAAAGTGCTCAGCGGCCTGCTGCACGCCTGCGAGAAGCGGCCGATTTCCGCGGCGAAGATGGAAGAACTGGTCGATAAGATCGAAAACTTCGTCACGGAAGCCAACGAGCGTGAGCGCACGACAACCGAGATTGGCGAGTTGATCATGGACAGGCTGAAAGGGCTCGACACCGTCGCGTACATCCGCTTCGCCAGCGTCTATCGGGATTTTAAGGACGTGCGCGAGTTCAAGGAAGAACTGGAGCAGCTTCTCAGCCATCACGGCGAAAAGTCCGGCAAGAAGAAGCAGGGCTGAAGGCCTTCGTGATGGGGCGCAGGCGCCCACCGAACAGCCGCAGAAGGAGAGCAGTGGCCAAGACACACACGATTACGCTGATTCCCGGCGACGGCATCGGACCTGAAGTGAGCGATGCGGTCGTCCGCATTCTCGAGGCCACGGGAGTGCGCTTCGACTGGCAGCGCTTTGATGCCGGAGCCGGCGCTTTCGAGAAGCACGGCGAGTACATCCCCAAAGATCTCTGCACCTCGATCGAACGCAATCGCGTTGCGCTCAAGGGGCCGGTGACGACGCCGATTGGCGGCGGGTTCAGCTCGATCAACGTGACCCTGCGCCAGAAATTCGAGTTGTTCGCGAACTTCCGCCCGATCAAAAACCTTCCGGGCCTCGAGACGCGCTACCCGAACGTCGACCTCATCATCATTCGCGAGAACACCGAAGGGCTGTATGTCGGCCTCGAGCATGAGGTAGTGCCGGGCGTGATCGAATCACTGAAGGTGATGACGGAAAAGGGCTGCACGCGCATCGCGAAGTTCGCCTTCGAGTACGCCAGCAGGCACGGACGCAAAAAGATCCACGCCATCCACAAAGCCAACATCATGAAGATGTCCGACGGCCTCTTTCTGCGCTGCTGCCGCGACGTGGGCAGGAACTTTCCGGACATCACGTACGGCGAGCACATCATCGACAACACCTGCATGCAGCTGGTGATGAATCCCTACCAATACGACACCCTGGTGATGGAGAATCTGTACGGCGACATCATCAGCGATCTGTGCGCGGCGTTTGTCGGCGGCCTGGGACTGGTTCCGGGCGCGAATCTCGGCACGGAAGCGGCGATCTTCGAAGCGGTGCACGGATCGGCGCCCGACATTGCGGGCAAGGATCTCGCGAATCCCACGGCGCTGCTGCAGTCCTCGATCCTGATGTTGCGGCATATCGACGAGGAGGCCGCGGCGGATCGGGTGCAGGCCGCGCTCGAAGCGACCTACGCGGCAAAAAAGACGCTGACCCGCGATGTAGGCGGCCAGGCGGGAACGCGCGCGTTCGCCGATGCGGTCATTCAGGCGATGCAGTCAAGCAGGACTTCTTCAGAGGAGACAGGCGGATGAAGACGGAACGAATCGTGGCAGCGATGGCAATCGGACTTTTGACGCTGGCGGCGGGATGCAAGAGCCAGCCTGCTTCCACCAGCCAGACGGAGTCGTACACGGCCATCGATATGAGCACCGCAGGAACGATCGCCGGAACGATTCACTACGCAAAGACGCCTCCAAAGCCGATCCAGATCGACATGGCGCAGGATCCCGCGTGCACGCTGGGCCCCGCGAACTACAGCGAAGGCTACGTGGTGAACAACGGCGCGATGGCCAACGTCTTCATCTACGTGAAAGACGGGCTGGGCAATAAGATTTACGCCGCGCCGACGCAGCCCGTAAAGATCGACCAGAAGGGCTGCAGATATGTACCGCACGTCGTGGGCGTGATGGTGGGCCAGCCGGTGCAGTTCACGAACAGCGATCCCACCATGCACAACATCCACATGATGCCGACGGTGCAGGGCAATCAGTCGGTCGACATTTCGCAGGCGCCCAGCGGCGGCTCAAATCAGCCGACCGACCAGCGCACGTTCCGCTCGCCGGAACTGATGATCCCGGTCCGCTGCAACAACCATCCCTGGATGCAGGCCTTCATCAACGTGTCGCCGAATCCGTTCTATGCGGTGTCGGACGCGTCGGGGAAGTATGAGATTCACGGGCTTCCTCCGGGGACCTACACCATCGTTGCCGACCAGGAGAACCTCGGTCAGCAGACCGCGACCGTAACGGTGGGCGCGAAGCAAACGGTGACGCAGGATTTCACCTACGGGAAGTAAGGACCAGCCGTCCGCGCCAATACGCTTTCCGCACATGCCGCGGGCAATCCCGGCTCCTGACGATCTCCGTCGGTAGGTGGGCGATCAGCCCCAGTAGTCGTTGGGCAGGTTGACGACGATGGGGTCGGGTGTGCTGCGCACGACGATCCAGCGAAAAGCCTGCGTGGGCGAGGGGTTGATCTCCATGTGCGGCGTCCATGCGGGAACGTGCAGAAAGTCCCCGGCCTGGACCCGGGCTTCCGATTCTCCATGCTCGCCCCAGCGCACCAGCGACTCACCCTCGAGAACATAGACGATCGTCTCCTGCTCGCCGTGATGATGAATGCCGGTTCGCGCACCGGCTTCGACGAGGAAGGTTCCACCCCAGAGACCGGTTTCGATCCGAGCGTGCGTGACTGCGGCGAGACGAAGCGATCCTGGCGTTTGCGCGGTTCCCGGATCGAACTCATCGGGACGAACAGCGGAGAGCGGCAAATAGGTTGGCAACGGAAATTCCCCTCCCGTGCAGATGAACCAGCGGGCTCATCGGTTTCAGGGTCCTGGGATTTACACTAACGACATATCCGTGCAGCAGGCGTACGTTGCGAAGGGCTGCGCCTGCGGTGTATCCAGAGAAGGCGGACATGCGACAAAAGGTTGGCATTCTGGGCGCGACCGGAATGGTCGGGCAGCGATTCATTCAGCTACTGGAGAATCATCCCTGGTTTGAGGTGGCGTGGCTGGCGGCGAGCGATCGCTCGAGCGGCAAGCCCTACCGCGAGGCGGTGCGCTGGAAGCTCGACACGCAATTGCCGGAGCGGATCGCGGCGATGCCCGTGTCGCCGGCGGTGCCCGACGGCGCTCCCAAAGTCATCTTCGCCGCTCTCGACGCGGACATTGCGCGCGAGATGGAGCCGGCCTTCGCCGCCGCGGGTTGCGCGGTGGTTTCCAATTCCAGCGCCTTCCGCATGCAGGAAGATGTGCCGCTGGTGATCCCGGAGGTCAACGCCGAGCACCTCGCTCTGGTGGAACGGCAATCGTGGAGAAAGCAGTCCGGCGGCTACATTGTCACCAATCCGAACTGCTCGGCGATCGGCCTGGTGCTGGCGCTGAAGCCGATTGTGGAGCGCTTTGGCGTCGAGTCTATCTTTGTGAGCACGATGCAGGCGGTGAGCGGAGCCGGATACCCGGGCGTGGCTTCGATGGATATTCTCGGCAACGTCGTTCCATACATCAAGAATGAAGAAGAAAAGATGGAGGCGGAGACCCTGAAGCTGCTGGGCCGGCTCAGAGGGCAGACCGTGGAACCGCTGGGCGCGAAGATGAGCGCACACTGCAATCGCGTGCCGGTGGAAGACGGCCACACCGAGAGCGTGAGCATCAAGCTGAGCCGCAAGGCGACACGCGAGGAAATGCTGGCGGCCTGGGCGGATTTTACGCCGCTCGCTGGCAAGGATCTGCCGACCGCGCCGGCGCTACCCGTCGAGTTCGTCGCGGCAGACGATCGTCCGCAGCCGCGCCTCGACCGCATGCGCGGCAACGGCATGGCTGCCACGGTCGGACGCCTGCGGCCCTGCAATCTGCTCGACTGGAAATTCACGGTACTCTCGCATAACACTATCCGCGGCGCGGCCGGTGCGGCGCTGCTGAACGCGGAGCTGCTGGTGTCGCTCGGCAAACTCGATCCGATGGCTGTGCCTGCATGAACCGCCTCGTGGTGATGAAATTCGGCGGCACCTCCGTCGAAGACGCGACGGCGATCCAGCGCACCGCCGGGATTGTTGCCAGGCGCGTGGCGAAGGGACTGAGGCCGGTCGTCGTGGTGAGCGCGATGGCCAGGGTCACCGATCTGCTCATTTCGGCCGCGAACACCGCGACCCGCGGCGACCGCGCCAGCGCGCTGGCCATCACCGAACGCCTGCGCATTCGCCATCACGACACCGCGGCACAGCTTGCGGCCGGCGCGCGCGCAAAGACCGATCCTATGGCCGTGGCGCAGAAGGATCCAGCGTTGCTGGAGACCCACGCCTGGATGGACGCGGAGTTCGACGGGCTGGATGAGATTCTGCGCGGTCTCGCTGCGGTTGGGGAACTGACGCCGCGCATTTACGACATGGTGGTGTCCTACGGCGAGCGTATATCCAGCCGCATGATCTCCGAGGCGTTTACCCGGCAGGGGCTCGATGCGATCTTTGTCGACGCACGCCAGTCGATCGTGACCGACGCGCAGCACGGCAAGGCCGTTCCGCAGGATGCGGCGATCGAATTACGCCTGAAGCAGAACATTGTGCCGCATCTGGCGGAAGGCCGCGTGCCGGTCATGGGCGGGTTCATCGGATCGACGGAGCAGGGCGTGACGACGACCCTTGGCCGCGGCGGCTCCGACTTCACCGCGGCGCTGGTGGGCGGCGGCATCGATGCCGGCGCCATCGAGATCTGGACCGATGTGAACGGCATCATGACCGCCGATCCGCGCGTGTGCCCTGACGCGCTGCGGGTGCGCACCATCAGCTTTGAAGAAGCGGCGGAGCTGGCTTACTTCGGCGCGAAGGTGCTGCATCCGGCGACGATTCTGCCCGCGGTGCGCAAGAACATTCCGGTATTCGTTCTGAATTCGAGGAATCCCGAGAACGAAGGGACGCGCATCACGGCTCTGGCGCCGCATTGCCGCAGCCCGTTCAAATCGATCGCGGTGAAAAAGCGGCTCACGATCATGGACGTGGTGGCCAGCCGCATGCTGATGTCGCATGGATATCTGCACTCGATCTTTGAAGTTTTCAACCGGCACAAGTGCCCCGTCGACATGGTGTCGACTTCGGAAGTCAGCGTGTCGCTCAGCCTCGATTCGAACGAGAAGCTGCCGGCGATTGCCGCTGACCTGAGCCAGCTGGCCGATGTGAAGTACGAGGGGCGCAAGGCGCTGGTCTGCATGGTGGGCGAAAACATTCGCGGACAGAACGGCATCGCCGCGCGCGTCTTTCAAACCATCCGCCACATCAACCTGCGCATGATTTCCCAGGGCGCGTCGGAGATCAACATGAGCTTCATGATCGAAGAAGACGATGCGGATGAGGCGGTGCGCTCGCTGCACGCCGAGTTCTTCAGCGATCCCGATCCTGAGATTTTCGATGTGGAAGCGCGCAAGCCAGCCTGAGCGCGCAGGAGGCCCGACATGCTGTTCCTGGTTCTCGGACGAGGCAAAACCGGAAGCCTGGTCGCGCAGGTCGCGGCAGAGCGCGGTCACGGCGTGCGTGTGGTCGGCGAAGAGGAGAATCGCGACGGCGCGGCCCTGACGGCGCCCATTCTGGCGGGATTCGACGCTGTCATCGACTTCACGACTCCCGAAGCCGCGGTCCGGAACATGCGCGCCTGCCTCGCCACCGGGGCGCACATGGTGGTGGGCACCACCGGCTGGTACGACCATCTCGATCGCATGCGCGACCTGTGCGCGAGGCGCGGAGCGGCGCTGCTGTACAGCGCGAATTTTTCCATCGGTGTGCAGGTGATGTTCCGCCTGGCGCGCGATCTGGCCAAAGCCGCGCCGGGCTACACGTTCAGCATTGCGGAGACGCATCATGCCGGGAAGCTCGATGCGCCCTCGGGAACCGCGCTGACCCTGAAGAGAATCCTGGAGTCCGCACAGCCCGGGCTCGCCTGCGACGTTACCTCGAAACGCGAAGGCGAAGTGCCCGGCATTCACGTGGTGCAGGCGCAGTCCGCCAACGACTGCATTGAACTCCGGCACGAGTCGTTCTCGCGGCGGGGCTTTGCCGAAGGCGCCGTGCGCGCGGCGGAGTGGATCGCCGGCAAAACTGGCTGCTGGGATTTCCAGGAGATCGTCGGCGAGCTATAGCCCTTCGGCCAGAGCGGCCGTTTCCTCGGCCGAAGCCGGCACGGGCCGAGGCCGCAACGGCTTCGCGGGATTGCCCGCGCAGATCATCATCGCCGGCAGATCTTTGAGAACCACGCTGCACGCGCCCACGACCGCTCCGCGGCCCACGCGCACGCCGGGCGCGACAAAAACGCGCGTCGCCAGCCACGCTTCGGGCTCGATCACGATCTTTTTTGCTTCCATGTCGAAGGTGGGTTTGGCGTAATTGTGCCCGGCGCCGGCGAGATAGCAATGTTGGGAGACGCACGCGTTATCGCCAATCTCAATCTCGCCCAGCGTATAGAGCGCAGCGTAGTCGCCGATCCAGCTGTAGTCGCCGATGCTCAGCTTCCATGGGTAGGTCACCTGAACGGTAGGACGGATGGTGACCCCTTTGCCAATCTTCGCGCCAAACAGGCGGAGCAATAATCGCCGCCAGCCGTAGAGGACCTGCGGCGACCAGGCGAAAAGCGTCGCCTGTACGATCCACCAGAGCTGGACATACCAGCCGGGACGGCCGCGAAAATTGGGCGGCAACTGAAAACTTCTCAGGTCCTGAACGCGCGGGGCCATCGTTTGGCCAGTTTAGAGCATTCGCTGCGGCCGCAGCACATGACCCGCGTGCTGCGAACCCGTGTGGTGGAAATCAGGGCAGCATTACGCTGCGTGTAGACTCGATTTGTTATGGAACTGCAGGGCTGCGGCACGGCGCTGGTAACGCCGTTCCGTGCAGATGGAAGCATCGATGAGCGGGCGCTCTACGACCTGGCCCGCTGGCAGGTGGAATGCGGCATTGACTGGCTGCTGGCCTGCGGAACCACCGGCGAAACTCCCACCCTCGACGAGCAGGAGTGGCTGCAGGTCATCCGCATTGTCGCCGAAGCCGCAGGCGGTCGCGTCCCGGTGTGGGCCGGATGCACGCATAACGCGACGCGCCAGGCCGTGGCCAGGGCGCGAGCCGCGGCGCAGATTCCCGGCGTCACCGCGATCCTGAGCGCCAACCCCTACTACAACAAGCCGACGCAGGAGGGCCAGTACGAGCACTTCAAAGCCGTCGCTATGGCGGTCAAACTGCCGGTTGTGCTCTACAACATCCCCAGCCGCTCGGCAACCAATCTGGAGCCCGCAACCGTGCTGCGCCTGCTGGAAGCCGCGCCGAATATCGAAGGCATCAAGGAATCGAGCGGCAACCTGATGCAGATTACCGAGCTGATCACGCGCGCGCCCCGGGACTTCCGGGTTTTTTCCGGCGACGACATGATGGCGCTCGGTGTTCTCGGCGTCGGCGGAGCAGGGCTCATCTCGGTCGCGTCGAACCTGATCCCGGCTGAGGCCGCCGAAATGGTGCATGCCGCGCTGGCCGGCGATTGGCCCACTGCCCGGCACATCAATCGCAAGTATTTCCGGCTCATGCAGGGCATCTTTAAAGAGACCAGCCCCGGACCCGTCAAAGCGATCCTCGCCATGATGGGCAAAATCGGCGAGAACTATCGCCTGCCGATGGTTCCGGTTGCCACCACCACGCGGACCTTCCTCGAGCGCATGGCCGGGGAACTGGGCCTGCTGGTGCACGCTCCCAGGCCGGAAGGCGACTTGCGGATGTACTGAGCGCGCCGATACCTCGGCGGTCCGGTCCGTGCCGAATGGGTCGTAGGTCTGGCCTGGTTCTCGTCGGTAATCCGCCCTTGGCTAAACCGATACAGTAAAGCGTTGCAATCGCTGCCCGGAGCGGTACAATTCGGGCGGTTGAGCAATTGCACGCACCGGACGCGACGAATCGACGGCCGGACGTGTCAGGCATTTTAGGAGATGGAGGCCAGATCATGAAACGGTTGGCTGCAGGTGTGTCGGGAGTGCTCGTGTGCGCGCTGTTCGCGGGGTGTGGCGGCGGAGGCGGCGGAACGGTAACCCAGGTGCCGACGATTACCGGCGTCAGCGTTTCAGTCGCCGCAGCATCGATCACCAGCGGCAAAACCGATCAGGCTACGGCGACGGTTTCCGGGACGGGCAACTACAGCAGCGCGGTCACCTGGTCCGTCAGCCCGTCCAGCATCGGCTCCATCGACTCCAGCGGATTGTTCACCGCGGGCGCGTCCGCAACCGGAACCGCGACGATCACGGCGACGTCGACGGAAGACACGACCAAGTCCGGCACCGCGACGGTGAAGGTGACAGCGCCGGCGGTAACGGTTTCCGTGTCGCCGACGACCGTCATCATCGGGACCCCGACGCAGTTCACCGCCACGGCCAGCGACGGCAGCACGCCGACGTGGGACTGGACGGTGACGGATTCCTCCGGCGGCACGAGCGATGCAGGCACGATCAGTTCCAGCGGCCTGTACCAGGCGCCCTATCCCGCCCCGTCGGGAAACACCGTCATCGTCACCGCGACTTCCTCAACCACCTCCACGGAGAGCGGCAGCGCGACCGTGACGCTCTCGGCGCCGGCTACCGCGACAGGTCCGGCGCTGACGGTGGACGTGGGCAACCAGATGCATGCCATCAGCAAGAACATCTATGGCATGAACTCGTATCTGCTGGATACAACTTCAGCGCAGACGGCGAACGTCGCGATCACGCGCTGGGGCGGCGATGATACGTCGCGCTACAACTACCAGACCCAGACTTCTAACTCCGCTGGCGACTATTACTTCCTGAATGGAACCGGATCAAGTGGACAGCTGCCAAACCCGGGCAGCGACTCCAGCTTTACGCAATACGTCCAGGCCGCCAATGCGCTCCCCGCCACGGTCCTCGGCACCATGAACGTGATGGGATACGTCGCCACCAGTAATACGAGCGCCTGCGGCTTTCCACAGTCGCAGTTTGCCAACCAGGTCAGCTACGTCAACGGCTGCGGCGACGGCTACTACACAGTCGGGTCGAATGGCTGCACCACCTCCAGCGGCAGCTACGACTCCGGTGTGAACGGGTGCTCCTTCTCGGGCGCGTCGACAACCTGGCAGAACACCAGCTTCCAGGAGCCGCCTCCGACGCCGCCAGGCGCCGGCAATAATAAAACATCCTGGGCTACAGGAACCTGGCAGGGTGGTTGGGTCAATAGCGTCGTAACCAACCTCGGTAACGGCGCGAGCGGCAAGGGCGTCGCCATCTGGGATCTGGATAATGAACCGGCCTGGTGGGACGCTGTGCATCGCGACGTTCACCCCAATCCATCAACCTACGATGAGGTGACGAACGGCGGCATCGGCAGCGCCGTCGCCATCAAGACGGTCGATCCTACAGCGCTCGTCAGTGGCCCCATCATCGACTACTGGTGGAATTACTTCTATTCCAAGCAGGATATTGAGAACGGATGGGGGCACGGCAGCCCCTGTTATCAGCCCTGGAGCGACCCAACGGATCGGCAGGCGCACGGCGGCGTGGCTATGATTCCGTATTACCTCGAGCAGATGAACCAGGCTTCGACCACCTACGGAATGCGCCTGCTGGATTATCTCGACATCCACGGATATTTCGCGGGCAGCTATAACGGCAACAGTGTCGCCTTCACGACGGCCGGCGATACGGGCGAGCAGATGGCGCGCATGGACTCGGTGCGCGCTCTGTGGGATCCAACCTACACGAACTCCAATTACCCGCAGCCCAACTACAACGGCGGCAGCAATTGCAACGTGCCGCTGCAGGCGCCCGAAGCTATCCCCATGCTGCACCAATGGGTGAACGGCGTTGGTACGAACGGCGACCCTGCCAACAACTATCCCGGGACGATGACAGCCATCGACGAGTACAACTTCGGCGGCCTGGAGGCGATCAACGGAGCCATCACCCAGGCCGACGTGCTGGGTGTATTCGGACAATACGGCCTCGACATGGGCACGCTTTGGCCGACCACGACGTACTCCACGCAGGGGCCGGGGAACTACGCCTTCGCCATGTACCGGAACTACGACCTGAAAAACGACGGCGCGGTCTTCGGCGACGAGGCCCTGGCCTCATGCTCGACGACCTCAGCGCTGTCGGGCGCCTGCACGCCGATTGACGCCAACCTGCAGCCGGTGGCGAACATGGAGTCCGGCCAGGCGCAGCTCTCGGTCTACGGCGCGCTGCGGACCAGCGACAACGCCGTCACGGTGATGGTGATCAACAAGGCGTATGGGCCGGTTACAAGCACGATCTCGCTGCTGAGCCTTGCAACCCCGGGCGGCGTCACGGCATATCAGTACAGCAACGCAAACCTGACCGGAATCGCGGCCGTGACTTCGGGCTTCACCCTCACGCCGGCCACATCGCCGAGCATCACCAGCACCCTCACCTACACGTTCCCGGCGCAGTCCATCACGCTGTTTGTCATTCTGCAGTAACTGGGGGAGCCGCGGCGGCCGGTCGGATGGAATCTGACCCCGCCGCGCCGATCCCTGTACTCTGTACTCGATGCACCCTCTGTCCCTGATTGCCGGCATTCTCTGCCTCATCTCGGCGCTGCTCGACGCGTTTGAGACGGTGATTCTGCCGCGCCGGGCCACGGGCCGCTTCCGCCTCACCCGCTTTTTCTACCGAGTCACCTGGATTCCCTGGCGCTGGCTCGCCGTGCGCGTGCGTCACGAGCGCAAGCGCGAGACGACGCTGAGCTTCTTCGGCCCGCTTTCGCTGATCTTCCTCATCGGCGGATGGGCCGGCTTGCTGATCATCGGCTTTGCGCTCATCTACCACGGATTTCCCGTGGCGTTCGTCGACCCGCGCGGGCCGCAGCATCCGTTTCTCTCGGACCTCTACGCCAGCGGAACCACGATCTTCACGCTGGGCCTCGGCGACGTCATCCCTCGCACGCTCGCGATCCGCGCGCTGGTCGTCATGGAAGCCGGCATCGGCCTCGGCTTTGTCGCGCTGGTCATCGGCTACTTTCCTGTGCTCTACGGCGCCTTTTCGCGGCGCGAAGTGAACATCGCCCTCCTCGACGCCCGCGCCGGTTCGCCGCCCACGTCGTTTGAGCTGATCCGCCGTCACTCCTTCGAAGGTGGCAACCAGGCTCTGGTCACGCTGCTCGAGGAGTGGGAGCGCTGGTCGGCGGAACTGCTCGAGAGCCACATTTCCTACCCCCTGCTCTGTTTCTTCCGCTCCCAGCACACCAGCCAGAGCTGGCTCAGCGGCATCACCGCCATTCTCGATACCTGCTCGCTGCTGATCGCCAGCGTGCAGGAAGACAGCGCGCGCCAGGCGCAGCTTACCTTCGCCATGGCGCGGCACGCGCTCGTCGATCTGACGCAGATCTTTTCGCAGCTTCCGGTCAGCAATGCGCCCGATCGTCTGCCGGCTGAGCGCTTCCGCGCCATCTACGATGGGCTGTGCCGCTCCGGTGTGCGCGTGTGCCGCGACGATGCCAGCAGCGATCGCCTGAAGGAACTGCGCGCGATGTACGAAGGCTACGCTGAAGCCCTGAGCCGCTTTCTCGCGATGCCGCTGCCGCCCTTCCACATGGAGCATCCCCGAAAGGACAACTGGCTCTCCGTCGCGAGATTGCGGGCTTCCGCCGATGCCGAAAAACAGGGCGCGCCGCCGCCTCACTACGAAGAGAAAGAACATATCTTCTGAGCAACGCGAGGGCGCAGTGGGAATGCGTCCACGATTCTCATCCCTTACGAAAACTGGGTGCGGTGGAGCGAGGGCTCCGCTGCGCCTTTTCATTTCCGTCGAATGATCTAATGAGACTGAGGATTCTGCGAGAGATGCGGTTCTCCACGCGATGGCTGGCTGCTGGGTTGTTGTGCGCGGAATTGGGAACAGGTTTCGCGCAGACCGCTCCTGGGGGCGCGCAGCAGGCCCTCGCGTTCGAGCACCAGGGCCAGTGGAGCGAGGCGGCTGCCGCCTGGCGGCAAGTGCTGACGCAGAGGCCGAAGGACGCCGCGGCCTGCGGCCACCTCGGCATCGCTCTGGCGCACGAAGGCGATTATTCCGGCGCGGCCGAAGCCTATCGTCGCGCGCTCGCGCTCAATCCACGGATGACGGGCCTCGATCTCGACCTGGGCCTGGCGCTGTTCAAGCAGGGAAAGCTGCAGGAAGCCATTGCTCCCCTGAAACGCGCGGCGGCGGCCGCTCCCCGCAGCCAGCAGCCGCGCATTCTGCTCGGCATGAGTTATTTCGGCTCTGCGCAATATGCCGCGGCGGTTCCGTATCTGCGCTTCGCGCTCCAACAATCTCCGCAAAACCAGGAATTGCGCGGCGTGCTGGCTCAGGCTTGCCTGTATGCGCGGCAATATCAATGCACGCTGGACGAATACAAGAAAATTGTTGCGGCCAATCCCGATTCTGCGCAGGCGCACATGCTGGCCGGCGAAGCGGACGATGGGTTGAACAACCCCGACGGAGCCGTGGCCGAGTTTCAGGCTGCGGAGATGGTCGCCCCCAGGGAGCCGAACGTCCACTTCGGCCTTGGATATCTGTTCCTGAAGCAGCACAAATTCGACGCAGCGGCGCGGGAGTTCCAGCTGGAGCTCGACAACGATCCGAACCACGCGCAGGCTCTGGCCTGGCTGGGCGACACGCAGATGAAGCTGCGGCAGCCAGCCGCAGCGCAGGCTACTCTGCAAAGAGCTGTCCAGTTGCCGGGCGCCGCACGCATGGCCTTCGTCGATCTCGGAATTCTCCTCGCCGATGCGGGCCGCAACGATGAGGCTGCCGCGAATTTCCAGCACGCCATTCAGATGGATCCCAGCCAGGTGGATGCCCACTGGAGGCTCGCGCGCCTGTATCAGTCCGAAGGCAAGCGCGCCGAAGCGCATGCGGAGTTTGCAAAATCTGCGGCGCTGCACCAGCACCAGGACGAAAGCCTGGTGAAGCAAATGACGCCGCCGAAGCAATAGCGCGCGATCGCGCCGCAACTCCGCCTCCTCCTCGCCTCTCTGAAATTTGTGACGTGGCTCACAGCCAACGCCTTTCTCGCTGGTTAGAGTTTGCGTAGTTTCCTGTCTGCGGCGCACGGATTGCCCTGCGCGCCTGGGTCGCAGAGCCGGAGGCCAATCTCCAGCGGGACGGACGACGATGCGGCGACGGCTGGCAGCGGGAATGACGCTCGGGCTTCTGTGCGCGTATGGACAGCAGAGCACGCGCGTCCCGATCACGCCCGCGGTCTCGGATTTCGCGCGATTTCTGGTCTCCCACCGCGCGCTGCTCGAATCGACAACGCCGCAATCGCCGGCCATCACAGTCGAATACCCGCGCGAAGGCTCGCTCTTTCCCTCTGACATCGTTCCCCCGCTCTTTCAGTGGATCGACTCGACCTCCGGCGCCACCGTATGGCGCGTCGAGGTCGACTTCGGCGAGCGCGGACCAAAAATTCGCCAGTGGTCGAGCGGCGAGAAGATGCAGGTCAGCCCCGTCGACGACTCGCTGGTCGGCTACGTTCCGCCCACACTGACGCCTGAACAATCCGCATCGCACACCTGGCGGCCCGACGCGAAAACCTGGGAAGAGATCAAAAAGCACTCGCAGAAGAAGCCGGCTGTCATACGATTCAGCGGCTACAAAAGCAAAGACGATCGCGAGCCGATCTCGACCGGTCAGGTCACGATTGCCACTTCGCCGGACCCCGTCGGCGCGCCGATCATGTATCGCGACGTGCCGCTGATTCCGCCGCCGCCGGAGACCGAAGAGCGCGGCGTCATCAAGCCGCTGCCCGATTCCGTGCTGCCGAAGATCAAGTGGCAGCTCCGCTGGGTCTCCGACACGGAGAGCAAAACGGTGATGACCGGCCTGCCCACCTGCGCGAACTGCCACTCACCCTCGCGCGACGGCAGCACTCTCGGCATCGATGTCGACGGTCCGCAGAACGACAAGGGCCTCTACGCGCTCATGCCTATCCGCCCCGTGAGCACTATCAGCAACGATTACGTGATTCACTGGAGCGCCTTCAGCGACGAGCGCGCGCAGAAGCGCTTCGGCTTCATGTCGCAGGTCTCGCCCGACGGCAAATACGTCATCACTTCGATCGACGTGCCGCACGCCAACGGCCGTCGCGTCGTCGACCGCCTCTACAACGGCTTCTACCGCAACTACGGCTTCGGCCAGGTTTTCTTTCCCACGCGCGGCGTGCTGGCCTGGTACAGCCGCGACAGCGGCAAGCTGACGCCGCTGCCTGGCGCGGACGATCCGAACTACGTGCAGACCAGCGCCTTCTGGAGCCCCGACGGCAAATACCTCATTTACTCGCGCGCCGCCGCCAAAGACCCCTACACCCCCGGACAAACGGCGGCCACCTACGCGAACGATCCCAACGAGACGCAGATTCAGTACGACCTCTACCGCATTCCCTTCAACGGCGGCAAAGGCGGCACGCCGGAGCGCGTCGTAGGCGCTTCGGAAAACGGCCTGAGCAATAACTTCCCGAAAGTCTCGCCCGACGGCAAGTGGATCGTCTACGTGGAGTGCAAAAACGGCCTCCTCATGCGTCCCGACAGCAAGCTCTACATCGTGCCCTTCAACGGCGGCGAGGCGCGACCGCTCGCCTCGAACCTTCCCGTCATGAATTCGTGGCACACGTTTTCGCCCAACGGGAAGTGGCTGGCCTTCTCGTCGAAGAGCCCATCGCTCTACACCGAGCTGTATCTCACGCACATCGACGACGCAGGCAGCGCCAGCCCCGCCATTCTTGTCGAGAACGCCACCGCTTCCAATCGCGCCGTCAATATTCCGGAATTCGTCAACGTGAAGCCGGGCGGCTTCGAGCGTATCGATCATCCCGCGACGGACTTCTATCAGCTTTTCGACACGGCGGTGCAGCTCTCTGACAAGAAGAAGTTCGACGCGGCCATTCCCGCATGGCAGCAGGCCGTCTCGCTTGATCCTGACGACCCGCGCGCACACAACAATCTCGGCATTGCGCTCGCCGGCGCAGGGCGCGTAACTGACGCGATCGCGGAATACCGCAAATCGCTCGAGCTCAATGGCAACAGCTCGCAGACGGAAAACAATCTTGGCAGCGCTTTGGCGCAGCAGGGTAGTCTCGACGAGGCGCAGCAGCACTTTGAAACGGCGCTGCGCATCAACCCTGACAACGCATCCGCTGAGGTGAATCTGGGCAACGCGCTTTCCGCAGAAGGCGGCCACCTCGGCGATGCGATTGATCTGCTGCGCAAGGGCGTGGAGAAGCTGCCGAACTCGCCCGACGGGCAGAATGGCCTCGGCATCGCCCTTGCCCACGCTGGCAATCTGGAAGAAGCCACCGAGCACCTGCAGAAGGCGGTGCAACTTGCACCGGACGACGCGGGTTACCGCTACAACTTCGGCCGCGTTTACGCAGCGCGCAGCCTGTTCATCGATGCGCTGCAGCAATTCTCCGAAGCAGCGCGCCTCACCCGCATGCAGGATCCGGCGATTTTGCAGATGCTTGCGGCGATGCAGTCAGAGACCGGCCGCTATGCGGACGCAGTCGCCACCGCGCAGCAGGCGCTGAATCTGGCGCGCCAGCAGCAGAACCTCTCGCTGGCCGCGTCGCTGGAGGGGAACCTGGAGCGCTATCAGGCGCAGGCCGCATCCGGCGGAGGCCACTAAGCCATGAGCGGCACGCCGGCCAACGAGAACGAGCAGATCGACAGTGGCGGACCGCCGGAGCGCGACGCGCAGTACCAA
>DATJTG010000235.1:0-11184 GCA_035503555.1 Acidobacteriaceae bacterium | reverse complement strand
AATGATCGCGTTTCGCAACCGGATCGCGCAGGAGTCCGGCATGAAGCTGATCGTCTACACGAATCGGAAGCGCATCGAAGAAGGCGTGAGCCCGTTCACCTACGATTCCGATCGCTACACCACGATGATGAAGACCGAGGCGCTGCGGCAGGCTCTCGATGCCGGCGGTTTCGATGTGATCATGGGCGGAGCGCGGCGCGACGAAGAGAAGTCGAGGGCGAAGGAGCGAATCTTCTCGTTTCGCTCGGCGGGGCATCGCTGGGATCCGAAGATCCAGCGGCCGGAGCTCTGGAACATCTACAACGCGCGCATCCACCAGGGCGAGTCGATCCGCGTGTTTCCGCTGTCGAACTGGACGGAAGCAGACATCTGGCAGTACATCGCGGACGAGAATATCGAAATCGTGAAGCTGTACTTTGCCGAGAAGCGGCCGGTGGTGCAGCGCTCGGGGCAATGGATCATGGTGGACGACGATCGGATGCCGCTGAAGCCGGGCGAAGTTCCGGAGATGCGGACGGTGCGGTTTCGCACGCTCGGCTGCTATCCGCTGACAGCGGCGATCGAGAGTACGGCGACCACGGTTGCCGAAATTGTGGAGGAGACACAAACGGCGCGCACCTCGGAACGCCAGGGCCGGCTGATCGATCACGACCAGGCAGCATCGATGGAAAAGAAGAAGCAGGAGGGGTATTTCTGATGCGCGACACTCTGCGCTTTATCACGTGTGGCAGCGTGGATGACGGCAAGTCGACGCTCATTGGAAGGCTGCTATGGGAATCGAAGCAGGTTTTCGAGGATCATCTCTCCGCGTTGGAACGCGACTCCACGCGCTACGGCACGCAGGGCGAGGCAATGGACCTGGCCTTGCTGGTGGATGGACTGCAGTCGGAGCGCGAACAGAGCATCACGATCGACGTGGCGTATCGCTTCTTCGCGACGCCCCGGCGGCGCTTTGTGGTCGCCGATACGCCGGGTCACGAGCAATACACGCGCAATATGGCGACCGGCGCGTCAACCTCGGAACTGGCGGTTCTGGTGGTGAACGCCGCCAAGGGGCTGCAGGTGCAGACGCATCGCCACGCCCGCATAGTCTCGCTGCTGGGCATTCGCCACCTCGCCATGGCCGTGAACAAGATGGATCTGGTGAGCTGGGACGAGCGGGTGTTCGGCCAGATCGTCGAGGAGTTTCAGCCGCTGGTGCGCGAGCTGGGCTTCGAATCGTTCCAGCCGATTCCGGTTTCCGCGCTCGATGGCGACAACATCACGGAGCGCAGCGCCGTGACGCCGTGGTATACGGGACCGTCTCTGCTGCGCTTTCTGGAAGAAGTGGACGTAACGCGGGGCGTGCCGGATCTGCGATTCCGGATGCCGGTGCAGTACGTGAATCGACCGACGCAGGATTTCCGCGGCTATTGCGGCCGCATCGCCAGCGGACAAGTGCAGGTCGGGGATCACGTGAGGGTGGTGCCGGGAGGAACTGAAACAAGGGTTCGCTCGATCGTAACGTGGAAGGCGGAGTTGCCGTCGGCGGCGACCGGCGATTCGATCACGCTGTGTCTCGAAAATGAAGTGGACGTATCGCGCGGCAACGTGATCGTCGCGGCGTCTGACCCTCTGGAATTGAGCGACCAGTTTGAAGCGCGGGTTCTGTGCCTCTCCGATCATCACCTCGTGGCGGGGCGTTCGTATCTGATGAACCTGCACACCTGTCAGGCCATGGCGACGATCACCGCCGTCAAACACAACGTCGACGTGAAAACGGGCGGTCATCTCGCGGCGAAGTCGCTGGCGATGAATGACCTTGGCGTGGTGAACCTTTCGACCGACCGGCCGGTGCCTTTCGAGCCGTATGACCGATGCCGGAGGCTGGGAAGCTTCATCCTGATCGATCGCCTCACGAATGAAACTGTGGGCGCCGGCATGATCGACTTCTCGCTGCGGCGAGCGGCCAATATTCACTGGCAGGCTGTCGACATCGACAAGGGCGCGCGCGCCAGGCAAAAGCTGCAGAAGCCCGTCTGCCTCTGGTTTACGGGGCTTTCCGCGTCGGGCAAGTCGACCATCGCGAACCTGGTGGAGAAGCGGATGTTCGCATCGGGCCGGCACACGTACATGCTCGACGGCGACAACGTGCGCCACGGCCTGAATCGCGATCTTGGATTCACCGAGTCGGATCGCGTTGAGAACATTCGCCGCATTACGGAGGTCGCGAGGCTGTTTGTCGATGCGGGGCTTGTGGTGATGGTGTCGTTCATCAGCCCCTATCGTGCGGAACGCGAGTTTGCCCGGTCGCGCTTCGAGGCCGGGGAGTTCGTCGAGGTCTTTGTGGACACTCCGCTGGCGGAATGCGAGCGCCGCGATCCGAAGGGCCTGTATGCGAAGGCGCGGCGCGGGGAGTTGGCGAATTTCACGGGCATCGACAGCGCCTACGAACCGCCCGAGTCGCCGGAGATCCACCTGGATACAACGAAGCAATCGCTCGAGCAGTGCGTTGACCGCATTTTTGCGTTCCTCGAACAAAAAATGGCCGATAAGGCCGCGGAGAAGTGAGGAACAATGACCGAGACTGAGACTGGCAACCGGCTGTGCGATCTGCTTCCCCGCGTGGTTGCGCTGGCGCGTGAAGCGGGCCGCGCGGTGATGCAGGTCTACAGCGAGGTGAATCCGGCGGTCGAATACAAGCGGGACAACTCGCCGCTGACGCAGGCAGATATGGCGTCGCACCACATCATTGTCGAGGGCCTGGAACGCCTGACACCGAATCGGCCGGTTCTCTCCGAGGAATCAAAGGAGATTCCCTTCGAGCAGCGAAGCTCGTGGCATTCCTATTGGCTCGTGGATCCGCTGGATGGCACTCGGGAGTTCTTGCGACGGAACGGCGAATTCACCATCAATATCGCGCTGATGGAGGATAGCCGGCCGATTCTTGGCGTCGTCTATGCGCCGGCGATCGATAAGCTATATTCGGCTTGCCGCGGGAGTGGTGCGTGGACCGAGCAGGGTGGGGCGACGGTGCCCGTCAAAGTCGCGAAGGTCCCGAAGGGAACGACGCGGGTGGTGGTGAGCCGTTCCCATGCTTCCGGAGAAGAACGGCTCGAGGGCTTTCCGGAATTGGCGGGAGCCTGTGAATACGTTGCAATGGGCAGTTCGCTCAAGTTCTGCCTGGTGGCCGACGGAACAGCGGATTTCTATCCGCGCACGGGCCCAACGATGGAGTGGGACACGGCCGCCGCCCAGTGCGTCGTGGAGCAGGCCGGGGGATCGGTGACCGATCTGGAGGGAAATCCGATGCGGTACAACAAGCCGGTCCTGCTGAACCCCGGCTTCGTCGTGCGTGGCGCCGGGACTTAGAAAATCGGGTTTGGTGCGGCGGACACGGCAGTATGCCGTAGACTGTCTGCACCAACGATGAGAAAGACGAGCCGACATCCCACCCTGAGCGAAGTAGCCCGATTAGCCGGAGTCGGTACGACCACGGTTTCTCGCGTCATCAACGGGGGGCAGAGGGTCGATCCGAAGACTCTGGCGCGGGTGCGGCGCGTGATCGAAAAACTGGGCTACATGCCCAACCAGGCGGCGCGCATCCTGCGTGGCGGGCGCACGCGAACGATTGGATTGCTCATTCCCAGCATCGCAGACCCGTTTTTCTCCAGTTGCGCTGAAGCTGCTCAGGCGGTTGTGCGCGCCAACGACTCGCTGCTGATCGTAACGACTACGGGAAACGATCCGCACGCCGAACTGGAAAACGTGAACGTGCTCATGCGGCACCGCACCGACGGGCTGATTATTACGCCGTCCAATTCTGAGAATCAGGCGCTGCGCGATATGCTGCAGCGGCTTAGCGTGCCCGTGGTGGCCATGGACCGGCCGCTCTCCGGCGCCACTATTCCCTCGGTCGTGGCCGACAACTTCAGCGGCGCGATGATGGCCATGCGGCATCTCATCGAGCACGGGCGAAAGCGGATCGCCTGCCTGACAGGCGAAGCCACCCTTTATACGATCCGCGAGAGAATCCGGGGCTATCGCAAGTCAGTTGAGGCGGCGGGCGTTCCCTGTCTGCTGGATACCTCGATTCGCGACTACAAATCCGCGGAATATGCGGTTGAGAGCCTGCTGGCAGGTCCGGAACCTCCGGATGCCCTGTTTACTCTGAAGAACAGCACCACCATCTACGTCTTCGAGGCGCTGCAAAAGCTCAACGTGCCGATCCCCGCGACCGTTGCGCTGCTGGGATACGACGACTTCGAACTGGCGTCGACCGTAAGGCCCTCCATCAGCGTGATCCAGCAGCCGATTGAAGAGATCGGGCGGATAACTGCAGAATTATTGTTTGAGGAATTACAAAGCCAGAGCCGTGGCGAGAAGTCCGCGAAGCCGCGGCCGCCGCGCAAAGTTCAACTGGAGACGCGGCTGATCCGCAGGGCGTCGTGCGGGTGCACGGCTCCGGCGCTGCAGCACGACTCGAACCAGTAGCTCCCTCCCCTCACCCCTTTAGGGCGGCCACGGGCGGCCGGGTCCGGGCGGGTCCGGCCTGGCCCAAGGGACCGTTTTCCAGCGAAATTTGATGCCAGCAAAGGAATTCCCGACGCCGGCGGCAAACCCATGGAGGCGAGAGAGCATCCACCGCTTGACAGAAGATACTCGTGTTGAGAATAATGCGGTTCGTCGTGGAATCGATACCATCGCCGCATGGAAACCATGCCACGACGAAAATCCGGCGGTGAGCCGGCAGCACGCGCGGTATCCGCGGAGTCGATGGGCTGCGGAGAATTCTGTACTTTTCGGAGGCTGGTTATGTGCAAGTCCGGATTGCGCTTCGGCGCAATGTGCGCGCTCCTCTTTAGCTTTGCGATCGTCAGCGGTCACGCCCAGGAATTCCGGTCGGTGCTCACGGGGCAGGTGACGGACAGCTCGGGTGCGGTGATCCACGGCGCCGAGATTACGGCGGTCAATATCGCGACGGGAACGAAATACAGCGATCACACGACGGCCAAGGGTGTTTACTACATACCTTACGTCCTGCCTGGGACGTACTCGGTAACGGCGACGGCGTCGGGGTTCAAGACATCGGTTCAGGACAAAGTTCTGCTGCTGGCGTCGGAGACGTTCAACCAGAACTTCAGCCTGCAGGTGGGCGCGGTTTCGGAGCATGTGGTGGTGACGGCGGCGCCGCCGCAACTGGAGACGTCGACCGCATCGGGGAACACGATCATCGACCAGCGCGAACTGCAAAACGTGCCGATCAACGGCGGGCAGGCGTACATGCTGATCGGGACGACGCCGGGCAGCCAGTTTACGCAGACGCAGTTCGGGTCGGGTGGCGGCTATTCGGGCACGCGCGGATGGGATGTGACGAACTCCTACACGCTGGGCGGCGGCGTGGTGGGGAACAACCAGTTCACGCTGAACGGCGTGAACATCACCAGCCAGTACAGCTATGACAATCACGGCGCCGGCGAGTGGAGCGTATCGCCGAACCTCGATTCGATCGAGGAAGTGAACGTGATGACGACGACCTACGACGCGCGGTTCGGCCGGACCAGCGGCGGGACGGTGAATACGGTGTCGAGAGCCGGCGGCGATCACTTTCACGGGGACGCGCACTATGCGTATGAGGGCACGCTCTTCGATGCGAACAATTACCAGAACAACCTGACGGGGCAGCCGCGCAACGGCTACGTGCAGAACCAGTGGTGGATCGCGGCGGGCGGCCCGATCATCAAGAACAGGCTGTTTTTCTTTTTCGGGTATGAAGGATACCGGGAGGCGATTGCGGGGACGGTGCTGACGCACGTGGCTCCGGCGTATCTGCGCCCGGGGTATAACGGCAATTCCGGCGTGAACTTCGGACTGATCGGGCAACTGGATCCGCAGCAGTTTCCCGCGGGTGAGCCGATCTTCCAGCCCGGCACGGCGTACTGCCTGGATGGGGGACCGGCGACCGCGTGCAATTCGAACCACGTTGCGCAGAAGGAATTTCCCAACGACACGATTCCGGCATCGATGATCAACGGAACAGCGACGGCAGTTCTGAACTATGTGCCCCTGCCGAACCTGCCCAACGCGGCGAATCTGGCGCAAGGCAACAACTACATCGCGCACGCTCCGGATCTGTATGACTACAACCAGCCGTCGATTCGGGTGGACTACAACCTGACGCAAAGGACGAAGCTGTACAGCTACTTCCTGTGGTGGAAGGGCACGGAAAACCGCAGCACCAACGGACTGACGGGCGTGGCCTCGAACGGCAACATCGACAACCTGCGGCAGACGTGGGTTGCGACGCAGGACGTGACGCACGTGTTCTCTCCGACGCTGGTCGGGGACTTCAAGCTGTCGCTCGACCGCTTCCAGGAAGCGGCGCCGGACGGCGACATGAGCACGCAGACCGATCCGAGCATGATCGGGCTGACGATGCCGCTGCCCAGCTATCAAACGCTGAAGCTCCTGCCGGAAATGAGCATCACCGACGGATGGGGCACGGACCTGATCGGGGGCGGCAACAGCACCATCTTCGGCAACCAGACGGCTGCGGACGTGACGAACAACTACACGTTCAATGCCGACCTGACGAAATCGGCAGGCGCGCACAACCTCGAGTTCGGCGGCGAGATCGACGAATTCCAGTTTGGCGGGCGGCCGTACAACGGCGGTCATCCGAACGGCGATTTCGGCTTCAACTCGTCGTGGACGCAGTACAACCCACACAACGGGAACTGCTGGCCGGCGAATCCGACGGCGGGGAACATCAACCAGTGTTCGTCGCAGCTTCCCGGCGGGGGCACTCCGCAAAACGGATCGGCGCTGGCATCGTTCTATCTGGGCTATCCGAACAGCGGCGGGATCGACTGGGATCCGCCGATCATGGACGGCTATCCGGTATACGCGATCTATGCGCAGGACAACTGGCGCGCGACGCATCAGCTGACGCTGAACCTGGGCATCCGGTACGACGTGCAGCGCGGCTTGCGCGAGCGGCATAACAACCTGAATCGCGGACTTTGCCTGACGTGCGTGAATCCGATTACGAACGACAGCACGTTCCAGGCGAACATTGCCGACGGCGCGTCGCAAGCGGCCTGGGCGGCAGCCGGCATCAGCCAGTCCGTGGTGGATACGGTGTACGGCGGCATTCAGTTTGCGGGGGCGGACGGGCAATCGCGCGATGCGTATAACACCGACTGGTCGAATGTGGGACCGCGCATCGGCGTGGCCTTCGCAGTGAACCCGAAGACAGTGCTGCGCGGCGGGTACGGGGTGATGTACTCGTACGGACTGGAAGGCGGGTCGAGCGTGGGCGAGACGCAGACCACGAACTTCACGTCGTCGCTGGACGGCGGCAACACGCCGACGAACTACTTCCAGACGGGGAACCCGTTCTCGACGGGCCTGCTGGTTCCTACGGGCTCCAGCCTCGGGCTCGAGACCGATCTGGGCAACGGCGGGGTGCAGGTGGACTTCCCAGGGCGCAAAATCCCGATGGAGCAGATTGTGTCGGCGGGCTTCCAGCGCGAGTTGCCGGGCGCTATGGTGCTGGACGTTCGGTACGCCGGCAACTTCAGCAGCCGGCTGCGCACGTTCCTGTGGATCAACGGCACAGCGACGCTGGCCCAGGAACAACAGGCCATCGCGAATCCCGCCTATTTCTCGCAGCAGGTTCCGAACCCGTACTACAACGTGCCTGGCCTGAGCGGACCTGGGCAGTGCGGCACTTCGTCGACGGTGGAGGCGATTGCGCTGTTGACGCCCCTCTCGCAGTATTGCTCGCCGGGCAACGTGGGACTGGTGGGCGAATACAACGCGCCGCTGGGACGGAACTGGTATGACGGTCTGGAGGTGAAGCTGAACCGGCGCGTGACAGGAGCGGGGGGACGCGGTCTGAGCTACCAGATCTCGTACACGTGGTCGAAGACGATCAACGGGGACGGGTATCAGAACGGCTGGCCGTATCAGGATCCCTTCCAGCAGCACTGGCTGGCGGGCACGGATCGCACGCATGTGCTGACGGCAACGGCCGTGTACGATCTCCCGTTCGGCGCGGGGCGGCAGTGGATGGCTTCGCCGGGGCATGGGCTGGGCTACGTGGTGAACAACTGGCAACTGAGCGGAGTGTTCAGCGCGCAGAGCGGATTCCCGGTCGGCGTGGACACCGGCTGGTGGTACACCTGCCCGGGCAAGAGCTATCGCCCGGTGGGGGGAACTTCGGTTGGGCAGGGGCGCTGGTTCAGCAACGACGAGAGCTGCTGGCAAGGGATTCCGTCGTGGGGACTGATGAACCTGGCGGGAACGACGGGGCAGGTTCGCCAGCCAACGATACCGGATCTGGACTTGTCGCTGCAGAAGACGGTGCCGATTCACGAGGCGATGAACTTCGATCTGCGGCTGGACGCCTTCAACGCATTCAACTCCGTGCTGTTCGGCGGACCGGACACGAACCCGGGCGACGGGCCGGCCAACTTCACTCCGGGAGCGGGATGGAGCGGGTTTGGAACGGTTGGACCGGTGCAGCAAAACTTCCCGAGAATCCTCCAGGTTTCGGGGAAGTTCAGCTTCTAAGAACAACCTGAGCCATGGGCTCTGCGCGACCCTAACCGGGGTGCGCAGAGCCTTTTCGTTTTTGGAGGCGAGGGTGCGGGGTGCGTTGAGCGGGCGAACGGGCGTGTAGAGTGGGAAGGCGGAAGAGCGCGCCGGTTGTGCGCGAGGACAATCCCCTGGAGCCAAGCCGTCCATTCAGCCCGAATCTTCGGAGCGATCGAGTTGTGTCGCGACGCCGGTGGCGCATCGGGTGGCTGCTGGGGCTCGGCGTTCTCATCAACTACTTCGATCGCGTCAACCTGTCGGTGTCGCACGATGCGCTGGTGGCGCAGTTTGGGATTTCGGACATCACGTTTGGGTATCTGCTGGGCGCGTACAACTGGACGTACGCGCTGTGCCAACTGCCGATCGGGGTGGTGCTCGATCGCTTCGGGGTGAAGCGGGTGGGGCGCATCAGCACGCTCATCTGGAGCCTGGCTTCGTTCGCGGCGGCCATTACGCCGAATATTCCAGGATTCTTCGGGGCGCGCTTTCTGCTCGGCGTGGGTGAAGCGCCGACGTTTCCGGCGAACGCCAAGGCGGTCGGACACTGGTTTCCGCAGCAGGAGCGCAGCTTTGCGACGAGCCTTTTCGACGCGGCGGCAAAGTTTGCGCCGGCGATTGGAGTTCCGCTCATCGGCGGATTGCTGCTGGCGGCGGGATGGCGCATCAGCTTTGCGGCGACCGGGATGGTGAGCTTCCTGTATTTCCTGCTGTTCTTTGCGATCTATCGCGAGCCACACGAAGATGCGCATCTGACGGAAGCGGAGTTGGCGGAGATTCGCGGGGCAGCCGTTGAGGAAGTTGCAAAGCCCGATGAGCAGGCATCGCTGGGATATTTGTTGGGGCGGCGGAAGGTGCTGGGGCTGGCAATCGGATTCGGATCCTATAACTACGTCTTCTATCTGTTGCTCACGTGGCTGCCGAGCTACTTGTCGCGGGCGCTGCACATCGATCTGCTGCACTCTTTTGTCTACACCGGAGTGCCGTGGCTGGTGGCGACGGCGATGGATCTGTTCATCGGCGGCCTGCTGGTGGATGCGCTGATCCAGCGCGGGTGGAATGCGAGTCGCGTGCGCATGACGGTGCTGGTGGCGGGGACCACGATGGGTCTGGGGATTCTGGGATGCGCGGGATCGCATTCGGCGGTCCACATTCTGGCGTGGATCAGCGTGTCGATTGGCGGCCTTTCGGCGGCGGCGCCGGTGGGGTGGTCGCTGCCTTCGCTCATCGCGCCGCGGGGAAGCGTAGGCCGCGTGGGCGGGATCCTGAACTTCTCGAATCAGATTTCGGGGATTGCCGCGCCGATTGTGACGGGGTATCTGGTGTACGCGCGACATGCGTTTGCGGGGGCGTTTGCGGTCGCGGGGGCTTATTTGTGCGTGGGCGTGGCGGCGTATTTGTTACTGCTGCGGGACACGGGGCCGGTGGCGGCGGCTACTTAGGTTTCGATGGCAGGGCGCGCATGGAGCCGGTGGAGATGCCGCCGTCGACGAGCAGCGTTTGTCCGGTGACGTAGCGGCTGGCTTCTGACGCGAGGAAGACGATGGCTCCGTCAAGATCGCCGGGCGCTCCCGGCCTGCGGACAGGTATGCGCTCGGTGAGGGACTTCACCCACTCCTTGTTCTCGTAGAGGACCTGGTTCTGCGCGGTCCTGAACCAGCCGGGGGCGAGGCAGTTGACGGTGACGCCGTGGGGGCCCCAGTCGTCGGCGAGGCTCATGGTGAGCTGGCGGATGCCGCCGCGGCTGGCTCCGTAGGGAGCCAGGCCGGCGTATCCGAAGACGCTGGTGACCGAGCCGATGTTGATGATGCGACCATAGCCGCGTGCGATCATGCCGCGGGCCACGGCCTGGGCCGCGAAGAAGCTGCCGCGCAGGTTGGTGTCGAGGACGAGGTTCCAGTCGTCCCAGGTGACGTCGAGGGCGGGCTTGCGGACGTTGCAGCCCGCGTTGTTGACGAGAATGTGAACGGCTCCGAAGGCGGCCTCGGCTTCGGCGGCCATGCGTGCAATGCTGTCGCGGTCCCGCACGTCGAGCTCAAGCGCGGCGGTGCGGCGGCCGAGGGCGCGAATTTCGGATTCGAATTCGGCGAGCGTTTCGCGGCGGCGGCTGGTGAGGATGAGGTCGGCGCCGGCGCGGGCCAGGGCGCGGGCGAAATACTGGCCGAGGCCGCGGCTGGTTCCGGTGACGAGCGCGACCTGGCCGGTGAGATCGAAAAGGGAGTCGCTCATAGCGCGGACTCCGAATTGGGGGCGAGGACGATCTTCATGAGATTGGGCTCGTGCGCGTAGAGGCGCTCGAACCAGCGCGGGCCGTCTTCGAGGGGCGCGACCGCGGTGATGAGCGGCTTCACCTGGATTTTTCGGCCGGCGATCATTTCAATCGCCTCAGGATATTCTCCGGCCGAAGCCGCGGTGCCCTGGAGCCGGAGTTGGCGGCTTACGACGACCTGCAGGGGTATGGTGATCTGCGGGGTGATGTTGCCGATGAGGGTAACGGCGCCACCCTTGCGCACCGAAGCGATGGCCGCGTCGAGAGTCTCCTGGCGGCCGACGGCTTCGAGCGCGAGATCGACGCCTCCGGTGCGGGCGATGACTTCGCGGGCGAGA
>DATJTG010000234.1:0-3527 GCA_035503555.1 Acidobacteriaceae bacterium | reverse complement strand
CACCCGGCTTGATGAAGCGGCGAAGGTATCTCTGCGCTTCCTCGATGCGCTGCCGCCGCGTGGTCAGCCGGTATCCGTTCTCCTGCCGTTCCAGAATGATCTCCCCGCCGGATTCCACACCCAGTTCTCTCCGCACTTCGGCAGGAATCACCACTCTGCCATTTTCCGCGAGCCGTAGCCGAACCTCATTGGATGCCATTTTTCTCTCCATTGCCATTTTACACCGATCTGCCACTCACCTCGCCTCCTTTTCTGATCGCTGATCGCTGATCACTGTTTCCCGTCCCTTCGTCCAGCCCCGCTATACTCGCCTCATCATGAAACTTCTGCGTCCGCTCTGCGTTCTGTTTCTTCTGCCTCTCGTCGCCGTGCCTGCCTCCTTCGCCTGGGGAAGCAAGGGCCACACCATCATCAACCACCTCGCCGCGCAGAGCCTGCCCGACAGCGTCCCCGCCTTCCTGCGCACCCCCGAAGCCATCAACGAGATCGCCTACCTCGGCCCCGAGCCCGATCGATGGCGTTCTCGCGCCGAGCCAGAACTGGCCGCGGAACAGGCCCCCGACCACTTCATCGATATGGAACTCGCCGACCTCATCGGCACCCTGCCCCGCGGCCGCTACGAGTACATCGCCGACCTCTACGCCTACGGCCTCACCCATCCCAAACTCGCCAGCGAGATGCAGCCCGACCGCGTCGGCTTCCAGCCGTACATCACCGAAGAAGTCTGGCAGCGCCTCAAGTCCGCCATGCGCGATTATCGCGAGCTGAGCGCCAACCACCAGGACACGAAACCGGTCGAAGCCGCCATCCTCTTCTACGCCGGCTGGCTCGGCCATTACGTCGGCGACGGCTCGCAGCCGCTGCACACCACCGTCCAGTACAACGGATGGACCGGCCCCAATCCCAACGGCTACACCACCGACCACACCATCCACGCGCGCTTTGAAACGGATTTCGTCAACGCCGCCATCAACCAGTCGGACGTGCAGGCGCAGATGACTCCGCTGCACCCCATCGGCGACGAGTGGGACGACTACCTCGCCTACCTGCGCCACACCAACTCGTTTGTTGAAAAGGTCTACCAGCTCGATCAGCAGCACGGCTTCGAGGGCACCGGCACGCCGGAGTCGCGCCAGTTCACGGCCGAGCGGATCGCCGCCGGCGCGTCCATGCTGCGCGACATGATCGTCGCCGCCTGGGTGAAGTCCGCCGACCCGGTGCCGCAGTGGCACGATGAGCATGCGCAATCCGCTCCGGGTACAGACAACGAGCCGGCGTCCGCCTCTGGTTCTCCCAAACCGGCGCCGTTGGATGCACCGACAGCAACGGGTGCACCGAGGACGGAGACTGATCCGGAATTTGGAACGGTCTACATTCCGGGAAACGGCGTCGCGGGTCCAAAACTCGTCCATTCCGTCGTACCGGAATTCACAGATGAGGCACGAAGGGCGAACTACCAGGGGACCTGCATCATCGGTCTCATCGTCGGAACCGATGGTGTTCCGAGAAATGTCCACGTCGTTCGCCCGCTTGGCATGGGGCTCGACAAACGTGCCGTTGATGCTGTGAAGAAGTATCGATTCAAGCCGGCGCTATTTGAGGGCAACCCGGTCCCTGCTAAAGTCAACGTCCAGGTGGATTTTCGTATCTATCAGCGGAGCGGCCCGTTTTAGCTCGCCGCCAGGGGGATGATCCGCTTCAGCAGCTCCGCCAGCCGCGCCTCCACCTGCCGTCCCGTCTCCATCACCTCTTCATGGCTCAGTGGCTGCGCCTGAATTCCCGCCGCCATGTTCGTCACGCAGCTGATCCCGAGCACCTCGATCCCCATCTGCCGCGCCGCAATCGTCTCCTGCACCGTCGACATGCCTACCAGGTCCGCGCCCAGCGCCCGGAAGGCACGAATCTCCGCCGGCGTCTCGAAACTCGGCCCCAGCACGCTCAAGTACACACCCTCTTCGAGATCCAGATCCATGCTCTTCGCCGCCTCGTGGGCCAGCTTCCGCAGCTGCCCCGAGTAGGCCTCGCTCATGTCGAAGAAGCGCGGCCCCAGCCGCTCATCGGCCGGCCCGGCGATGGGATTCCTCCCCGACAGATTGATGTGATCGGCGATCAGCACCAGCTGACCCTGTCGAAACCCCTGGTTGATCGCGCCCGCCGCGTTGGTCAGCACCAGCGCCCGCAAGCCCATCTGCCCCAGCACGCGCACCGGGAAGGTCACTTCGTCGGAGCCGTATCCCTCGTAGGCGTGCACGCGCCCCTGCATCACGGCCACCGGCGTGCTTCCAACGATTCCGACCACCAGCCGCCCGCTGTGCCCCGGCACCGTCGACTGCGGGAAATGCGGAATCTCGGCAAACGGAATCGCCGTCGCGTCTTCGATCTGCTCCGCAAAGGCGCCCAGCCCCGAGCCGAGCACGATGGCCATGCGCGGCCGCAGCGGAGTCCGCACCAGGACCAACTCCGCCGCTGCCGTGGCCCTCTCAAATTGAGCGTTACTCACGCCCACTGTCCCAAGCAAGAGTTCCATCCGGTTTTGTAAATGCGTACGCAATTTCAGACGCTGTTTGCGCGCCCATCTCCTCTCGAACCCACTGATAGGCAGCTTTGACCATCGTGTAGGTCCCTCTCTTTCCAGAGTAGGGTCGCCCGCCCCGCGTGAAGAGGTGCCGTCGGTTCAATCGGCGCGCCAGTTCCGGCATTGAGATTGCCTGCGGGGGTGAAGCGCTGCGCAAGCGAGCTGCTAGCCGCGCCATGAACCTAAACCGCCGAATCGTGATCGGCGAATGGTCGCGGGGAAGCCTCCTCAGCTTGCGCCTGTCATCTTGCGCCTCGGGCAGTCCCCATCGCTGCGCGAAGCGGCATTTAGTTGCAGTTGGCTCTTCGGTCTTCTTGCTTACGTGAGAATTTCGCTGGAGCTTTCTCAGGTCCGCGTCCGAACAGGGACACGCCTCCTTCCACAGGAACCGGAAATACTGTCGGCAACTCTCCGCCTCGTTTCCGCAAACAAAAATGAGCACCTCGTATCGGGAGGTGAAGGCGAGTTGAGTAAGGTTCGAAGATCCAACGAACGCGTCTTCATCGAACAAGTACATCTTCGCATGGACGCCTGAGAGCTTCTTTATTGAAGAGACACCGGAATTTTTCGTCAGGCGCCGAAGGGTCGCCACGTCTACGAATCCGTCGTTCGTCAGGTCAGTAATTATCCTGATATCGAGTTTGGGCCTCCTCGATGGAGCTGCCAGGAGCCGCTCAACCGCCCTCTCCCTCCCGATGTATGGCGAGATGATCCACATTCTGCGCATTGCTCGCTTCGCTGACGCATGGAAAAAACTCATCATTTCACGTTCGTGTAGGAGGTCCATAATTGCTTCACCTCGCTGACAAGCTTACTTAATCAATATTCCAACAATCGACGCCGACATCAGATTCGCCATCGTTCCGGCGAGCATCGCCCGCAGCCCCAGCTTCGCCAGCTCGTTGCGCCGGTTCGGCGCCAGCGCCCCGATGCCGCCGATCTGGATGCCGAT
>DATJTG010000233.1:0-61445 GCA_035503555.1 Acidobacteriaceae bacterium | reverse complement strand
GGCGTGTACGTGCAGGTCGAGCCATCTGAGGCGGTGAAGTTAACGCACTCGGGGCTGAAGATTCCGAATACACCCGGATTCTGCACGTAATACGTGGGGTTATTGGCGTATTGGGCCAGCGTTTCCGCAGTCGCTGCGAAGGCGCCGCTCAGAACCGGCTCATGAATCAGGTCAACTCCGAACCGGAGGGTATGACTGCCAGTGACGTGGGTCAGGTCGTAACGAAACTGATATTTGTCCTGGTTGCGCAGGTCCGGGAACAGCGTGATGGGCGTCGCGAACTGGTTGTCTCCAAATGTTTCGAAGCCGGATATGGTCAGCGCCGTCGAACTGAAGGGAAACGCGAGCGCGAAGCCCAGATCCGAATTGCGCGTCTGCGTCAGGTGCAGCAAACTCGCCCCCACCACCAGATTGCCCACCGTCGTCGGGCTGAACGTATACGCGTTGCTGAGTGCTACATTCCAGTAATTGTTATGCGTCGTCAATCCCGTTGAAGGCAACGTGCCCTGCTCCACCAGCGCATTCCGCGTGAGGTAGCCGTCCTGCGAAACGCGCAGGAACCACAGCGATTTCGACGACTGGTTCCAGTCGAACCGCGCAGAGCTGTCGTAATCGCGAAATGGGATGGGAACCTCGGCCGGAGCCGCGATGGAGGGCACGCCTGAGATCAGTCCCTCCGCTGCGAGCTGCGACAGAGCGTCGAACTGCGTCGTGCTCGCCGGACTGTACGCAATGCTCGCGTCCTCATGCACAGCCTCAAACGACGTGAAGAACCACACTTTGTTCTTCACCACCGGTCCGCCCAGCGTCCCGATGTAGTTCTGCCGCGAAAATGGCTGCCTGGGGTTATTCACACAGACGCCGTTTGTGCAAGTCTGCGCCGGATTCTCAATTGGGAAGCGCGCGTTCAGGGCTGCGGCTCGTTCATAGAACGCGCCGTCTCCATGCCACTCATTGGTGCCGTGCTTTGTGGTGATCACCACCGATCCGGCCGTCGTCCATCCCGTGTCGGCGTCTTCATTCGAGGTGCGAACGGCGAATTCCTGAATGCCGTCCGGCGAAAAATTCTGCAGGAAGCCTCCGATCCAGTCGTCGGAATTGTCCGCCCCGTCCACCGATAATTCGTTGTTCAGTCCGGAACTGCCGCCGGTGGAGACCGCTGTAATCCGCGCCTTGGTGGGATCGGAGGGCTCCACGGGCTCGGTTCCCGGCACGAGATAAGCGATGTTGGCGAAACTCCTCGCCGGAAGTGGAAGCGTTTGCAGGTCCTGGCTCCCAACGACTCCTCCATGTACCGCGCTCGACGTGTCAATCGTCTCCGTCGTGATCGAGGATGAGGCGCCCGCCACATTGACGGTCTGGCGAACGCTCTCCGGCTTTAGCGTCACTGTAATCTCGCGCACCGTGCTCACCGCAACGTTCACGTCCGCGGTCGCCCTCGCGAAGCCCCTGGCGATCACAACCACTCGCCACGTGCCCGGCAGCAACGCCTCAATACGAAATTCTCCCTGCTCGTCGGCCGTCACCCGCCGCTCCTGCGACGATCCCGCCAGCCGCACATCGACTGAAGCCAGCGCCACGCGCGCACCGCCGGCATCCTGCACGGTTCCGCGCAGCGAACCGTTCGGGTTTTGCGCCCATACCGCGGCCGACAGAGCCGAGGCAATCAGCAAGGTCAAAGTTCTCGTCGTAGGTCTCATAGCTTCCTGGTTCCGGGTGGGGGGGGTCGAGGGTCTGCGGGCTGCGCTGCATTTTCGCAACCAATATTGGATACTTAGTTGCCTATTGTTGCACGCCGGAGCGCAATCTGCAGCAAGTCGCGGGCCCTTCCCGCTCTCCGGGAACCCATCTATTCCCGCTGCCGTATCAAGAGTAGGATTCTCCCGACACTCCCACCGGAGGTTCGTGCTGTACCCACGGCCATGGAATCCTGCAAGCCTGTTTCTCTCCTCGCACTTTTCGGCTTCGCCCTCATCGGCGCCGCCCAGAATCCACCCGCCACCCCCGACGCCAGCGCGCCCTACCGCAATCCCAGACTCACCGTCGAAGAGCGCGTCGCCGACCTGCTTCCCCGCATGACCCTCGAGGAAAAGGTCGACCAAATCTGCGGCGGAGCCGAAATGTCCGCCGGCGTTGTCGATCCGACCGGCACGTGGACTCCCGAGAAAGCCCGAGCCGCCTTCATGCAGTCCGACGGCCCCGACTTCTCCATCACGCCGCACGACTCCGCTACGCTGCACAACGCCGTCCAGCGCTACGCACTCGAAAAGACCCGCCTGGGCATCCCCTTCCTCTTCATGGGCGAGGCTCTGCACGGCGACGTCGAGCCTGGCAGTACCAGCTTCCCGCAGGCTCTCGGCCTCGCCGCCACATGGGATCCCGCGCTCGTCCACCAGGTCTTCACCGCGGCCGGCAACGAAGCGGGCGCCCGCGGGCAGGATCAGGTCTTCGCCCCCGTCCTCGGCCTCGCCCGCGATCCCCGCTGGGGCCGCACCGAAGAAACCTACGGCGAAGATCCCTGGCTCGACTCGCGCATGGCCGTCGCCGCCGTCACCGGCCTCCAGGGGCCGTCGTATTTCATCGGACGCGATCACGTCATGGCCACCGCCAAGCACTTCGCGGTGCACAGCCAGCCCGAAGGCGGCACCAACACCGCCACCGGCAACTACTCTGAGCGCGTCATCCGCGAAAACTTCTTCGTGCCGTTCCAGGCCGCGGTCCAGGAGGCCAACGTCGGCAGCATCATGGCTTCGTACAACGAAATCGATGGCATCCCCGCCCACATCAACCACTGGCTGCTCGACAAGGTCCTCCGCCAGGAGTGGGGTTTCCAGGGATTCATAACCTCCGATGGCGATGGAATCCAGATGCTCTGGCAAACCCACCATGTCGCCGCCGACAACGCCGACGCCGCCCGCCAGGCCCTCGCCGCCGGCGTCGACTTCGACCTCTCCGACGGCTCTGCCTACCGCACTCTGCTCTGGCAGGTGAAGCAGGGAGTCGTCCCCGAAGCGCAACTCGACCGGGCCGTCTCCAAAGTCCTTGCCGCCAAATTCCGCCTCGGCCTTTTCGATAATCCCTACGTCGATCCCGACGCGGCAACAAAGATCGTCAACAGCCCTGAGCATCGCGCCCTCGCCGAAAAAGCCGCCGAAGAAGTCGTCGTCCTCCTCAAAAACGACAACCACCTCCTCCCGCTCGACATCGCGAAGCTCCACTCCATCGCCGTCATCGGCCCCAACGCGGCCGATACCCACATCGGCGGATACTCGCGCCAGCCCGGCCACGAAGTCAGCGTCCTCCAGGGCATCCGCGACTACGTCGGCGACAGGGTGAAGGTCAACTACGCCGAAGGCTGCAAAATCACCACCGCTCCTGAAGGCTGGCGTGGCTGGTACGCCAACAACGTCCAGCTCGCCCCCGAAGATCCCGCCGCCATCGCCGCAGCCGTAGCCGCCGCGAAGAAATCCGACGTCACCCTCCTCGTCGTCGGCGAAAACGAGAGCACCAATCGCGAAGCCTGGTCAGAAGATCACCTCGGCGACCGCGACTCCCTCGACCTCCTCGGCGCGCAGAACGATCTCGTTAAAGCTATCGTTGAAACGGGCAAGCCCGTCGTAGTTCTTCTCATCAACGGCCGCCCGCTCTCCATCAACTACATCGCCGAGAAGGTCCCCGCCATCCTCGAAGGCTTCTACCTGGGCGAAGAAGGCGGAACCGCCGCGGCGCGCGTCCTCTTCGGCGACGCCAACCCGGGAGGCAAGCTGCCCATCACCTTCCCTCACTCCGTCGGCGATCTGCCCGACTTCTACAACCACAAGCCGTCCGACAATCGCACCTACGCGTTCTCCACCCGGCAGCCGCTCTATCCCTTCGGATACGGCCTGAGCTACACCACCTTCAAATTCGAGAACCTGAAAGTTGAGCCGGAAACGATCGAGACCGGCGGCACCGCCATAGTCTCCGTGGAGGTCACCAACACCGGCACGCGCGCAGGCGACGAAGTCCCGCAGCTCTACGTCCACGAGCGCGTCACCTCCGTCACGCGCCCGGTTATGCAGCTTCGCGGCTTTGAGCGCATCACCCTCCAGCCCGGCGAAAAGCGCACCGTCACCTTCACCGTCGGACCCGACGACTTCGCCTTCTACAACGCTGACATGCACCGCGTCGTCGAGCCTGGCGTCATCGATCTCATGGTCGGCCCCAGCTCCGCCGAAACCACCTCCGTCCATCTCACCGTAGGAACGCCGGGCCTGGCACCCAAACCGCCGCTACCGCCTCCGCCCGCCGGCTCTGAATCCGGCGTCGTCTCCACCTTCGACGAGAGCGATCAGCCCAAAGCCAATTACGGCTCGTGGATGCCAGCCTCCGACTCTATGAACGGCGGCAAATCCCACTCCGCCATCGCCATCGTCTCCCCCGGGGCCGACGGCTCCAAAGGCGCGCTCCAGGTCACCGGCGAAGTCGTCCCCGGCGCGCAATATCCCTTCGCGGGAGTGCTCTTCATGCCCGCCGAGCACCCCATGGAACCGGTCAATCTCTCCGGCAAAAAGGAGATTCGTTTCTGGGCCAAAGGCGACGGCAAGAGTTACACGCTCCTCCTGCTCACCACACAGCGCAACGGCTCCAACGGCCCGCCTGCCACGGTGCCTTTCACCGCCGGCAGCCAGTGGAAGCAGTACACCTTCCCCTTCACTCAGTTCGATACCGACGGCAGCGACATCACCGGCCTCGGCTTCGCCACGGTCCAGAATCCCGGCCAGTTCACCTTCACCATCGATCAGGTCGAGATTCGCTGAGAGAGCAGCTTGGGTGGGGTCGTTGCGCGTCGTGCGCAGCACGACCACGGTAGAAGCCCCGGCCTTCAGGCCGGGGAATCAAGCCCTGCCCAACAGAGGGCTTTAGCCCCGGGTGCCCCACTCAAGGCCGCCCTTGGCTCGGGCAGCTTCGAAACGTTCCCCGGCGCGTTCTCCGTCTCGGAGAAGCCGCGTTCAGTTCCCGGCGTGGGCAATCCTAGGATGGCGTCGACAGATAATTCAGCAGTGTGTTGGGCAACACCTTGGCGGCTGCGGCCAGTACCGCGCTGTTGTCGGTCTCGGCCTGGCTCAGAGTGGTGGCGGCATCGGCAACGTTGGCGCCGGTCAGGTTGTTGGCCTGGGTCGTCAGAGTGACCGTGTCCTGCTGCAGGGTCGTGTCCTGCGCGTTCAGCTGGGTCTCGGCGTTGGCGTAAAACGCCTGTTGCTGACCCACGTAGCTGATGGCAGAGGAGACGGCGCTGGTGGCGGTTTGAATGTTCGAGCTGTTCCCGCTCTGGAGCGCGCTCACCAGCGAGCTCAGAGCGCCGATGACGTTGCTGCTCGAGCTCGAAAAGATCTGGCTGCCCGGCAGCCCGACCTGGATCTTCAGGTTGTCGCCAATCGAAACCTCGTTCGAATCGCTGTTGCCGTTGTAGGTGTAGCCCGTTGACGAGGAGGCGTCCGCTGTATAAGGCGCTGTGCTGGTCGCGGTGCCGCCGAAGATATACGAGCCTTCGATCGAAGTGTTGGCGTTGGAGATCACGTCGGACAGAATGCTTTGCACCTGCGAAGCCAGCGCCTGCAGGTTGGAGGCAGAGGTCGTGCCATTCGCGCCTTCGGTTCCCAGCGAGACGGCCGATGTGAGCGACGACACGACCGAGCTCAGCGCCGAGTTCGCCGACTGCACCAGCGTCTGCATGCTGCTCACATTTTGTGTGTACTGATCCACGTTGGCCGACTCGATGGAGTTCTGCACCATCTCGGCCGCAGCCGCCGGATTGTCGGAGGGTTGGTTGACGCTCTTGCCCGTCGATACCACTTCGAGCGCCTGATTGAGCACGGCCTGGCTTTGGTTGATCTGAGCCAGGATATCGGGAACCATGTTGGGGTTAACGCGCATAGGATTCAGAAGCTCTGCGTGGAGCCCATGTCGAGGGTCACGGTGCTGAGGGCCTGGATGGTGCTCACGATGCGGGCTGCCGCTTCGTAAGCCGTCTGGTAGCGAATGAGGTTGGTGCTCTCCTCGTCGATGCTGACGCCGGAGACCGAGCTTTGCTGATCGGTGAGCTGCAAAGCGCTCTGGCCGAGCGCCGTGGATTGCGCGCTCGCGTTCGATGTGTCGTTGCCCACCTGGAAAACCAGGCCGGCGTAGGCATTCGCCGGAGTCGTTCCCGAGGGAAGCGCGTTGGTCAGTGCGGCCTGGAGGTTCGCCACGTTGCCGTTGCTGCCCGACGATCCGTCGGAGCTGATGGCGATCTGCGATGGATCGGTGAGCGCTACGCTCATGCCGGCTGCGGCGCCTGCCGTTCCCGAGGGAATGGAGAAGAAGGCCTGGCCCTTGCTGCCGGTTGAAGCGTAGCCGCTGGCCTGCGCCGCGTTGAACGCCGTTGCGAACTGGCTGGCCAGGCTGTTGAGCGTATTCAGATAGCCGGGAATCACCTGATCCCGAACATGAATCGCTCCGCCGAGCTGGCCTCCCTGGAGGCTGCTGGTAATGTTGTTGCCGTTTGCGTCCAGAACCTGCTGGAACCCGTCGCTGCCTGTCGTGGTTTGCAGGCTGAAGCTCTGCCCGCCCATCACCAGCGGCGTTCCGTTGCCCGTCGTGATGACTTCACCGCTGCTGCTTTGGGTGACGGAAATGCCTGTCAGCGTGGACAACTGCTGGACGAGCTGATCGCGCTGATCCTCGATCGTCCCGCCGTTGTCCGACTGGGCCGTGGGAGATGCGGCAAGCTGCGCATTAAGCTGGGCGATCTGTTGCGTGAGCGAATTGATTTGCGCAACGGTCTGGGTGACCTGCTGATCGGCCGCTGATTGCACGCTGGTGAGGCCGTTGGCGGTGGTGTTGAACGAATCGGCGAGGTTCTGCCCCGCAGAGAGCACGTTTTGCTGCACCGACGAACTGGAAGCGTTCGCCGATAGCTCGGCGAGAGCGCTGGAAAAAGCGCTGAGCGTCGTCGAGATATCGTTGCCGTTACTGGAAAAGTAGCTCTGCAATTGCTGGAGGCTCGAGGAAACTGTGCTCGCGCTGTTTTCCTGCGAGGTCAGCTGCTGGATCTGGAGATTGAGCAGCTCGTCGCGGACGCTCTGAAGTCCCTCCAGGGTCACACCTCCGCCGGTAACGCTCCCCATGTTTTCGTCTTCAGCGTTCTCGCTGAACTGGGCGACCTCGCGGGTGTAGCCCGGCGTGTTCGCGTTGGCGATGTTGTTGCTCGTAGCATTCAGCGCGGCTTCTGAAGCTTCGAGCGCCGTAATGCCGGTCAATAGCGATGTGGTCAGGCCTCCCATGGCGTTATCCCTGGCAGGACCAGGTCTGCTGTTTCGACCGGTCGCCAGTACCCTCCTGAAGCTGTCCTCGAAATGAGTTGAAAAGCGATGCCATCATCGCAACCGAGCGGCTGGAATGCTCCACCAGAATCGAATAGCGCAAGTTGAGTCTCCGCAATTCCGCGGCGGCCTGATCGATCTGCGGCTGTAGCGTGTGGTTCCGGGTCGCGGCCCGCAGGCCCGGCGAGTCCGCCCGGAGGTGTTCGGCCAGCGCGCTTAATTGCCGACTCAGGTCCTGCTGGGTGCCGATGCTCTCTTCGAGATCGGCGAGGTCGTTCCGAACGATTGCCTGCATCGCCCTCTCCAGCTCCCGGGCGAGCAATTGCAGCAGGCGGAGATGTTCTCCTGGATTATGGGTGCGGATTGCGACCTCAGCCGTCATTCCTGGGTATACCTTCTGCACGGATTGATCCCGGGACGGCGTGCGCGGCCGTCAGGATCAGGCGTGCTCATCGATCATCGACGCGGCGATGCCCGCCGGGTCGAGCTGGTAGCTTCCGTTGCCGATCGCCTCTTTCAAGCTCGCAACCTTATCCGCGCGAACTTCCGGCGAACTCATCGCCTGGCTCACGAGCGACTCCACTGACCCCGCCCCGGAGGTCAGGGTCGTGCGGTCCTCGTGGGAATCCGCCGCCGATGCGCCCTGGGCGCCGGCCGCCTTCGCGCTGACTTCGCTGGCAATCTGGCCCGCTGCCGAATTAGTTAGGTCGATTCTCATGGCGTATTCCTCGTTTCAGTCCCGCTGACTATCGGCACTTCCACGCTGGAGTTTAATCGAAATCTCAAAATTCCTGCCTTTTACTGCCCTCTTTTGCCGCCTGGGCGGGTTGCGCGGCCTTTTCCGCCTGGCGATGAAGGGAGGTTTCAATCATCTTTGCAATTCCAATGCCACCCGCGTCGACCATCGACTGCGCCAGAGACTGCACGCCGAGGCTCATCATTTGGTCTTTCGTACCGCTGTCGTCGTCATCGCTGTCGGCCCCTGGGACAGTGGCAAACGATGCCTCTGCCTGGCGCAGCCACGTGCCCAGAAGCATGGACTCGAAGTCCTTGGCGCTCTTATCGATGCGGGCGTCGTCGCTGTTGGGCTGCAGGGATTTCACCTGCTGCATCAGCTGCTGCTCCCGCACCTGCTGCAGGCTGGTTTGGGAGCTCAGCCCCCCAGGACCAATGAGGTTTGTGCCCACTACTGCACCTCCAGGTCGGCTTGCAGGCCGCCTTCCTGCTGGATGGCCTGAAGAATCGCAACCACATCGCGCGAGGTTGCGCCGATAGCGTGGAGTCCGTTGACCAACTCCTCGACATTGGCTCCGGCGTCCAGACGCATGGTCTGAGCCGGGGCATCAGTCACGCTCACGTTTTGTTCGGGAACCAGGGTCGCCGCCGGAGCATTGCCGCGGTAGCCTCCCTTGCCGTCGGTCACGGGCACGCCTCCGGGAACCGGCGCAGGCTCAAAGGTGGTGACTACCTGGATCGAGAGATTTCCGTGAATCACGGAAACCGGAGTTAGCTTCACGTCGCCGCCGAGGACGATGGTGCCGGTGCGCTCGTTGACGATGATGCGAGCCGGGGTGTGCACGACCAGCGACAGATTCTGCACGCGGGAGATCAGGTCGGGCACGGAGTTGATGCCCGACTGAGCAACGTCGACGTCGACGCGGTTACTGTCGAGGGCGGAGGCCACGGTCCTGCCGAAGCTGCCGTTCACGGCGTCAGCAACTTCCTTTGCGGTCGTGAAATCGGGATTGCGCAGAAGGAGGGAAACGGTTTTGAATTCGTGGAGATCGACGGCAGCGTTGCGCTCCACCATGCCTCCGTTAGGCACAAGGCCGACGGTCGGGGTATTGACCGTCTTGCCGTTCAGTCCGTTGCCGGCGGAATAGCCGCCGATCACCAGCGGCCCCTGAGCTTCTGCGTACACCTGGCCGTCGGGGCCGTGCAGCGCCGCCATCAGCAGGACTCCGCCCTGGAGGCTTTTCGCGTCGCCGACCGACGATACGGTCACATCGATCTTGGCTCCGGGCCTGGCGAAAGGAGGCAGCGAGGCCGTGATGAACACTGCGGCCACGTTTCTCACTTCCACGGTTCCAGAGGGGATGAGAACCCCCATCTTCTGCATGGCATTGGCCAGCGTCTGCACGGTGAAATAGGTCTGCTGGCTGTCGCCGGTCTGGGTCAGTCCCGCAACCAGCCCATAGCCAACCAGCATGTTGTCGCGAACGCCTTCCACCGTGGTGATGTCGCGAATGAGGACGTGGCGATTGGGGTTATCCGCAGCCGCGCTGGGAGCCATGGGCGCCAGAGCCAGGCTCAACACGAGCCCGCAGGATGCCCCCTTTACCCACCGCATTTTTGAAGTCTTCAACATCGGTTTCCTCTGCCTCAGAATCCGAACAGCCACAGGATTGCGCGGGTAATGGGATTCGGCGGCCGCGTGCTGTCGGCGATGATTCCCTTGCCCTTCATTTCGATCTCAAGGTTCGAGAGCGCATTGGACGCGACCGTGTTGTTGGGCCCGATATCGCCCGGCCGCACCACTCCGCGCACGATGATGTCTTCGTGCTGGTTGTTCATGAAGATCTTGCGCTGCGCTTCCACCACCAAATTGCCGCTCGGTAACACCGCAATCACCTGGCCGGTCATGCTGGTCTGGAAGGTGGTGCTCGAATCGGTCGCTCCCGAACCCTTCAGCGTGGTCGCGGAGTTGGCATTGAAGAGTGGATTCAGACCGGTGGTTTTGATCTGTCCCGCAAGCCCGGTAATGCCGGAGGCGGTTTGAAACGCGCGCGAACTGTTCACATCGCCAGATTGTGCTGCCGTAGTCTGCACAGAGACGACGATGACGAGCGTATCGTTCACATGCCGCGCCTTATAGTCCGTCGACAAATCCGACATGCTTCCGCCGGCGGACCACAGACTTCCCACGGTGCGCGTTTCGGCGGCCGTGTCGGCTTCCTGCAGGCGCGCGATGTATTCCGTCCGCAGATCGGCAGGGCTGTTCTTTTTGCTGGTTTTGGCGTGCGCGGCGTTCACTCCTGCGCAGGATGCCAGGATCGTGAACGCGGATATTTGAAGAATGCGGCGCATGGCTAGAGCCTGCCTTTCAGCCGGCCGTCACTCATGACCTGGGCCGTGTAAACCTGGCGGTGATCGGGATCGGTGACGTGGATGGTCTGGCCGATCACTCCGGCATCGAGGCAAACAACGGAGACGCGGATTTGTACGTGGGGACCGTCGAGCATGAGGGTCGCGGGCGATCCCACGTGCAGGACTGCGCGCGCGGCAGGTCTGTTCTGCGCTGGAGCGGAAACTGCTTGCGCGGCGCTCGCCACAACCGGCTGCTGAGCGCCATCGCGTATGCGCAGCCTGACGAAGAAGGGCAGGCACTCCTGCTGGCTCTCGCACTGGAGACGAGCCATGACCCCATTCGAACCCCAGCGCTCGATGGAACTGACGCGCAGGTGCGGGCTGTGGCTGGTGGAGACGACTTCTGACAGCAGCGCGACCTGTTCCGGTTCGACAGGCACGCCCGTAGCGCGGATCGCTGAGGCCACCTGCTGTACGCTGATGGCGTAGTGGGTTGAAGCCACGGCCGGTACGGCAGCAGCGGTCGCCAGCAGTCCCATCAGAAGATGACGCATGGGCTTCATCGAGGCATCTCCTTACTGCGCCAGCTGATTGAGCTGCTGCAGCATTTCATCGGCGGCTTTGATGACGCGCGAGTTCGATTCGTAGGATCGCTGCGCGAGGATCATGTTCACAAACTCGTCCACCACGTTGACGTTCGACTGCTCGAGCATGCCCTGCTGAATCGTTCCGAGGCCCTGCGATCCACCGGCCGTCCCGACCACCGGATCGCCGGATGCGGTAGTGGGCAAATAGATATTGTTGCCGATGCTGTTCAGGCCACCGGGATTGGCAAACATCGCGAGTTGAATGACGCCCACCTGCTGCGCCTGCGTCTGGCCGGGCAGCGTCACGCTGACGGTTCCGTCGCTGCCGACGGTGATATTGGTGGCCGAGGTCGGAATGGTGATGGCCGGCTGCAGCTGATCGCCGTTCGCGGTGACCAGATTTCCCTGCGCGTCGGGCTGGAACGAGCCCGAGCGCGTATAGCCGACCTGGCCGTTCGGCAGCAGGATCTGGAAGAATCCCGAGCCCTGAATGGCGAAGTCGAGCGGATTGCCGGTGCTGCTCAGGTCGCCCTGGGTCTGCACGATCTCAGTGTTGCCCGGCCGCGTGCCCAGGCCGATCTGCAGGCCCGAAGCCACCGTCGTTTGCTGCGTTGCGGCTGCGCCAGGCATGATGTCGTTCTGATACAGAAGGTCGGAGAACTGGACCCGGCGCGACTGGAATCCGGCGGTGCTCGAGTTCGCGAGGTTGTTCGCAATGTTGTCCAGGTTGATCTGCTGGGCGGTCATGCCGCTTGCTGCTGTGTCGAGTGCGTGAAACATCGGGAAGCTCCTTTAGCCGACCTTCGGCAGATCCTGAGTTGCGGTTTTGTCGATTTCGGAATTGAACATGTTGAGTGCGCGCTGCATCATTTCTGCAGTGCGCTGCGCGGTCACCAGATCAACCATGCTGGTGATGGAGTTGACGTTGGAGCTTTCGAGCATCCCCTGCTGCACGGTCGATTGGGTCGCCTTCTGCACGCTGGCTGCGGGGGCCGAGTAATACGAGCCGCCCATGCTGGTGAGCTGCGTGTTGGGCGCAAATTCCACGATGTGCAGCTTGCCGACGACCGCGCCGCCGGAAGACAGCGTGCCATCGGAGCTGATGGAGACTACGCCCGGAGGCATAGCTATGGCGCCGTCTTCGCCCATCACAGCATCTCCCGCGCTGGTCACCAGTTGTCCGTGAGCCGATATCTGAAAGCTGCCGTTGCGGGTGTACATGGGACCGTTGGCGGTCTGCACCACAAAATATCCCGAGCCTTCAATGGCCACGTCGAGATTGTTGCCGGTCTTCTGCAGGGCGCCCTGGCTCAGATCGAGCGTGGTTCCGCTCAGAATGCCGTAAGTGTTCACGGCCTGGCTGAGCGCCGAACCGTTCGTATTTCCGGCGGTCGCCAGAATGGAGCCGAAGACGTTTTCCTGGGCGCGGTATCCGACGGTGCTCGCGTTCGCGAGATTATTTGCGATCGTATCCAGTTCCTGGGTTCGCGAGTTCAGCGCGGTGGCCAGGGAATAGTAGCCGGAGTCCATAGTTCCCCTTCGCTGAAGGGAACATGCACGCCGCGTGCCAACGCACTGGGCAAAGTTTGCCCGAAAAATCTCGCAAAATCCGCACAAGAGCCAGAATTGATGAGGGTTCGATGAGAGCGGCGGCACTCCGCGGTCCTCGGGCCTTTCGAGACCCCGCGGTCCTCATGAGAAGGCCATTTCGTTCTGCCGGTCCGCGTGCTTTGGCTGCGTTCGAGCCCCGGGGATCAGACGTGACTGCGGAGCGAGGAACGATCTCCATTGAACAAAGGGCATCCGATCGTCGACCGCGAGGCCTTCTGATGGGCTTCACGTACCAGGTAGCTCCAGCGCCCTTCGCCTCGCTCCATTCGCATTTCGGAAAAGAATTTGGATACGCAGTTCGGCAGGCTCCAGCGCTCCGCGAGCCTGCGGCCGACTGAGGCCCAACTGTTGCCGCCATATCCCGGCCTTTCCCAGCCGAGTAATTCCGGCAACGAGCCGATTCCATGGCAAAGCCCGACCAGGTACGCCTCATCCGGCGAGACCATCCCCTGCTCGCGGGCGAGGGTCTTGCAGGCAAGCGCAATTTCTCGCGCATGCGCCCAGGTCTCAAACACCGTGCTGTACCGCACGTCGCTGCGAACTCGCTCGCGGGCCGCGGCTTTCAGACAGGATTGCAGGCCGAGTCCGGAGATGCAGTCTTCCATGCGCGCCGGATGGGCGTCGCCTGCTCCGCATTCCCGCGCTGCCAGGCGCAGAATCTGGAGAGTGGCTCCCAGGTCGCCCAGAACCAGCTGCGACATTGCGCCGAGATCGACCGCATACTCGTGCATGCCCAGTTCCATCCGCAGCAGCGTCTCCGGCATGACCGGTATTTCTGGCAGATTGTCGACCAGCTTCGGCTGAAGAACCAGCCGTTCCGTGAGCCTCTCGGGGGTTTCCTGGAGTTCAAAAGCGCCAAAGTTCAGCAAAGTTCATTACCCGCTGCCTTATCGGCACTTTGGATCGCTAATTCCAGCCCCGGCTTTGCACGGTTTCGTGGAAAACCTGGCTCGAGGCGCTGCGCGCGCCGTGCCGCAGCGCGAATACGACGTCGATTGTCTGGCGCTTGCCCTCGATCCGTCCCCAGATCCACGAATTGCAGCGGACCAGCCGAACTTCGCGAGCCGCCGCCTCGACGGCGTGATATCCCAGCGTTCTTGCCATATGAGCCGGCGATTCCGGCTCCGTGACGACAACTTCTTCGTAATCCGCGGGCGCCATCACTCGCGCCGCCTGCTCCTCGAACTCCGAGGACGTGACGAAGCACGCCTCGGTCCGGCATCCTGCGGCCTGCTCGATGGACTGCAGCAGGCTGTGTTCGACGCGGTGCACAAAACCCAGAACCAGCCTTTTCGACGGCGCCGCGTAGTGCAGCGGCACGGCTCCGTGGGCGCGCAGCAGCGATTGCGGGACACCCGCGGTCACGGTGTGCCCGGCCATCTCCGATCCCAGCACCGGCGCGCCCCACTGCGCGGCGCGGCCGGCTGCAATCTGCTTTTCGCTGGCCAGCTCCAATTGAAGCAGGACTACTTCGAGGTCTTCGCCGGTCCGGTCGGCGCGATCCGTAGCCGCGCGCAGCTCGGCTTCCGTTACCAGTCCTTTGGAGAGCATGGCCAGGCCCAGCGACAGCCGCGGAGTCCTGGGCATCTCAACGATTCGTCCCGCGCAGAGCGCAGCGAGGGGTTCGCGCGACGCGGTAACGAAGCAATCGACGCTGCAGTACCAGGTGCCGCCCACTTGAATCCCGACCCTGCTCTGAGGAGAGGGACGCATCAGCAGCTTGCTGTGGCACGGTGTGAGGCCGCAGCGCGCGCGCACGTGGTTCCATCCAAAATCTATCGGCGGGAAGATCGACTTGATCGTGAATTTCATGGTCTTCTCTTTTCTTGCTCCTTACTGCATCAGGCTGGCAATGGGCTCCGGAATCTCCGTCACGCGCAGTCCATAGTTTCCGTCGACCATCACGGCTTCTCCGCGGGCGATGACCTTGCCGTCAAGCAGAAGCTCGACTGGCTCATCGACCATGCGGTCCAGTTCGATCACCGATCCGCTGGAAAGCTCGAGAACTTCGTGCAGCGGAAGCTGGCGCTGTCCAAAACGCAGGGAAACATTGAGCTCCACATCCATTACAAGCTTCAGGTTCATCGCATTCACTCCTGCTCCGGCGCCGGCGGCAACGGTGTCCGTCGCTCTGGCTCCTGCGAGGCCATTCAACAACTGGCAATCGAAGTACAGCATGACCGGCGCGCCCGAAGGATCGGCCGGCGCGGCCAGGGGAATGACATACATTCCGCCGAAAGCCAGCCCCGACACCACATCGAGCCGGAACGATAACTCGCCGTATTCCTCGGCGAGCGACGCCTGAAGTTTGGCCGTAGCCGAAGCCAGGATATTCGCGACAGTGTCTGCGGGCTTGGGCGCCGCTGCCGCAGGATTGATGAACTTCCCGGCCAGCTCATCCACCTGAGCTTCGCTCATCTCGATGAAGCACTCGCCGCGCAGGCCGCCATCGACGGCGAGGCGAAACTGCACCGGCTTCCCCGGTCGCATCGGCGGCTCGGCGCCATCCAAAACCTCGAGTGGCCAGTCGCTGCTCAGCGTCCGTCGCGTCGCCTCCGTTACTGCGTCTGCCAGCGCGGCGGCAAACTTGCGCGTGGCGTTCTTTTGTCTTGACTTTTCCATCGTCGTTATCTCCTCTCCCAGTTGCCAGGCAAAGTCCGGCGGCCTAATTGCGCTGCCTTTTGCGAACCGTTCCGCACGGGCGTTGCTTCAAAAATTCCCCGGCCGCCCACCGTGAGCATGCCGGGAGTCTGCACCGGCGCCCGCAGCTTCAGAACACTTCCCGGCTGGAGGTTGATCAGGTCGCGCACAGCCACTTTGAGCATCGGCAATTCCGCAGCCACTTCGAAGTCGCAGTCGAGGATGCGTTCGCGGATGCTCGGCCGCGGAAATTGCCGCAGGCTTCCCCGCTTCTGCGGCGCCTCCATCTTGATTTGTTGAATCAGCACGTTGAGAAACGCCGTGGGAAACACGAGATCGAGCCTGCCCATGGTTCCCGCCAGCTCCACTTCGAATTTCACCAGCGTCATTTTTTCGTTCGGGGAGCAATATTGATGGAGCTGGGAAGACTTGGTCCTGCGGCCGGCAGCAAGCGATTGGCTGGGCATGTGCCACGCAGTTTCCGCCTGGCGCGCGATCAGTTCAACCACTTCGTGCATGATCTCTTCTTCAATCTCAGAGAGTTCGCGCGCGCCGCCTTCCGGCGTTCCCGCGCCACCCAGCAGCAGTTCGATCATCGGAAACACGAGCCCGATGTCGCACTCCACAATCATGGTGCTGCGTCCTGAGCTCAGGGAAAGCGGGACCAGATAGCTCAGCGGCGCAATCGCCGCGATGTGCTCCCGAACCGGGAACTGGTCGAGTCCCTTGAGCTTGACTTCGACGCCCGTTCCCAGCAGCACATCGAGCACGCTGGCCATGTGCCGCGCGAAGGTCTCGTGAATGCCGGTCAGCGATCGGACGACCTCGTTCGACAATCGTCCCGCCGCTCGAAAATTGCAGTTCACGATGGTGCGCGCTCTTTTTTCCGGCGCCGTCCCTTTGACGGATTCGTGCATTTCCTTGTGTTCAGACACGGGCCGAATATCCTCCTGTACTGGCCTTCGAAGTCACGGGCCGCTGCTCCACGTGGGCGAGCGATTCGCGGAGCTTCAGCACCGCCGCCTGTCGAATCTGCGACACGCGCGAAAGCGCCACGCCGACTACCTCGGCAATTTCCTTCATCGTGAGTTCTTCCTTGTAATAGAGCGAAAGGATCAGTTGCTCTCTTTCGCTGAGTTTTGCGATTGCGGCAGCGAGGTGGCCCTTCATTTCGCCCTCGAGGCACAGCTCGAAAGCATCGGGATCGTCGGCCGGGGCGGATTCGATGACGTCGATGGTCTCCGACTCGCCGCTTGTCGTCGCGACCTGCTGCCCCACCACGTGAAGATGGTCGATCTGTGCGACGATGCGCCGCAGATGGTCCACATCGATCTGCATCTCCTCGGCAATCTCTGCCTCCGAAGGATGCCGGCTCAGCCGCGCTTCCAGCTGTGCCGTGGCCTCGGCGATCTCCCGGCCACGCCGGCGCACGGATCTCGATCCCCAGTCGATTTCGCGGAGGCTGTCGAGAATGGCTCCGCGAATCCGGAATTTGGCGAACGTCTTGAATTGCGCGTTTTTGGCGGGATCGAAGCTGCGATTGGCTTCGAGCAGCCCGATCACGCCCGCGCTCACCAGATCTTCCATCTCGACGTGCTGCGGCAGCCGTTCGCGAATGCGCGCCGCGATGTAATAGACCTGCGACAGCTCCTGCATCACCAGATCGCCGGAACAGTCTGCTGCCGCGGCGCTTCTTGTGTAGGCAATTTCGGCGGCGGTCATCGCTTCACCTCCCTCAACATCGAATCCTTTCGTCCCCTCATCGCACCGACCCCAGCGACATCACCTGCGTCATCGGAGGAATCTCCGAGGGAGATACCACGACCACCCGGGGAATGAACGGCTCCAGACAGCGGCGGAGATAGAAGCGTCCAGGCGAGGCGCACAACAGTACCGGCGGAGCAGCGGTGACCTGATCGCCGAGCATGCCGCGCAGGCCATCCAGCACGCGGCGCGCCACGGAAATCTGCATCGCTCCGGCCATCGCCTGTGCGTTTTGCGATCCGGTCCGCGCACATTCTTCCTCGAGCGCGCTGTCCAGGGTGACGACCTTCAGCCGTCCCCGTTCGTCCAGGAGCGGCCGGATCAGGGCGCGTCCCAGCGCATGCCGAGCAGCTTCCACCAGAACCACGGGATTCTTGTTCGTCGTTGCGGTTTCGACCAGCGTTTCCAGAATCGTGCCCAGGTCGCGGATCGATACCTGCTCGCGGAGCAGTTGCTGCAGGACTTTCTGGATTTCGCCCAGGGTCATCAGCTTGGGCGATAGTTCCTCCACCAGCTTGGGATGGCTGTCAGCCAGGCGATCGACGAGGCGCTTGGTTTCCTGGCGTGTGAGCAAATCGTGAGCGTTCTGGCGGATGATCTCAGAGAGATGGGCGGCCAGGGCTGAGGTGTGATCGACCACGGCATAACCCGCCGCAATCGCCTGGGCCTGGAGATCGGGCGTGATCCACTTCGCCGGCGAATCGAATGCCGGCTCGCGCGTCTCCTGCCCGGCCAGATCGCCGGGCTTCGGGTTCGAATTGACTGCGAGCAGACGATCCTTGCGGAGTTCCCATCGCGCAATCTCCACTCCACGCAGATACACCACGTACTCGCGCTCGCGCAGCGACAGGTTGTCGGTGATGTGAATGGACGGCACCAGGAATCCAAGCTGCTGTGCGAGGTTCTTCCGCAGCGACTTGACGCGAGCCAGCAGCTGGCCGCCCTGCTTTGCATCCACAAGCGGCACCAGTCCGACCCCCACTTCGAGCATGAGCTCATCGAGCTTCATGGCTGCCTCCATGGGATCCACTGACGGCGTTGCGCCTTTCGCCGTCGCTGCTTTTCCGGCGGCGGCAGTCTCAGCGGCAACGCTCGGCTTCATCTTCCAGGCAGCAAACATCGCCGCGCCGCCGAGGGCGATGAACGGAAGCTTGGGCATCCCCGGGATAACCGCCAGCGCCAGCAGCACGCCGCCGACGATCCACAGCGGCCGCGATGTCTTGAACATCTGCTTGCCGATGTCCGTTCCCAACGAATGATCCGAAGCCGCTCGGGTAACCACGATGCCGCCCGCCACCGAGACCAGAAGCGAGGGAATGATCGCCACCAGGCCGTCGCCGACGGTCAGGATGGTATAGGTCTTCAGCGCCTGCTCCAGCGGCACTCCCTGCTGGAGGACGCCGATGAGGAATCCGGCAACGATATTGATCGCCGTGATCAGGATCGTCGCCATGGCGTCGCGCTGGCTGAAGCGAGCCGCGCCGTCCATCGCGCCGCAGAATTCGGCTTCGCGCGCTACCTGCTCACGCCGCTGCCGCGCCTGATCGGCGTTGATGAGGCCGGTATTGAGATCGGAGTCGATGGCCATCTGCTTGCCGGGCATGGCATCGAGCGTGAAGCGCGCCGTCACTTCAGCGGTGCGCACCGCCCCATGGCTAACGACCAGATACTGAATGGCAATCAGCGCAAGGAATATGACGAATCCAACGATGTAGTTGCCGCCGACGACGAACTGCCCAAAGGCTTCAATCACGTTACCGGCCGCCGCCGATCCCTCATTGCCGTGCAACAGAATCCGCCGCGTGCTTGCCAGATCGAGCGCAAGCCGCATCAGCGTGAGCAGCAGGATCAGGCTGGGGAAGACGGAGAATTGTACCGGACGCAGCACCTGAATTGCCGTCAGCAGCACCAGCACCGCCGCGGTGATATTGAGAGTGAGCAGCAGATCCAGCACCCATGCGGGCAGCGGCACCAGCATCACAAAGACCAGCGCCACGGCTCCCACCGGAATGACCCAGTCGGAGTAGGTTTGCAGCGCGGCCAGCAGTCCTGGCTTGTTCGTTGTCTTCGTCTTCACACCGACCTCACCGGACCATTCAGATTCATGGCTGCTCGCCGTTGCGTTTCGCGCTGCCGCACTTCAGCTTGCGCCTTGTAGACCAGGACCAGAATTTCCGCCACGGCGTGATACAGCGCGGCGGGAATCGGATCGCCGACTTCCGTTCCCTTGTAGAGTGCCTGGGCCAGGGGCTTGTTTTCCATCACGGGAATGTCGCGCATCCACGCGATTTCCTTGATTTTCTGTGCCAGATTGTCGAGGCCTTTGGCCACCACAATCGGCGCGGCCATGTTGACTTCATAGCGCAGCGCCACTGCGTAGTGTGTGGGATTGGTCACAACCACCGTGGCTGTCTCCGTGGCCTTGAGCATCTGCTTTTTGCGCGCCTGACGCTGGAGCTTGCGCAAGCGCGCCTTGCTCTGAGGATTGCCGTCGGACTGTTTGTATTCCTCTTTAATGTCCTCGCGGCTCATCTTCAGATCGTTTTCGTTCTTCCGCCACAGCAGCAGGTAGTCAACGCCACCCCAGACCAGCAGGACGAGGCCCGACTTCCATACCAGTTCAAGCACGATGTTGCTCATCAGGCTGATAAAACGGTGCGCATCGACATAGGAGCTGAGCGTGATTTCGCCCCAGTGGCTGCGCACACACGCGTATCCAACCCAGCCGATCGCGGTGAACGGCACGAGCGATTTCAGAATGGTGCTCACTGCGGTGAGGGAAACCATCTGCTGGAGCTTGCTGGCGGGGCTCAGCCTTTCCGGCTTCAGAGACAACGCTTCGGGCGCGAAGACGAATCCGCCCTGCGCGAGGGCGGTAACCAGCGACACCATCAGCGCCGCCACCATGATGGGGTATACCCACCGCATCGCCTCGATGCTCGTCCAGAAGAGCAGAGGGCCGCCAGGATCAATCGAGTCGCTGACCGCCGAGTCGAGAACACTGCGGAAGTACCGCGTCCACGTGGGGACGGCGCTGTGCCCCATCACCGCCATCACCGCTGCCACTGCGCCCATGGCCAGTGCGGCGTTGAGTTCGCGCGATCGCGTGACCTGGCCCCGCTCGCGAGCGCGCTTTCTTTGCCGCGGTGTTGCCTGCTCTGTTTTGTTCTGGTCAGCCATGGTCTTTTCACCGCGCCGCCAGATGCAACAGCCGTTCGCTGTTGCTCATGGCACCCAAGAACAGTCTCCCGAACAGGTCGGGCCAGTACTTCAGTGTGGCCAGCAGAACTCCGATGCCGAGCATGCTCTTCAGTGCAGGGCCCAGCAGCATGAGCGGCATCTGCGGCGAAGCCTTGCCCAGAAGCCCCAGCACGACATCCGCGGCCAGCGTGGCCGAGAGTACGGGAGCGGCGATCTGCACCCCCAGCCCGAATACGTCGCCCGCCGCGCGCAGCACGCCTGCTGTAAACAGTCCGCTGATGTGACCCGTTCCGGGGGGCAGATAGGTAAAGCTGTTGCCGATGGCGCGCAGCAGCCAATAGTGCACGTCCATGCGCAGAAACAGCAGCAGGACGATGCTCTGGTAGAACACCGAGACAACGGTCGTATCCACCTGCGACTGCGGATCGAGGATGTTCACCAGGGAGTAGCCCATCTGCACGCCGAGCACCTGCCCGCTCAGCTGGGCCGCCTCAAACACGAGGTTCGTCGCGATGCCCATCCCCGCGCCGATGAGGAACTCGGTGAACGCCAGAAGCGGCCACTGCATCAGCGATGGCTTACCTGCCGTGTGCCCGACGACCGGAAACAACACGATGGTCAGCGCGAAAACCAGAACCGCCTTCACCCGCATGGGAATCACGATGCTGCCGAAGAACGGAGCAAACAGCATGAGCCCCGAGAGCCGCACCGCAATGGTGAGGATTCCGCTGATAATCGCGATCACGGGGATCTCGATCATTGCAGGATCCCGTGAAAATCAGAGAACATCGACAGGGTGAAATGCGCGAGATGCCGCCACATCCACGGCATCGCGGCAAAGATTGCACCTCCGACGGTCAGCAGCCGCATGACCGACGAGATGGTGTTGTCCTGCAGCGAAGTAAGCACCTGAAACACGTTCACCACCAGGCTCACGATGATCGCGACGCCGAGAATCGGCCCCGCCAGCAGGACCACTTCCGTTAGCACCTCGCGACCGAGAAAGACAACCTGATCGACGCCCATACGCTTAGCTGAAGCTCCTCATCAAAGATCCGATCAGCAGATGCCAACCGTCGACCATCAGGAACAGCAGCAGCTTGAGCGGCGTGGAGATCACCACCGGAGGCAGTTGGAGCATGCCAATGGAGGTGGTGATGGATGCCACCACCATGTCCACGATCAGAAATGGAAGAAAGAGCACGGTGCCGATCTGAAACCCGGCCTTGAGCTCGGAAAGAATGTACGCAGGCACCAGAACCCGCATGGAGAGATCGTCAACCGATGCCGGCCGCGGCTCCTTGGCCAACTCGACAAACAACGCGACATCTTTTTCGCGCACATAGTGCGCCATGAACTTGCGCATCGGCGCTTCGCCGCGCGTGAAGGCGGCGGTGGCGGAAATCTTGCCGGCCTGCATGGGCACAACCGCGTCGTTGTAGATCTGGGTCGCGGTTGGCTCCATCAGGAAGAACGTGAGAACCAGCGAGAGCCCAATCAGTGTCTGATTTGAGGGGGTGGTCTGGAGCCCGAGCGCCTGGCGCAGGAAGTGAAAGACAATCAGGAGCCTCGCGAATGGCGTGACGCACAGCAGGATCGAAGGAATCAGCGTGAGGCCCGTCAGCAAAATGACGACCGACCATGGCACCGATCCGCCGGGAACGCCCTGCAACTGAATGGCGGCCTGTCCTGTGGAAGGAACCGATGTCGGCGTGAGCGTGTTCACCACGCCCGATGGCTGCGCGCTCGGCGTTGCGGGGGTCGCCGCGGCGGTGGCCGCCGGCGCCGGCGCATTGCCGGTTGCGGCCGCGTTCGCGGGATTCGCAGGGGGCGCGTTGGCCGCGATTCCCTGAAGCCCCGCCTGCAGGCCTTCCGTACCTCGCAAAGCAAGATGTGCCTGCGCGCTCGCCGAGCCGGCGAGCGCGAGACACAGCGCGGCTACCGGAACACCATGCCGCAGGGTGCGCTGCGACATTAGACCTGTTCCCCAGCGCCGCAGGATCCCGCCGGCAGTCCGGCCTCGTTCTGCGCGGAATCCAATTGCGTCAGCAAAGAGACACCGGATGTGCCCCCACCGATAAGGAATTTCTGTCCGTCAACATGGACCACGGCCACAAACCGCTTGTCGCCCAGCGAAATCGTCTCGGCCACGCGCAGCTGCTTTGTGTTTCTAAGGCCGTGCTTTCCGCTCAGAAGAGAGATCACGCGGTTCATCACGCCGTTGGCCGGCTGCGTCGCGGGTTTTGCCTTCGCGGTTTTCGTTGAAGAAGCCGTCACTTCCGGCTCAGCAACGGCTGCTTCCGCCTCGGCGGTCGAAATTTCCACCGGGGCGGGCGCCGGAGCCGGCTTTTCGATTACGGCAGCCTTCGGCAGTTCCTGTTCGTGGCGGCCAACCTCGATTTTCTGGCCGAAGAGCGTCGTGAACACGGGAGTGAGCGGAGCCGCGGCCGACTGCGGTTCGGCAGGAGGCGGAACTTCGACTTCGGGTGAGACCGGAATTTCCGGGGCCGCGATCTCCTCCGCGAGAAGCATCGCAAACACGGGATCGATGGCTGCGGCTGTCTCTTTCGCTTCGAGGACAACCGGGATTTCGCCGATTGCTGACTGCGCTTCCGCAGCGACCGGCTCATCGCTCTTCAAGGAAGGGGTGGCCGACTGCTGGAAGGTGAAGCTGGTCCACATCGAAGGATCGAGGGATGCGGGCTGAAGGGGGATTTCGTCGGACTCCTTTCCCTCGGCGTCGGAGATCATGATCACGGGAACGGTTTCGCATGCCGACGGATCGATGGCCGGTTGCATGAAGGTAAAACGGGCGAGAACCGGCGCCTTGAGAGATGCCGGATCCACCGGGATTTCCTCGATCTCCGCTGCAGCTTCGACGATGGTGATTGGAGAAGAGTTCTCGACCGATGGGGCGGCGGCAGCTCGGGTCGAGTTCCAGCGGCACATGGGCGGCCTTCTGAAGGACACCACGGTCGACTGTAGTGCCTCCGCGATTGGTTCGCGAGCGGCGACGGCGGCGGGCAGTTCTTCTTCCGGCTCCGCATCGACGTGAAGATCGAGAAGCCCTGTGGCCGCAGAGGCCTCCGCCGCGGCCTGATGGCCGGCCTGCTCTTTTACACAGTCGAGCAGCGTCGAGAGAAACGACTCGGTTGTCGGTATCCAGACCCCGCGCGGAGCTTCGGCAATTTCTGGTTCCGGCGCAGCCTCGGCGAGTTCTGCCCACCGAGGCATAGAGCGTTGAGCGTTACTTTTAACTGTCATATCTGATCCGTTATGCGCACCGCGAGGCGGTCGCCGACAACTTCAAATTCTGTCCAGCCGATCAGGAGCCGATTCACGCGCAAAGGCACGTCGCTGGTGTGGTGGCAGTTGGTTTCCACAATGGATCCCTCGGTCAGAGCCAGAAGGTCCCGAATGGTGAAGCGAACCACGGGAACATCCAGCGTGAGCGTGCAGGGCAGCCACGGCATGCTGTCGAGCAGATCGCTGGTACTCGCGATCGGGGTCACGCATGCGTTGGCCGGCATGCTTTCTGAGTTTTGGGGCGACGTGCTCATCGATCCGGCTGGCTCCTGGTTGCGTCCAGCCGTTCGCACAGAGTGCTACGCATCAACGGGGAGGAGGCAATTTATGCCTATGCCGATGCAATCGATGGGCCGAAATGAAAATGGGAGCGGGCGCGCAGGCGCGCGATGGCTCAGCCGATGCCAAACCACTCTGATGAAAGGGTTTGCAGAAATCGAGGGGGGAGGCCGCGGGCTCCCTCTGTCGGTGAGACAGGCATGAGAGCCCGCAGCCTTCCACAGGCCCTCTCTGCGACGGGGTGACGCACAGCGAGGGCCTCTAATCGTTCGTTAACTACCGCACGACCGCCCTGGTTACGAGATCAGCTGGATCGTCGCCTGCGAGACCTGATCCATGGTGGTGAGAGCTTTGGCGTTCGCCTCGTAATTCTGCTGCGCCACGATCATGTTCGCGAACTCCGTCGAGAGATTCACATTTGATTCTTCGACCGCGCCGCCCGTGATCGTGCCGTTGCCGCCTGCTCCTGCCTGGCCGATGACCGGGGCTCCGGAAGCAAACGTCGCCTGATAATCATCGGATCCGGTTTGGGTAAGTCCCTGATTGTTCGCGAAGCCGGCGACCGCCACCTTGCCGAGGGCCAGCGTCTGATCGTTGCTGAACTGGCCTTCCACCGTTCCGTCGGACAGCACCGAATAACCGGTCAGCGTTCCCACGCCATATCCGTTTTGCTCGGTCGTCGAGGTCGCGCTGGTTGCGTCCTGCTGGGTCATCGTGGCGGAACCGTTGTTGGTCAGGTTCCAGGTGAGGTTCATGGGAGCCGCTCCATCCGCGAGACCGGTGATGTTGATTCCCGTGATGGAGCCGCTCGGCGACGTCAGCTGACCCGACGAATTGAAGGTCATGGTTCCGGTCGCCAGGCTGGTGGGATTGCCGGTGCCGCCGGTGTCCGCTGCGGGCAGCGTCACGTTGTAGCTCCAGGTGTTGGCGCCCGTATTCGTGTAGGTAACCGTGAGCTCGTGCGAAGATCCAAGCGAATCGTAAACGGTAAGCGGAGTGCTGAAGGTAGTGCCGACGCCGGCGCTCGCGTCGAGGTTCGTATCCATGGAGAAGCTCGACGTCGCCACCGCGGGAATGTTTTCCGCCTGATTGACGTTAATGGGCGCCAGCGCGGAATTGGTCGAGATCGCGCCGTTCACCGCCGGATATCCCATCACCAGTTCGCCGCCCTGGGTCACGAGCTGACCGTCGGCGTTGACACCGAAACTGCCGTCGCGCGTGAAGCTCATTTGGTTGTTGCCGCCTTCCACCACGAAGAATCCATTGCCCTGCAACGCCATGTTCGACGCAATGCCTGTCGAGTCAACGGTACCGCTGGTGAAGTTGGCCGTTTCTCCGGCGACCTGCACGCCCGATCCCACCTGGATGGGATCGCCATTACCGGAAACGCCGAGCATTTGGTTGAAGAGGCCGCTGAACGTGAGATTCTCGTCCTTGTAGCCGTCGGTGTTGAGGTTGGCGAGGTTGTTGGCGATGACATTCAGCGCATCCGAGCTGCCTGCCAGGCCTGAAAGAGGAATCGAAAACGCTGACATTATCTGCCTCCTTGAGTGGCAAAGGTTGAGTTGTTTACGGGAAAACCACTGTTGCCGTACAGATTCATCAGCATGCCCGGCGGCACAGCGGCGGGATTCGCTCCCGGCACTGCGCTGGTATTGCCGAAGAATTTTGGCGTGGCCGCGGCCTGCGCCGCCGCGCTCGCGGGACTGCTGGTTCCGGTCACAGCGGACGACGAGCTTCCGGAAGTAGCCGCCGTCTCGGCAGCTCCTGTAAGGCTCGTCAGAGTCTGGTTGATGGAAATGAGCTGATCGAGCTGGTTGAGCGAAACCATCTGGCTGACCATTTCGGTCGGATCCACCGGCTGCGTCGGATCCTGGTTCTGGAGCTCGGTGACCAGCAGGTTGAGAAACGTCGTTTCCAGGCTGCCGGACGAGAGGCTGTTGTTGCTGTTCGAACTGCCCGAGCTTGCGCTGGTGCCCGAAGTGGCGTTCGATCCTGAAGTCGCGCTGGAGCTGGCAGACTGCGCCTGCACCGGAGCGCTGATCAACGGACTGTAGCCCTGAATGTTCATGATCGGTTCCTCTTGATTTCTGAAATTCCCTTATGCCCTGATATCCAACCGGTACTGATCGTGCGAGACTGGCGCCGCGCGAAGGACCGCGGTCTCCGCTTCGACCGGGGGTACTCCGCCTTCCACCTCGAGAGGCCGTGCCAGCGACCGCTGTTGCTGCTGCTGCGCAGCTCCTCGTTCACCTGAAGACGACGCTCCGGTCTGATTCACCTGGATCGAGGCGTTCACACCGAAGTCATGGCCCAGCCGGGTTTGCAAGCCCGGCGTTGCCGCAGCGATCGCTCGCCCGAGATCGCTGTGATCCACCGAGATCTGCGCAATCATTTGCTGCTGAGAGAGCGCTGTGCGAATGGAGATTTCTCCAAACTCCGCCGACCGTAGGCCGACGTGCATCTCGGTCTGGCTCATGGTTTGAATCAGCTGAGCTGTGTTGATTCCCCCGCTGGCCCTTGTTTCGCCTGCCTCTGCCGGGTTCGTCAACTCCCCGTGCATCGCATCGGCAGGGAACCGTTCATCGCCGGGGGTCGCGTGGGGCGTCGTGCGGGCTTCCGGCGTGGCAATCGGCGGGGCCGTCGTGGGAGTGTTTTTCGATGCAGAATCGGTCGGCGCCTGCGCCGCTTCCGTTTGGGTGTGCTGCGTGGATGGTCCGCCAGCTTGCGCGCCGGTCTGCGGGCTGCTTGGGGTGCCGGCATTTTGGGCGACGCTGACCGGACTCGCGGAGTGGCTTTTGTCTGGCGCCGCTGACGGGGCGGCACTTTGCATATTCGCCGCATTGACGCCGTCGGCCTGCACCGGCTTTGCCGCGGAAGAGGCCGGCACAGTATTCGGCAGCGACGCCAAATCTGGAAGAAGAAACACGGCAGGCAAATCCGCGATCACTGAGAATCCCCGAGCCGTCACGCCGGCTCCCAGGGCGTCCTGCGCCGCTTCCGCAGGCGATGTCGCCGAATCCGGCGTTGGTTCCGCGGAGGCTTCGGTGTTTCCGCCTTCAGCGTTCGGCTGGACTTCATGGGACGGCTGAATTTGATTTTTTGCGGCGGCCGGAATTGCTCCTTCGCTGTGGGTCTCTGTCGTAATCTCCGAAACTGCGGCCGGTACGTTGTTGACTGCTGCTTCGTTGACCGCGGTTTCCGGTGTTACTGCGCTCGTGCTCGGTTCTGCCGGCGCTGCGATGGGCAGCGTGGGCGGAAGTTCGGGACGCATCGCGATCAGAGTGGCGGCCGATGAAGCGATCGCGCTCTGCGCCGTCGCCGCTTTCGCGTCCTTGTTACTATTGGCGGCGTGGCCGGCGGCATTCCCGTCGGTCGCAGAGTTCGTCGGCCGATCAACCGGCGGATCCTTCGCTGCATTGCCGGCCGCGACGGAGGGCTGTGACTGCACGCCAGTTCCCTGAGGGCTGGTTTGCCCGGAGGTCGCCGATGCTGCCTGGCCCTGATCGCCCTGGCCGCTGTCGTTCGCGCCGGCATTGATGTCCCGCTGGGCCGTACCCGTCCCCGGCACTGCCGACTGCGCGCTTTGCCCCGCCGTGTTGGCCAGGACCGACAGGAAGTTCGCAGCCGGCGGCTGGGTTTCCCTGAGCAGCGGATTCGGGTTCGAGGTAGTCATCGCTCGCAGCGCAATTCGCACGCTCGACTGATTGCACGTTGAACGCCAGCATTTTCGCGCCTGCCGCCATGCTCGTTCTGTCGCGAGGTTGATTGATTCTATGAGGGTTATATTTGCCACCGTATTGGCTACAAATCCCTCAAGCCATCTCCCCGGCAATCCTTGCCGGTCCTGGTGGGCAACGTTTGCCGAGTTCCGGTAGGCGTGCATCACCGGGGAAAGAGAGAAATTCCGCCCAAGCAGAAGCTCGCGCCGGGATTGGCGATGTGTAGAGGTTGTCGCGGTGACTTTAGTCCCGCTGGAGACGGGCGACGAAGATGTCGTCGAGGAATTTCTGCTGCTGGCGGGTTCGTTCCTGCTCGTATGCACCTCGCTGCTGCATCTCGATGTCGCTCAGCATGCGCCGGCCGCGGTGGGCCGCCTGATAGGCGTTCATGCGCTCCACGCGCAGCCTTTCCAGAGACTGCAGGTTTTCGAGGAGGGACTTCCTGTGCGCCGCGGCGGCTTCCGCCGCCCGCACCATGGCCTGCAGATGCACGGCCGGCACGGGCTCCCGCATGGTCTCCTCGCGGATTTGCTCGGCCCGAGCGATCTGAGCGGTCAGCTCGTCGACGGCGCGCCGCGTTTGAGCAATTTGTAACTGTACCTGCTGCAAAGCCAGTTGTTCCCGCTTCTCGATGCTTTCGCGGAAACGGAGAACGGTCGCGAGGCTGAATCGGAACGCCATGTTTATCCAGGCAGGGACATCATCTTCTCAACAGCATCTCTGTATTCGCTCAGTTCCTGCGGCTTCTGCTGCAGGAACGCGTTAAGCGCCGGCAGGCTCGCGATCGCTTGATCGAGAACCGGGTCGGTGTTTTTCTGGTAAGCGCCAATGCGAATCAGATCTTCCGACCGCGCATACGATGCCATGAGCAACCGCAGGGCCTTCGATTTCGCGAGATGATCTTCGCTCGCCAGGCTGGACATCAGCCGGCTGAGACTGTCAAGAATCGAGATGGGCGGATAGTGGCTCCGCATGGCCAGATTTCTGTCGAGCACCACATGGCCGTCGAGCAGAGACCGCACCGTATCGACAACCGGATCCTGCTGATCGTCGCCTTCCATCAGAACCGTGTAAAACGCGGTGATGCTTCCCTGCGAAAAGTTGCCTGCGCGCTCCACCAGCCGCGCCAGCATATTCAGAACCGACGGTGTGTAGCCCTTCGCCGTGGGCGGCTCACCCGCGGCAAGGCCGATCTCCCGCTGAGCCATTGCAAAACGCGTGAGCGAGTCAACGATCAACAGCACGTTTTTGCCGAGGCTCGCGAAATACTCGGCCACTGCTGTCGCCGCCAGCGCTGCGTGAATCCGCAACAGCGGCGACTGATCCGATGTGGAAACAAGGACCACGGCGCGGCGCAAACCCTCTTCGCCCAGCACCTCAAGAAACTCGCCCACTTCGCGGCCCCGCTCTCCTACCAGCGCGAGAATCGTGAGATCGGCCGCGGTGCCGCGCGCCATCATGCCGATCAGCGTGCTTTTGCCAACGCCGCTGCCTCCAAAGATTCCCACGCGCTGGCCGAGACCGCAGGTCAGAAATCCGTCGATCGCGCGAATGCCGCAGCCAAGCGGCTCGCGAATCGGCACCCGATCGAGGGGCAGCGGCGCCGAGCCGTCGATGGCGACGGCATGGGTCGCTCGATAATCTCCCTTTCCGTCCAGCGGATTGCCCGTGGTGTCGATCACGCGCCCCAGCAGTCCCGGGCCTACGCGAATCGACGGCCGCGCCCCCCACGTCACGATCCGATCGCCGAAGCGGATTCCCCGCGGCTGATCCGCGGTCATCGACAACATCGTCGATCCGCGGAACCCGATGATCTCGCCGGCATAGCTCTGCCCGCTCGCGCTCTGAATTTCGCACGACTCACCGACCGAGCAGAACGGGCCGCTCGATTCGACCAGATTGCCGACAACCTGATTTACGCGGCCTTTCCAGCGCAGGGTCGACCCCGCCTCCAGATGGTGCGTATACGGAGCGAGCAGCGGCCGGCTCATCGACTGGCCGGCCTCAGCGCGAGCAGATCAAAGAATCCCTGCTCCAGTTCCTTCAATTGTGGCTCCAGACCGAAATTGGCGGCGCCGAGTTCCGTTTCAAGAATGCAATCCTGACTGCTCAGCTGCGGGTCTTCCACCACGTCCACCTGCGCGGTCTTCACTTGCCCCGCAAAAAACTGCGTCCAGCTGGCTCCGCGGCCGACCGGAACGCGCACCGTCACCTTCGAATCCTCGTGGAGCTTCGCTACCGCCATCCGAACTAGCGTGGCCACCAGCATCGGATCCACCTGAGCCTCGCGATGCAGGATCTTCGCCGCAATTGACAGCGAGAGCTGTACGATCTCGCCCTCCACGCGCGTGAAATAGTCCTTTCGCTGCTCGGCGAATTCGCGAATCGTTTCGGCGATTGCTGACCGCGCCGCCTGCACCTTCTGGTCGAGTTCCTGGCGGAGTCTTTGCTCCGCCTGTGCCGTCGCTTCGGCCCGCTCCATTGCGATCCGCGCGGCAAATTCTGCTTCGGACATCTCGACATCGGCGCGCTGACGTCCTCGCCCGCCGGTTATCGAGCTGTCGGAGTCGCTTTGCACAAGATCGCTAAGCGAGCGTCCGGCAATGTCGCGATACTGCAACGCTGCAATCGGCACGTTCAGGGCGCCGCTGAACTCCACGTTAGAGGACATACTCGTCTTCTCCCTCGCTCTTCAGCACAAGTTTTCCTTCCGCTTCCAGCTTGCGCGCAATAGCGACGATCTCCGCCTGCGCCTTGGCAACATCTTTGCTGCGTACCGGGCCCATCACTTCGGAGTCCTCTTTCATCATCTCCACCGCCCGCGATGACATGGTCCGGTAGAAATGACTCTTCAGGTCTTCGCTCGCACCCTTCAGGGCCAGCATCAGGGTGTTCTTGTCGATTCCGCCCATCAGTTCGCGCATCTGGTGCTCGGGAACCTCGAGAAAATTGTCGAAGGTGAACATCAGGTCGCGGATGTTAATTGCCAGCTTTGGGTCGTCGCGATCGATGGTTTCCAGAATTTCCCGCGCCGTGAGCGGATCGAGCCGATTCATCAGCTCGGCGATGTTGCGAAATCCGGAGTTCGCGCGCTTCGATTGCTCGCCGACCGAACGCAGCCGCCGGTTCAGCAGCGACGACACTTTTGCCGCAACTTCGGGCGAAAACTGACCCAGATTGGCAAGCCGGCGCACGCAGTCGGCACGCACTTCCGGCTCCAGTTTCATCAGCAGCGCCGATGCCTGCTTCGCATCCATGTGGCTCAGGATCAATGCCTTCGTCTGCGAGTGTTCCCCGACCAGGAATCGCGCCAGCTGCTGGGGATCGGCTTTCTTCAGCGAATCCACCCGCAGAGATTTTGCTTCGTCTTCGCGCGCAAGGCGATCCACCATGTTTTGAGCGCCCGCCTCGCCGAAGGCCTTCACCAGCAACCGGACCGCGACGTCCTGACCGCCAACCGCGATAAACTCCTGCGCGGTCATCATCTGCTGGTACTCCTCCAGCACCTGGAGGGTGGCCTCGAAGGGGATCTGCCCCAGCTGCGTGATCTCTTCGGCGATGCGCTCCAGATCGTCTTCGGGAAGATTGCGAAGAATTGGCGCGGCTGCATCTTCTCCCAGAAGCGAGAGTAGAATCGCGGCTTTGCGGGTGCCGGTGAATGGGATCACACCCATCGTGCTCATGAGGGCTCCTCACGCAGCCACGCCTGCAGCGCCCGCGCTGTCTGGACCGGATTCTTCCGGATCAAATCCGCCGTCTGCTCCTTCAGTTGCGCGGCTCTTGCCGTGCCGCTGCCGAGAGTGTGCGTCACGCCGCCAGACAGTTCGCCCGTTGCGGCGGGCAGCGCAGCCTCGATCCTCGCCGGCGCCTGACCCGGAGCAAGCACATGCTTCTGCACCGGGCGAATCACGAAAAGATAGGCCAGACCAAACAGGGCCAGTAATGAAACCGGCCGCAGAAGCGGAGAGTAGTCCGACACTGCCTTCTGCACCTGGACTCCCAAATTCCGCGTTGGAACGTCGGCATCCGTCACGTCGGTATCGAACGGCATAGCCTGAACGCTGATGGTGTCGCCCCGCTTCGCGTCGAAGCCGATCGCGGCTTCCGCCAGGTCGCGGATCTTGTCGAGTTGTTCCTGCGACCGCTTTTGCCGCGTCCAGGTCACTTTGCCTTTTTGCGTGGACTTCACCAGCTCGTCGTCAACCAGAATGGCGGCGGAGAGGCGTGCGATGCGTCCGGCCGGGGTCACGGTGTGGACGATCGTCTTGTTCACCCCGTATTGCGCGCTTTCTGTCGTCGAATGCTGAGAATTTACGGCCTGTGCGGCGCTCGTGGTCGTGGGGGGATTGCTCCCGTTCTTCGCCGGCTTCGCTGCCGGAATATTGCTCGACGTTCCCGGTACGCCCGATGGAATCGCGCCGCTTCCAGCTTGTTCATCGGATTTCTGATCGCTTAGCAGCGCACTCACTGCGGGATCGTATTTCTCCTGGCTCTCGTCCGTCGTTCCCTGGTCGTAATCGACGTTCACCGTCGCGCGAATCTTGTCCGCACCCACAATCGGCTCGAGCGTGCTGATCAGTCGATCGGTGAGCGTGCTCCCTTCTGTCGAGCCATCATCTGGCCCGGTGTGATTGAGTGACTGGTCCGTGTCCGCATTCACGATTGACACCTGATCGGGCGTCATCTGATCGACGGCTCCCGAAACCAGCCGCGCGATCGCCAGCACCGCGGTTTTCGACATTTGCCCGTGCCGCAGCTTTACGATCACGGATGCTTTCGCTGCCCGCTGCTGGTCAAGAAAAACCGACTCGGTCGGCATCACAAGGTGAACGCGCGCGCTTTCCACGTCGGCCAGCGTCTCGATGGAGCGCTCCAGTTCTCCCTCGAGAGCGCGCTGGTAAGTAACCTTCTCGTCGAACTCCGTTTCGCCCCAGGAGACTTTGTCGAAGAGCTCAAATCCCATGTGTCCGCTGTGGGGCTGGCCCTGCGCCGCGGTCTGCATACGCGCGGCATCGAGCTTGTCCGCGGGCACGCTGAGAGTTTTGCCGTCCGGGCTCAGCTGATGCGGAATGCCCTGGGCCTCCAGTTGCGTGCTGAGAGTCTGCGCATCCTCCGGTTCGAGGCCGGTGAACAGCGGCTTGTAGTCGGGCGTGCCGATGAATTTGACGAAGATCGTGAGCAGCAGGATTGTTACTCCTGCTCCGCCCAGCAGCAGCGTCTTCTGTTTTCCGCTGCGGCTCGCCCAGAATTGTTGTGCCTGTTCCGTCGGGTTGTTCCAGCCTGCCATTCGAATTCAGTCCTGGTCTCGAAAATTTCGGTCTCTGCCTAAAACTGCATCTTCTCGATGTCCTGATACGCGCTCACGATCTTGTTGCGTACCTGCATCATCAGCTGGAACGACACATCCGCTTTCTCGACCGCGATCATCACGCTGTTCAGATCGCTGCCTCCGCCGCCCTGCAGCACGTTCTTCACCTGTGCGGCAGCGGAATCGTTGCTCGCGTTCACGCTGTCGACCGCGCTCTTGAGCACGTCGGTGAAACTCGAGCCTCCGGCGCTCCCTCCTATATCCAGCGAGGCCGGCTCCGGTATGTATGCGTTGCCAATATTGCCCAAATTGATGTTGTTCATCTCTTTTTCTCCGCAGCTACGACGATTTCAGGATGTCTATCGATTCCTGAATCATCTGTTTTGCCGCTCCGATGGCCGACGCATTCAGCTGATAAGCGCGCGTCGCGTCCATGAGATCCACCATCTCGGTCACCGGATTGATGGACGGATAGGCCACATAACCGTCCTTGTTGGCATCCGGATTGCCCGGCTCATACCGCATCACTGGCGGCGTGGTATCGTTCACGATCTGGGTCAACTGCACAGATCCGGCCGGCGGACGCCCGAAGCTGCCTACCTGGTTGAATACCGACTGAAACGGTGAATCGTCGGCCGAGCTGAAGACGACTTCCTTGCGCACGTAGGGGCCACCCGAATCGGTGTGGGTGGTTTCCGCGTTGGCCAGATTCGCCGATGTCACTTCGGCCCTCTGCCGCTCCGCTGCCAGCGCCGATGCGCTGACGCTCATCATGTCGAAAATTCCCATTGCTGCCTTCCTCATTAGTCCTTGATGGCCGAATACCAGGTGTGGAACTCTGACTTAATCAGCTGGACGCCCATCTGATACTGCAGCTGCGTTTCCGACATCAGCATGCTTTCGCGGTCGACATTGACGTTGTTCCCGTCGGGCCGTTCCGGCAGACCTTCCACTTCCTCGGCCGCCGGTTCCAGATGCAGCACGCCGCTCTGGTCCATCACATCCTGCATCGCCTGCTGGAAGTTGATATCGCGGGTGTGATAGCCGGGCGTATCCACGTTGGCCATGTTCGAAGCGATCATCTGCTGGCGTTCGTCCGCCACATGCATGTAGTTCTGCAGCAACTGCAGCATGGAGTCATTCATTCAGGCGTACCTCCTGGGCGGAAGCCCGTACTCCCGGATCTTGTTGCGCAGCGTGCGCAGGCTGATGCCGAGCATCTCCGCAGCGTGGGTGCGATTCCCGTCGGTCAGCGCCAGGGTGTTTTCCAGGTGCATTTTCTCGAGCTCCCGGATCGGCGTTCCGGCGGCAGCTGGAACCGTGGCCGGCACCGGAGCCGCGCGGCGCAGATTGCCGGTTCCATGAAATTCCGCTTCAAAGCAGCGGGCGTCGATATCCAGCGTCCCGCTCAGGGCAATCACCCGGCGCATGAAGTTTCCGAGTTCGCGCACATTGCCCGGCCAGGCATGGGTTTGGAGGCAGTTCACGAAGTCGGGGTGAAGCCGGGGAATTCCCAGTTGCATCTGCGCTGCCGACTTCTCGGCAAAATGGCGCGCCAGCGCCGGAATGTCGTCGCGCCGTTCGCGCAGCGGGGGCAGTGTCAGCGGGATCACGTTCAGGCGGTAGTAGAGATCGGCGCGAAACTGACCGCGTTCCACCATTTCCGCGAGAGACACATTGGTCGTCGCGATGACGCGAATATCCACCTTGACGGAGCGCGCTTCACCCAGCCGCTCGAACTCGCGCTCCTGCAGAACGCGCAGCAGCTTGGGCTGCAGGTTCAGCGGCATTTCGCCGATCTCATCGAGAAGAATCGTTCCGCCGTCGGCCGACTCGAATTTGCCCGGCCGTGACGCGACTGCGCCGGTGAAGGCTCCGCGGCCGTGCCCAAACAATTCGCTTTCCAGCAGCGTCTCCGGAACCGCCGCGCAGTTTACGGCAACGAACGGCTTGCTGCTGCGATCGCTGGCATCGTGGATAAACCTCGCCAACAGCTCCTTACCCGTCCCGCTTTCGGCCTCGATCAGCACATCCACGCCGCTGCTGGCTGCGGCTCGCGCACGCTGGATCGCGCGCATCAGAGCTGCGGAGTGCCCCACAATCGCTGCGCTCGCAGCTTCATCCTCCGCGGGCATCTGCCGCGCCCGCTGCATGACCTGCGCCGCCACCGACTGCAACTGATCGAAGGGAATCGGCTTGGTCAGATAATCCAGCGCGCCATCGCGCATGGCATGGACCGCTTCCGGCACCGACCCGTACGCGGTCAGCACGATGACTGCCGTCGATGCCGAAATGGCCCGCGCCGCGCGCATCACTTCCATCCCGTCGCCGTCTGGCATACGAATGTCAGTAACCACCAGATCGAATTCGCGATTTTCGAGCATGCGCTTCGCTTCGCGTACACCGCCCGCGGTTTCCACACGCCAGCCGTGACGCAGGAAATTTGCGCGCAGGGCCGTGCGGATGCCCGGCTCGTCGTCCACTAACAACACCGATGAGACTGTGTCGCCCGTCATATCGCTGGAAACTCCAGTTGAAAGTTGCTTCCTTCGCCCAACCGGCTTGTCACACGGATCGATCCGCGGTGCTGCGCCATGAGCCGCTTGCATACCGCCAGCCCGAGGCCCGGAGTTTCGCCGGTGCCGCTGAAGCCAGCCTCGAAAAGGTGGTCAAGAATCTCCCCCGGCATACCGCAGCCGCTGTCGCGTACCTCGACCACCGAGCGTTTGCTTCCTTCGTGTGCTTCGAGCCGCGTGGAGACATCCACGCGGCCACCCGCTTTTGTATGCCGGATGGCGTTCGATATCAGATTCAGCAGGATCTGGCGGATGGCGTCTTCATTACCCTCGACGATCCATGCATCGTTGCCGCTTTCAAAGTTCAGGCTGACTCCGCTCTGCTCAGCGATCGGCCGCACAAACTCGACTCCACTTTTCACGCACGCGGGCAAATCGAGGAGCCTGCGCCGCGCAAGCAGGTCGCCGGTCATGCTGAGGACGTTGTTCACCGTTCCGGACAAGGTACGGATGCCAGCCTGCAGGTGCCCCACCCACTCCGGGTTGGCGTCGCCGTCCTGGGCGATGAGACCGGCAAACAGCTCGAGGCTCGCTAACGGATTTCTAATTTCATGCGCCAGGATGGTGGAAATCTCTGCGAGGGTCGTCGCTCGCCGCGCTGCTTCGCGCTCCTGCTCAGCCTGTTTGGTGGAGGTGATATCGCGCAGGATCCAGATGCTGCGCAGAGCATTCGCTTCCGCGCGGGCCGCAGGAATCAATTCACGACGGCTGATCGCCAGCCAAGCGGGTCCGCTCCCGGTCGCCAGAGAGATTTCGGTCTCGCACGTCCCCTCCGCGGTCGCTGCCAGCGCTTCGAAATCCACCTGGCTCGTTTGCGCAAGCGCATGCAGCGTGCGCGGACGGCGTTCGCGCAGATCCAGCAGCCGGATCGCTTCAGGATTGATGGTTACAATCGATTCCAGCGCGTTCAGGACGACCACGCCGCAGGGCATCGAGTCGATCATTTGTTGCAATGCCGCGCGCATACGGCTGTTCGCTTCCAGGCTGCGCGTCAGCTCGGCGTTGCGCTGCGCCAGCTCCACGCCCAGATGCGCAACTTCCTGCTGCAGGTCGCGATACGAAGTTTCCAGCAGAGCCGAGGCCGAGATGAACTCTGAGAAAGCGTCCGCGAGCTGCTGCGGATTCTGCAAGCCCGGAACGTTTATTGGAACAGCATGAGAACTCGGCAGCATTTGCCTATCTCTTATGCACGACGCGTGCCAAATCGAGACAGGCGTGCTATTTTGGCAGTCTCGACTACAAAAGAATGTGCTCGGCCTTGATTTCCGCTTCTCCTGCTGCCAGAATTGTCGCCCGCTCGATGGTGTTGCGCAATTCGCGCACATTGCCGGGCCAGTGGTGCTGCTGCAAAACTGCCAGCGCCTCGCGGCTCAGCGATGTGCCGGGAACAAACTTCGCGCAGAACGAGATCGCCAGCGGTTCAAGGTCGCTCATGCGCTCGCGCAGAGGAGGCAACTGAATGGGAAAGACCGCGAGCCGGTAATAGAGGTCTTCGCGGAACTGCTGTTTGGCGACCATTCCCTTCAGATCGGCGTTAGTTGCCGCGACAACCCGCACATCGACCTTCAGATTGTCGTTGCCGCCGATTCTCTGCACCTCTCCCTGTTCCAGAAATCGCAGGATTTTGCTCTGCAGCGACAAAGGCATGTCGCCGATTTCATCCAGAAACAGAGTTCCGCCCTGCGCCGCATGGATGCGCCCGATGCGCGATTGTACGGCGCCAGTGAAGGAGCCTTTGGCGAAACCAAACAGTTCCGCCTCCAGCAACGCTTCAGGAATCGCGGAGCAGTTGACCACCACAAACGGCTGGTTTCTCCGCGGGCTCATCAAATGCAATTCCTGCGCGATCAGATCCTTGCCCGTCCCGCTCTCGCCGGTCACGAGCACGGTCGTGTTTCGGCCGGCGACCAGTCGCGTCACGGAGAAGGTTCGCTGCATCGCGTCTGAGTTGCCAATCATCGATCGCAGGCCAACTTTGGCTTCCGAGCGAGAGCGCGGTGCTTCGGGCATGGCGGCAGCAGCCGCGGTGCTGGCTGCGGCGCCTCCGCGGTTCACCTCGTCCGCCAGCCGGATTGAGATTGGCGTAGGCGACGTCGTTCCTATCAGGAGCTGTCCTGTCTGCGAGTTCAGCATCAGCACCTGGGTCTGCGGAAACCGATCCCTGACGATCGCGTTGAATCCGTTCGCCTCCAGGTCCGGCAGCATCGGATCCAGCAGCAGGATGCGGTCCTCCGAACCGTGGATGCGCAACATCTCCAGCGCCGCTGCGCCGCTGGCGGCTTCGCACATCCGCCATCGCGATGGGCTCAGCTTTTCCTGGAGCTGCTGCCGCAGCTTCGTGTTGGGGCTGACCACTAAAACCTGGATCGTCGACTGGTCGTCAAACCGCTGAGGCGGCACGAACGAATCGCGGTGCTGCACAAGGGGAGTTGCCATAAGCGCTCGAGCTCCTGAAAGGAGAAATCGTTACTGCAAAACTGAAAAGGGGCCCGTGTGAAAATGCTTTCTTTGTTGAATCGTTCGAAGCATTGCGGTGTTTCTGTTGGGGAAACGAAAACGAAAAGCAGTGCGAGCAGTTGTGGCTTCAATTCACTTGGAATGGGCCCCGCTCCGGTTGCACCGGCTTCTCAATCGGCAGCGCAAACCAGCAACAAAATGGATCGGGAGCACAGCGATACTTTCCCAACTGGCTCACGATGTTGACCTCGGCCAGCGACAGGCTGAGGCGATCCGATGAGTTCAGCCCCTTGCCGTGGCGTTGCGGATGCTTCACCGTGATCTCTGCGAATTCCGCGGCGCGCGACGTGTAAATCTCAATGACATCGCCATGCGATGCCAGCGAGAGCGCCGTGTTCAGCATGGCCCGAAACGCCTGTTCGGTGCGGTCCGCATCTCCTGTGACTTTTTGCCACGGCTCGGGCCGCACCACCGCCAGCCCCACACCGCGAGCTTGCATGCGCGCTGCGTGCGCCTCGATGACCGGCTCGAGAACCTCGCCAAGATCAAAACTTGCGTGCTGTGCCTTCGTCACATTCGACGCGACGAGGTCCTGCACTGCAGAGAAAAGGTCGCAGGCCCGCACCACCTGCTCAGTCGATATTTCGAGATAGTGTTTCCGGTCGATGCCCGGGGCCCCGGAACGCGACAGCATTTCCATCGCCGCCCGCAGAATGGTCAATGGTTGCGCCACGGCGTGCAGGCCGTTCATCAGCTCGTCGTGAAATTTCCGCACGCTGCCGCTATCGACACAGGTGTCCTCGCAAGTGGCAATCATGGGGCTAAGCATCGCCGTCTCGCAGTTCGTAGCCAAATCCGCGGATCGTGTGGGTGAGTCGCCTCTCTCCGGGACCATCCACTTTGTCCCGCACATACTTCATGTACACATCCACAATGTTGGTCGAAGGCTCGGCGCCCAGGTTCCACACCTCTTCGAGGAGCGTTGCCCGAGAGACCGGCCGGCCGGCATTCCGCATCATCACTTCCAGGATGGCAAACTCTCGCGGCGTCAGGTCGATGCGCCGTCCATTGCGTTCCACCCGCCGCTCCTCGCGCAGCAGGATGAGATCCCCAACCCGCGAACAGTTCGGGATCACGCCCGAATTGCGCCGCAGCAGCGCCTGCACGCGCGCCATGAGCTCGGAGAGCGAAAACGGCTTCGCCAGGCAATCGTCGGCGCCTCTTTCGAGAGCGTGGACCCTGTCCTCCACGCGGCTCCGCGCGGTCAGCACCAGCAGCGGCAACCGCGGATAATGCGGCCGGATGCGCTCCATCAGCGCAATGCCGTCGACCGTGGGAAGGTTCAGATCGAGGATCAGCAGATCGTAGTTGCGGTTTTGTTCGAGGGCTTTTGCCGCCTCTGCGCCGTCGTGGATGGTTTCGACCCGAAAGTGATGATGTTCCAGTTCGGCGCGAAGAAACTGCGCCAGAGAAACGTCGTCCTCGACGATGAGTACCTGCCGGCTCTTCCGTTGCTCAGAAACGCCGGCATTCCGATTGATTTTTGGTGGCGTCTTGCCCCTGTCAGCGGGAGCCTGGGGGCCTGGGTCCTCAAAGTTGCTGGCTGAAACCGATTGCACGTTGGGGGAAACCCGCCCGGAAACCGCTTGCGGCGATTCCGGACCACTTTCGTTAGAGTCTGATGATTGGAGCGATATGTTCTTTGGTAACAGCATCAAGTAACTCTTCCCAATACATCTTCCGTGGTAGTATTCGGGCTCATGAAAGGGGCAGAGTGGCGGAATTTCCACAGCTTATGCACCTTCTTGCGTTTGGATCTCTGAAAGAGATCTCGCATGTTCTTAACGCGACTAAACTCCGTGTGATCTGCAATTTGCCGCCTACCGGAAGTCGAATAACAATACCCGGCTTGAGCAGTCACTCAGGGATGCCGCATTGCAGGAATATCCTCGACGAGAACTCGGTAACATTGAAGTGACGATTGTCACAGGCTCTGGGTCTCTGCAATGGGGTTGGTTACAGGAATAAGTACCAATACCGCGCGGTTGAGCCTGGTTTATAGGCAGAGTTGGACAACAGCACTCCCTGGAATAGGGTTCGGCAGTGATGTGGGTGCACAGATCCAGCTGATTTTTCATTGGACGGCGAACTGCGCCTCATCTGGATCCTGTTCACCGTGCTTGGCCACGCGAAGAGTCCGGAAGCCCTCGGCCGCCGCATTTCGATCAGCAAACCCAAATACGGTTCCCCATTTGAAAGAGTGAAGAAGCGCCGTTGCGTCGGTCGCAGGAAGTGGGCGGCTAAAAAAGAAGCCCTGCATTTCATTGCAGCTCAGGCGCCGAAGCAGGTCTCTCTGCAGTGAAGTTTCGACCCCCTCGACAACGGTTGAAAGTCCAAGACTCCGCGCCATCGAAAGAATGCTTCGCAGCATCTTTTCGGCTCTTGGCTGGCTGCCGAGGTCGCGAACAAACCCGCGGTCGATCTTGATGCGATCGAGAGGAAACTGGCGCAGATAGGAAAGCGAAGACCAGCCGGTTCCGAAGTCGTCGAGGCTAAGGCTGACGCCGATCTCTTTCAAATGCCTCAGGATGGAAATCGTCGCTTCGGAACCGTCGAGAGTGTGGCTCTCGGTCAGCTCCAGTTCCAGCCGCGACGGAGTGAGTCCCGATTCCCGCAAGGCCGAGCGAACGACCTCGGCGATATTTCCTTCATAGATTTGCCGATTTGAGACGTTGACTGCAACGCGGATGCCGGGGAAACCGGCCCCTTCCCACTCCGCGGCCTGCCGGCAGGCCGTGCGCAGCACCCAGCGCCCCGTTTCGGCCATCAATCCCGCATCTTCGAGGAGCGGAATGAACTGATCCGGATGAATTACGCCCAGAGTGGGATGCCTCCAGCGCAGCAGGGCCTCCATCGCCGCAATATTGCCGGTTTTGGAATCCACGATGGGCTGGTAGTGAACCGTGAATTCATCGCGCGCGCATGCGCCCAGCAAGTCTGACTCCAGCATCTGCTGTTTCTTTGCGGCGTCGGTCATGACCGGAGAGAAGAAACTGAATTTACCTCTGCCTTTTCTCTTCGCGTCATACATCGCAAGATCGGAATAGCGCAAGAGCTCATCCGTATCTCCGGAATCGCCGGGAAACTGCGCGATCCCCATGCTGGCTGTCAAATGAATTTCGTTTCCATCGACGACAATCGGTTCCGCGGTCGCGGAGAGCAGGTGCCGTGCCATTCTCTCGAGCGCCTCGTTGTTTGGCACATCGGTCACTGCCAGGGCGAATTGGTCCCCGCACAGACGGCCGATGATGTCCCCAGGCCGTGTCGCCGCTTTGAGCCTGGCCGCGGTTGCCGCAAGCATACGGTCGCCAAACTGATGTCCGAGCGCCTCGTTCACGTATTTGAACCGATCGATGTCGATCACCAGAACGGAAATGGTCTGGCCGCGATACCGCGCGGTTCCGATTGCCCTGGTCAGCCAGTCCTGAAAGAGCCTGCGGTTGGGCAGTCCGGTCAGGGAGTCATGGAGTTCAGCATGCTCAGCGCTGAATTCCGCCAGCTTTCGCTCGGTGATATCGTGCGATATTCCCATGATTCCTATCACCTTGCCCTTACGGCTCATAAGCGGCAGTTTCGTTGTGATAACCCACGTCTCGTGGCCGTCCGGCCATGTCTCCTTTTCCTCTTTGGCCAGCATGGGCCGACCGGTGTGAATAATCTCCCATTCGTCTGCCAGCGCCTGAGCGGCATGCTCTTCGCTGAAGATATCCGCGTCGGTTTTCCCGACCGCCGATGCCGGCGACACCAGGCCACAGGCTCTTGCCATGGAACTGGTCATTCGAACAAAGTGGCTGCCGGCGTCTTTGATGTACACGCGATCAGGGCTGTGCTCAAAAAACGCTTCCAGCAGCTTTGCGTCAACGTGCCCCTGACGCCGGAGATATCTTCTGGCGAGCTCGTGAACGATCACGGCCGTCGCAAAAACCGCGAGAGCGAGGGCCATACAAGGAGTTTCGCGCGGGGTGGAAACCCAAAGTCTGGTGATTAAAACGACCTGCATGGCAGCCGCGGCAACGCCGAGCCCCATAATGAATGAAGTGCGAGAGGTGGCGATTCGCACAAGGATTCTGCTTTTCCAGGTGAAGAGCACGAGCACTCCTGGTCCGATTCAAAGTCTTTGGAATATCGGAATTCTGACGCGATCGTTTCAGTAATACCTGTTGGCAACTGTGATCAACGTCACAGTTACTGCCCGACAGTCCCCCAGATAGATGTTTTGCAGAAGCCTTGCAAGTTTGACGAGTGTAGTTATCAGATAAGATACCCGCGGAAGACGTTCCGCGAACCAATCCGGCTCGTATCTTGTTGAAACAGCACTTACAAGCTGTTGGCGGCCCAGCGAACCGCTTCCAGATAGAGGCCAGCGACGCTTTCCTCGCTGAGGCCGGCGGCGCGCACGGCCGCCTCGCATTGCGTCCAGTCGCAGTTCTCAAGACCACGCACGAGCTCGAGCGGACACGGTTTGTGGCTGGATTTGCCCGTAAGGGCCGATTTCATGTCCGTTCCGATCGGGAGCGCCTCAAGGATGCGCTCAATCGGAGTATCGAGGAGCACGTCGAGCAGCGAAAGCAGACCGAGGAGATAGAACTCATCGGACGCTGCTCCGATGCGGAGAGCGAATTGCTCGCAGAAGCGGGCTCTGACAAGAGCCATCGAAAGGAGCGGAGTGAGACTCTTGCCGGCGAGAGCACCGACGGCGGCGACGGAAATCATGCGGCGTACAGCGTCGTCGCCTACCATCAGCAGAGCTCCCCGGACAGTGGTAACTTCGCAGCCGCGTCCGTGCACGGCTGAGTTGGCGAGACGGAGCACGCGGTAGGTTAAAGACGCATCGGACATCAGGAGCCGCTCAATCTCCCGCAAATCGGCGGGCCGGCGCTGAAGAGCCGCGAAAAGGCGGAGGTAGACGAAATGACTTTGAGGCAGGGCGCGCGACGCCATGGTGACAGGACGCGAAAAGAAATATCCCTGGAAGAGCGAACAGCCTTCGGAGGCAGCGATGGCCTGCACTTCCTGGGTTTCGACTTTTTCTGCGAGGCATTGGACGGGGGCACCCCCCGCCATCGCGTAGATTTCGCGGCGGGCTTTTGCATCGGAGGCAAGAAAATCAATTTTGATGAAATCCGCCAGTTCGATCAGAGGCGCCCGCGAAGGGATCGGACTGAAATCGTCGAGCGCGAAGCGATAGCCCTGCCGGCGAAGCGCGCCACACGCCTCCATCACCTCTGCATCTGGTTCGATGTTTTCCAGAATCTCCAGAATCGTGTGGCTACGGGGAAGCAGCGTGACCGTCCCGTCGATAAGAGAGGCCCGCGTGCAATTGACGAAGGCGAAACCTTCGTTGCGATTGTTCGGCAACATCGACCAGTAGTCGAAGACCCCCCGGGTCGCCGCTTCAGGATCGAGGAGCGGAGCGCCGGTGGGCTCGTCGCGAGAGAGAAGCTCGTACCCGAAGAGCCGTCCGTTCTCATCGACGATCGGCTGCCGGCCAACGAAGCGGATCGGGGCAGGCAGAGAGCGCACCGCGTTCATCGAGTTTTCTACCTGAGCCGACGCCATTCGAGTGGAATTCTCAGCTTACGTTCGCGGCGCTGCGTACGACCATCCCTCCTCCGGGTAAGGCGGCTGCAGGGCGCATGAGGCGCAGCGACAAGGGTAGCCTTTGCTCCGGCGCTTACTCGCCTTTGCCCGGCAGCGTCAGCTCATGCTGAAATGCAGCATGGGCCCCATAGGACCGGTCGTTAAGTTGGCACGGGCAGGAAGCAGGGAGTGCGATGTTCTCCGGCAGCGAAGAGCAGGTCAGGCGATGAGTCGCCGGCGGGATTCGTCGGCAACGCGATCCGGCGGAAAGGGGTCGCCGGCTGTGCAGAGCCTGCTGGCGCAGGCCATCCAGGAGCATCAGGCTGGGCGGCTGGTGGAGGCGCAGCGTCTCTACCTCGAAGTCGTGGCTCTGGATGTGAAGCACGAGAAGGCGTTGTACGGGCTGGGGCTCGTCCAGTTCCAACTCGGGCACTTCGAGCCTGCAGTACGGCTGCTCGAAAGGGCCATTGCCGTGAACGGCCGGGAGGCGCGGTACTTCCTGAATCTGGGGGAGGCGCACCGCGCCCTCGATCGGCCGGAGGCTGCCGCGGCAGCATTTCGGCAGGCCCTGGCTCTGGATCCGAAGAGCGAGGAGATCCACTTTCAACTCGGCGGAGCTTTGCTGGCTCAGCGCGACTATGAAGCAGCAGGAGAGCAATTTGAAGAAGCGCTCCGCTTGAAACCAGGAAACGCAGACACGCACAACAATTTGGGAAGTGTGTTCCTGGCCCAGGATCGCCTGGAAAAGGCGAAGAACTGCTTTGAACGGGCGCTGGAGCTGCAGCCGCAATTTGCCGAGGCGGAGAACAACCTGGGCAACATCTATCTGCGGCAGGATAAGAACGACGAAGCGGAGATTCATTACGCGCGGGCGCTGGCGGTGCAGCCGGAGTTTCCGGAAGCGCACAACAACATGGGGAACGTGCGGCTGCGCCAGGGGCGAACTGACGAGGCGGCGGTCCACTATCAGCGCGCTGTGGCGCTGATGCCGGACTTCGCCGAAGCCAATAACAATCTGGGACACATGCTTCGGGACCAGGGCGACTTGCGCGAGGCAGCGGCGTGCTACGAGCAAACGCTGCGCATTCGGCCGAATTGCGTTGATGCCCTCAACAATCTCGGCGTGGTTCTGCAGAATCAGGGCCGGCCCGAGGAAGCAGCCCAATACCATCGCAAGGCCGTGGAGTTGGACTCCAGGGATGCGGGAGCCTGGAACAATCTGGGAGTCGCGCTGCGCGATCTGGGAAAACTGGAAGAGGCAGAGGATAGCCATCGGAGATCTCTGGAACTGAAGCCGGACTACGCCGAGGCCCACAACAATCTGGGCGTCCTTCTGCGGGACCGGGGCCGGCTGGACGACGCAGAGGCCAGCCACCGGCGCGCTCTGGAACTGAAGCCGGACTACGCCGAGGCGGAATGTAACCTGGGCAACGTTCGCCGCAGTCAGGGAAGGTTGGCGGAGGCGCGGACTTGCTACGAGCGCGCTCTCGAAATGAAGCCAGGCAACTACAGCGTGGCATGGAATCGCTGCCTAGTGGATTTGCTGGAGGGAAACTTCGCAGAGGGCTGGCGCGGATATGAAGTGCGGACAGAGAGAAAAGCCAATGCGCCGAGGAAGTTTGCCGAACCGGCATGGCGCGGAGAAGAACTGAACGGAGCGCGGATTCTGCTGCACGCCGAACAGGGGCTGGGAGACACGCTGCAGTTCCTGCGGTATGTGCCCCTGGTTCAGGCACGGAGTGGGCGCGTGCTGCTGGATGTGCAGGGGCCATTAAAGCGGCTGGCGGCGCAGTTGTCCGGGCTGGAAGCGCTGACCGCGACGGGCGAGGAGTTGGCGAGTTTTGCGTGGCAGTGCCCGCTGATGAGCCTGCCGCTTGCATTTGCAACAACCATAACCACAATTCCGACGAAGATTCCCTATCTAAGCGCGCCCGAGGAGGCTCGAGCGGCAGCAGCGAACCGGCCCTGGCCGGAGGCGGGATTGCGCGTGGGTGTGGTGTGGAGCGGGAATCCAAAATACAGCGACGATTGGGCACGGTCGGTGCCGCTTGCGCTGATGGCGCCGGCCTTCCAGATGCAGGGGGTGCACTGGTATTCGCTGCAACTGGGCGCAACGGCCGAGCAGATCGCTCAGGCCGGAGCAGCGGTAACAGATCTGCGCGAAGCAATTGGAGACATGGCCGATACCGCGGCGCTGCTGGAGCATCTGAACCTGGTGATTACCGTGGACACCGCGGTGGCCCATCTTGCCGGCGCCCTGGGCCGGCCTACATGGATTCTGCTGCCCTTCGCGCCCGACTGGCGCTGGCTCATCGCCCGCGAAGACAGTCCCTGGTATCCCACGGCAACGCTATTTCGCCAGCCGCAGCCCGGAGACTGGCGTTCCGTGATGGAGCGGGTGCAGACGGAACTCACCAAGCTTGTAGCGAAGGCGGAAGGTCAACGTGCCGATGGGTGAAGAAACAGTAGCAGCGGGGCCGATTGCCGTTGCAGATCCGCGGCCTGCGCCCTGCAAGGTGTGCGGGGCGGCGAGCCCGTTGTGCGGCGTCGTCGACTTTCACAAGAGCTGCATCGAGGCTCAGGGGAAGCGCCTCGCGATTTCCGGGGTTCCGGTTTACTACCGGCGCTGCCAGCGGTGCGGATTTCTTTTCACCACCGCCTTCGACGCCTGGGACTACGATGCCTTTCGCAGGAACATCTATAACGACGATTACATCCTCGTGGATCCGGACTATGTGGAAGTTCGCCCCACCGGTAACGCCGGCGTGATCTCTTCCTCGTTCCCGAACGCGCGCGAGTCGATGACGATCCTGGACTACGGCGGAGGATCGGGGTTGTTGGCTGCGCGACTGCGCGAACAGGGCTTCACCGCGAGCACCTGGGATCCTTTTTCCACGTTCGATCAGCTTCCCGCGGAGCGCTTCGACCTGATCACCTGCTTTGAGGTGATGGAGCATGTGCCGTTTCCGCAGAAAACCGTGGCGGAAATGGTTTCGCTGATGAAGACGCCGGGAGCGATTCTGTTCTCCACGCTGGTGCAGCCGGCGCAAATCGACCAGATCGGCTTGAACTGGTGGTATGCGAGCCCGCGGAATGGGCATATTTCCCTGTATTCGACCGCTTCGCTGGCGCTGCTGTTCCAGCCGCACGGCCTGAAGGTCGGCTCCTTCTCCGAAGGGCTGCACCTGGCCTATGGAGAAATTCCGCAATTTGCCGCGCATCTGAAGCTGCCGCGGTAGTACGGACCTGAGGCTCGATCAGTGCGCGATGCCCGAAGGAGTCGGCGCGGTTGCCATCTGTGGCGGCGTAGCACCCACCACCACCAGATCCACGCGGCGATTGATCCGGCGTCCTTCCGCGGTTGCGTTATCGGCAATGGGGTGATACTGGCCATAACCGGCTACGGAGATTTTTTGCGGATTGAAGCCGGCCTCGCCCACCAGAAGCTCGAGCACGGTCATGGCTCGCTCGGTGGAGAGTTCCCAGTTCGACCGGAAGGCCGCGTTATGGATCGGCTGGTCGTCCGAATGTCCTTCCACGCGAAGGTCGAGGTTGTGCTGCGACAGGATTTCCGCAATTTTCCTGATTTTCTGGGCGGCTCCCGGCAACAGCTGCGCTTGCCCGCTGTCGAAGAATCCCAGTTCCTTCAGGCTGATCACGAACCCTTCCGGAGTGACGCGCAGCTCCACTTCATGGCTCTGGAGTTCAGCCCCCATGGCCGATTGCAGCTGCTTTCGGAGCGCGATCAGATCCGGTGTGGAGACCGTCCGGGTTACCGGGCTCCCCGCCGGAAGATTCTGCTTCTTCAGCGTTTCGGCATCGGGCGGAGTGAGCGAATACACCGCAACGTTCTCGCCGGTGAAAGCTCCCATCGATTCGAATCCCTGATGAATCGCGTGAGAAACCGTCACGATCGCGCGGTTGTCGCGAAAGGCCGAGGCAAACAGCACCACAAAAAACGCGAAGAGCAGGGTGATGAAATCGGCATACGAAACCAGCCATCGATCGTGGCTGGCGTGCTCTTCCACTCTTCGCCGTCTTCTCATTGCGAGCTCGCCTTGGCGATCTCCGCCACTTTGGTGGCGGCATTCGAACGAGCCGGCAGATAGCTCACCAGCTGCATCTCCAGCGCCCGCGGATTTACGCCTTCCATAATGGAAAGCACCGCGTCGAGCATCATTTCCTGGACCACCTGCTTTTCCCGTATGCGAATCCGCAGCTTGCCTGCCCAGGGCAGGAAAAGCAGATTGGCAGCTCCCACTCCGTAAATCGTCGCCACAAAGGCGACGGCGATGCCTTTACCGACCTCGTTGACGTCCTGCAGGCGCTGCATCACCTGGATCAGCCCCAGCACCGCGCCAAGAATGCCGAGGGTGGGCGAATACCCCGCGGCCGCTTCGAACACTTTGGGGAGCCGCTCGTCTTTCTCGCCCCGGTAATCGAGCTGCAGCTCCATCATCTTACGGAGATCGGCTCCGCTGACCCCATCGACGGCCAGCATCAGGCTTTCTTTCAGAAACGGGTCGTGGATTTTACTCAGTTCCTCATCCAGAGAGAGCAGTCCTTCCTTGCGAGCCTTGTACGCGTAACGCAGCAGGTTCCGGACCAGCGTATCCGGCTCGCGCTCGCTGCCCCAGAAGACCTCTTTGAGTTGCAGCACCGCCTGGCGCACCACCGGGAACGGAAACTGCACCAGCACCGCGCCCATGGTTCCACCGAATACGATGAGCGCCGCGGTCGGCTGCAGCACCTGCACCAGTTTGCCCCCCTCGATCATCAGACCGAGTCCAATTCCGGCAAGGGCGACCGCGATGCCGGCAACAGTTCCTTTGTCCACAAGTACTCTCAAGCCTGATCCTCGGAGTGGTTCAGAGCGCGGCCCGGTTCGATGGCCCTCGCGAAATCCCGTGTTCGTTGTCTCGCATGAGGCCGCGAATCGCCACTTGCCTGATCTCGCTCCCTTCTATCGGCACCTTGCGGCGAGATTCCACTCCGTTACCAGTTCGCAGAGAACGTGGGTACATTCATGGGCAGCGAGAGATTCAGCGCGCTGTTATAGGCGTTCTGCTGGAGCAGGTAGCCGGAATCCGCCAGGGTCGACTGGGGATTCGTTGGCGAACTCCCGCCTGCTGCGCTGGCGCTGGAGCTGCTCAGGAGGCTGACTGTTCCTGGCTTGACGCCCGAGATCATCTGCTCGAGTTGGGAAAAATCGCTCTGCGCGCCGGAGAGATTCCCCGCGGCCAGATCGCTGCTCACCTGTGAGAACTGCGACGACAGGCTGGATCCGGTGTTTCCGGGCGACAGCTTTTGCTCAAGCGCCGAGAGAAACGACTGCGCGCCGGCGATGTTCCCCGACTGAAGGTCAGACTCGAAGTTCTTCGCGGCAGTCGCAGCACGACTGGCAAAGCCGGTGATCGCCTGCGACGCAAGATTGCTCAGCGAACCGGCGGAAGGAAGAGAAAGGTGCATAGAGGTTCTCCTTGGTGGACCTTTGCTTCTGTCGTTTGCAATTTCCCGGCCACAGCAATGTTGTGCTCTCCGTTGCAGCCAGACAAGGAAAATAAAGATCTTGCGCAGTTCGGGACCGGCCGTGAAACGATGGCTCGGCAGAATCTGCCGAGTTGAGCGCGCCGGTGGCATCGTTTTGCCTGGTTTCTTCGTTCCTCACCTTCCATCCGGCGAGCTTTCCTCAGGATTTTCACTTCCCGGGGCTGGAATCCTTGTGCGCACTGCCGATAGGGCGACATGCGTCCAGGGGCTTCCGCTGATCCCGCAGCTACGGGTGCGCTCATTCTGCCTGCGTGCAGCCCACCGGCGCTTGCCGCGCGCGATCTCTCCGATGACTCGGAGAGACAAGACTCTGACCATCCCTTTGTCCAGCGATGGCGGGCTCGCCCCGTCGAGCACGTCTGGCACGAAGCTCTCGAATCGGCGAATCGCGTTCTCCTTCAGTACGAAAATGCAAACCGCAGGCTCTCGGCTTCGGAGCAAGCCTGGCGCAGCCTCTTTGAAGACGCTGCGGTGGGACTATTCCGCGTAGATCCGGCAGGACAGTTGCTCCTCGCGAATCGCTCGATGGCGGCGATCTGCGGGTACGCCACCCCGCAAGCGCTCTGCGCCGGCATCGGCGATATCGGGACACAGTTGTTTGCGAAACAGGAGGTGTGGCGGCAGCTCCTCCAGGACCTCTCAGAACGGCCGGTTCAGTCGGGTATCGAAGTCGAGTGGGTTGCCCGCGACGGTCCCACGCGATGCGTGCGCCTCAACCTCCGCGCAGTGAGCCGGGACGGAGCGATCGAATTTCTGGAGGGCACGGCGGAAGAGATCACGGAACGAAAGTCTGCGGAGAATCGGCTCCGCCTGCTCGCGTATTACGATCCGGTCACCGGATTACCCAACCGCGCGCTCCTCGAAGAGCGCCTTGAAGAAGCCGTCGAAGCGGCCCGCGGCGATGGGCGGGACGTGGCGCTTCTGCTGCTCGAACTCGGCCGCTTCAAGATGATCAACGATTCTCTGGGAAAGGCGCTGGGCGATGGCCTGCTCCAGGAGACCGCCCGCCGCATCCGGGCTGCGGTGGAAGAGGCTCACACCGTCGCCCGCGTCAGCGGTGCGGAATTTGCTGTCATCCTCGATGACGCAGGCAACGTGCGGGACTTGGAGCAGATCGCGCAGCACATTGTGGGGAGCCTGAGCACCGAGTTCGCGCTTTTCGGGCATTCGCTCAACGTTACGTGCACGATGGGCATCGGTGTCTACCCTGCCGATGGCAACGATGCGGAAACGCTTTTCGAGCGCGCCGATGTCGCCATGTACTCCGCCAAAGAAGATGGCATTCACGGCTTCCGCAGTTTCTCGCCCGAGATGAACGAACAGAACCGCGAGCGCCTAAGGCTCGAGAACGGCCTGAAACTGGCGCTGGAGCGCGACGAGCTGTTCCTCGTGTATCAGCCCCAGGTGGATGTCCGCACCGGCCGGATCGCCGGAGTGGAAGCGCTGCTTCGCTGGGATCATCCGCATCTGGGACTTGTGCCGCCAGCTGATTTCATTGGCGTCGCGGAGAGCAGCGGCCTGATCGTGCCCATCGGCGAGTGGGTCCTGCGGAGCGCCTGCGCCCAGGCCCGCAAATGGCTCGATGCCGGACTTCCTCCGGTCCCGGTGGCCGTGAACGTTTCAGCCATCCAGTTCCGCCAGCAGGGTTTCTGCGAATTGATCCGTTGCGTTCTCCGGGACTCCGGCCTGCCCCCCAACAGCCTCGAGCTCGAGCTTACCGAGGGCTTGCTGCTGACCAATGCCGACGTTGTGTTTACGCTCATCCAGGAACTGCGCGAGATGGGGGTGAAGATCACCATCGACGACTTCGGAACGGGCTATTCCAGCCTCGGTTATCTTCGCCATTTCAAGGTCAACCGCCTCAAGATCGATCGCTCCTTTGTCCGCGACGTTCCCGGTAACGTCGACGACTCCGCCATCACGACGGCCATCATCGAGATGGCGCGAGCGCTGAATGTGGACGTGGTGGCCGAGGGAGTGGAGAACGCCGAACAACTCGACTTCCTGCGCGCCCAGCACTGCTACGAGATCCAGGGCTACTACTTCAGCCGGCCCGTCGCCGTTGAACAGATGACCGAACAGTTGCGCGGTCCGCTGATCCCGAACGCCTAGCGCTCCCGCGCTTCAGAGGCTCAGCCGTTCCTTCTCGCCAGGCAATCTTCCACACTCCGCGCCATTGAAAACTTGCTCCCCAGGTGCCGATAGAAGTTCAGCTGTCAAAATATTCGTTCACGCGGTCGTGACGACGCCCGGAGAGGCTCCCAGGTCCGCTTCAGAGGTTTCCATTCATGTTTTCGATCATCGGCATTCTGATCGTTTTCGGCGCGGTGCTGGCCGGCTTCCTCATGGAGAAGGGCCCACTTCTCGTCCTGATGCAGCCGTCCGAGTTCGTCATCATCGGCGGCGCCGCCCTGGGCACAATGATCACCGCCAATCCGATGCACGTCCTGAAGAAAATAGGCAACGGCCTCCCCCGGGTTTTGGGAGGATCCAAGTTTTCCAAACAGCGCTACGTCGAGTCACTGCGCATGATGTTTCAGCTCTTCAACAAGGCGCGCAAAGACGGCATGGTGGGCATTGAGACTGACATCGAGGAACCGGAGAAAAGCGCGGTCTTTTCGAAGTATGGAGACTTCCTGAAAAATCACCACGCCTGCGACTTCGTCTGCGACACCATGCGCATGGCGATCACTGGCGGCGCAACACCGCACGATCTGGATCAGATGATGGAACTCGACATGGAAGTGCATCACGCGGGCGCTACTCAGCCTGCTAATGCGCTCACCACCGTGGCGGATTCACTCCCCGGCATGGGAATCGTTGCTGCCGTTCTGGGAGTTGTGGTCACTATGAGCGCCCTTGGCGGCCCTCCCGAAGAGATCGGCCACAAGGTAGCCGCGGCTCTGGTCGGGACGTTTCTCGGCATTCTGCTTTGCTATGGGATCGTCGGCCCGCTGGCTTCGAACCTTACCAAGTTAGTCGACGATGAACACGCGTACTATCACGTGCTGCGGGTGGTCATGCTTTCATTCATCAAGGGGATGTCTCCCACGCTTGCCATCGAAGTGGCTCGGCGCGCGGTTCCCGAGCACGTTCGCCCCAGCTTCAAGGAAGTCGAGCAGGCGTGCCGCCAGAAAGAAGATGCGGCGGCGGCTCCTGCGGCGAGCGCGGCCTGATTGGAAATGCGATGAACGAAACCCCGGAAATCATCATCATTAAGAAGAAGAAGGCCCACGCCGGCCATCACGGCGGGGCCTGGAAGGTGGCGTACGCCGATTTTGTAACCGCTATGATGGCTTTATTCATCGTTCTCTGGCTCATGAACGCCAGCAAGCAGGTCCAGGAGGCGGTGGGCGGCTATTTTAAGGATCCCCGCGGCACCGCAAAAGTGGTGGGGAGCAATCGCGACGGCTCCGACCGCTATGTCGCGATGAAGAAAGAAGACATGCAGAAGCTGAAGGAAGATCTTCTGCGATCCATCCATCACATCGATCAGATGGACAAGCTCAAAAATCAGATCGAGATCACCGTAACTCCGGAGGGCCTCCGCATCGAGTTGATGGAGTCGGCCAAGGGAACCTTCTTCGAACTGGGCAGCGCTCAGCCCACGGCGGCGCTCCGCGACCTGCTGGGCGTGCTCTCGGCGCAACTGTCCAGGCTGCCCAACAAGGTGGCCATCGAGGGCCACACGGACTCGATGATGTATTCCGGAGCCCGCACTTACGACAACTGGGACCTGTCCTCAGACCGCGCCAACGAAGCGCGCCGGCTCATGCAGGCGGAGGGCATTCGGCCCGATCAGATTTCCCAGGTGCGCGGATTTGCGGATCGGCAACCCCGCCTGCCCGATCATCCGGACGACCCGTCGAATCGCCGCATCACACTGATCGTTCAGTATCAGGTGCAGAACGACTCGGAGGTGCCGCTGCCGGCCGCCGTGACCGAGCAGAACGCGGCCACGCAACCTCCTGCCCCGTCATCCACGGCTCCGGCCGCTGCAACGCCTGCCGCCGAGTCGAAACCCGGCGCGGGTGCAAATGTCTCGACACACGCCCAAGCCACTCCGCCGGCGCAACTCGCAGTGAAACAGGACAATTCCCGCTGATCTATTTCACAAGTGCAGGGCCCGATGGTTCGCTGCGCGTGGCCACCAGCGTGACCAGGTGCGCCACGTCGGTGCGTTCCTTATCGGAGCGAAAGTCGAATTTCAGGATGCTGCTGCATGATTCCGTCCGCGCCACGCTGACGCTCACTTCGATGGAAACGGATTCGTAGCGAAACGACGCGTTGCCTCGGTCGTTCGTCGCGGGGGCCGCCTGCATCTCCAGGCACATCCCTTCCTGGCTGATTTCCCGGCATTGCCCATGGAAGGCCGCGCCTCCAATGTCCAGCCGGACGGGAAAGTCGACCCGGTACCGCGGGATTCGATAGTGGAACTTATGCATGATTCTCCGCAAATTTCGGAATAGTATACCGTGGCGTGCTTGGAGGAGCCTCTGCCTCTTTCGTTACTCTGTCGTGGACTTTTCGTAACAGAGCCCGTTTCATATATCGCCCCGGTCTCGCGCCTCACTGCAAAAGCTTTCGCCGTCCGCGCGGCTAAGGTTGTTGCGCGCCTGCGTGAATCCACGCGTGGCACAACTTCATCAATCTCCGCGGCGCAAAGAAATTTTGCAGCGCCCCTAGAATCGCAATCGCAGGAAGCCGATAGAGTGCGCGTAATAACCACCTGCTCCACGTAACGATTCCGGACCTTTGAAGCAAACGGAAACGGTTCGGCGCAGGCGGAATTCGATACAAGGAGCAATGAACCATGATCAGCGTACTCAACAACGTTTCCTCGCTCGTCGCGGAAAATGCACTCTCGTCCACGCAGGCCAACCTGCAGAGCACCCTCACCGAGCTGTCCACCGGCCTCAAGCTCAACTCGGGCGCTGAGGATCCGGCCGGCATCTCGATTTCCGACGGTCTCGGCGCCAACATCGCCGCTCTGACCCAGTCCAGCCAGAACGCGTCCAACGGCGTCGGCCTCCTGCAGACCGCGGACGGCGCGCTCTCCCAGGTCACCAACCTGCTGAACCAGGCAGTCACCATCGCCACGGAAGCTTCGAACGGCGGTCTGACGACCGACCAGGCGACGGCGGCCAACACGGAATTCCAGTCGATCCTGTCGGAAATCACGCAGATCGGTTCCACCACGAACTTCAACGGCGTCGCGGTGTTCAGCGGAACAGCGCAGACAGTGTTCACCAGCGACGGCACCTCCAGCGGCGCCACGACTACCTCAACCACGACCGGCGCTCTGTCGGCGAGCAGCCTGAGCCTGAGCTCCGATTCTCTGACTTCGACCACCGCCGCCCAGACAGCTCTTACCGATGTAACCGCTGCGATCGCGACGGTTGCGGCAACCCGCGGCTCGATCGGCGCCTCGGTCAACCAGCTGACCGCCGACTCCAACGTCGAAAACACCGAAGTGTCGAACCTGACCAGCGCGCAGAACAACGTTCGCAACGCGGACATCGGCACCACGGTCGCGAACATGACCCAGTACAACGTCCTGGAGCAGACCGGCATGGCTGCCCTTTCGCAGTCCAACTCGGCTCAGCAGAGCGTCCTGAAGCTCCTCCAGTAACCGGAGCAGCTTCCCTCGAGAGAGCGCCCCTCGGGGCGCTCTTTCTTTTTTCTGCCTGAACCCCTGAAACCGCAGCCCGGAAGTGTCGATAGATTGCTGCACCCAGTCATCTCCGGCGCAGGGCTTGCACAAAACCCGCCCTGGATCGGCAAAAACTATGAGCTCCATCTCTGCCCTCAATTCGCTCCTCGGTTCCTCCTCTTCGTCGAATTCGGCCATCAATCTGAGCCAGATCCTCGAAGCAGCCCTGGGCGCCTCCTCCGAAGGCATCGACGTGAACAGCGCCGTCAGCGCCGCTCTCAGCGCGGCGGAGCAGCCCGAGACGCAGTGGGAAAGCCAGTACTCCACGCTGCAAAATCAGGTGTCGGCTCTCAACGCCATCCAGAGCGACGCCAACACGCTCGACACCGACATGCAGAGCCTCAATAACCTGATGGGTCCGCTGTCGGCCACCACCGTTGCCTCGTCCAACTCGAGCATCGTCACCGGAACAGCTGTATCCGGTACCGCATCGGGGAACCACGTGGTCGAGGTCAGCAGCTTGGCCACCACGGCGTCGTGGGCTTCCGACATAATCGCCACCGCCAGCACCCCCCTCGCGGCCGGCAGCTTCACCATTACCGGCGCGAATGGCACGGTAACCACAATCTCCACCGGCTCCGGATCGAGTACGCTGAACGACGTCGCGAGCACCATCAACGGCGACAATCTCGGCGTCACTGCGACCGTGGTCACCGACGCTACGGGCGCGCGGCTGGCCATCGTCAGCAACACGTCCGGCAGCGCGGCGAATTTTTCCGTCAGCGCGCCCACGGGCGGCAGCCTCAGCTTTTCGCAGACCGCGACCGGCGCGAACGCGTCGCTGACCGTCGATGGTCTGCAGATTTCCAGCGCTTCCAACGACGTCACCGGTGTTGTGCCGGGACTGACCCTTAATCTGCAGAGCGCCAGCCTCAACACACCGGTGAGCCTGAGCATCTCCCCCGATACTTCGCAGGCTTCCACCGCGATCAACCAGTTTGTGACGGACTACAACACGCTGATTAACGCGGTCAACGCGCAGTTTGCCGACAGCGGTTCCGGCGAAGGCGTCCTCGCCACGGATCCAACGGTTCGGAACCTGCAGAGTGAGTTGCTGCAGGTGCTCGATTACACCTACGTTCCGTCTTACGGCACAACCGGCGTGCCCAACTTGTCCTCGCTCGGCATCACGGTGAACAAGGACGGAACCCTCAACGTGGATGCCGCAACTCTGAGCAATGCCCTCAACAACAACTTCAGCGATGTTCAGACCTTCTTTCAGGGAACCGCGCTCAACGGATTCGCGAACGAGCTCGATCAGCAGCTTACCAATTTCACCAGCCCGGCCGACGGCGCATTCACTGTCGATTTGCAGAGCATGAGCACCCAGGAATCGACGCTGCAAACCGACGTCACTAACTTCCAAACCAACGTGATTGCGCCCTTGCAGACCCAGCTGCAGAGCGAATACAGCCAGGCGGAGATCGCGCTCCAGCAGTTGCCGACGCAGATGAAGGAAATCGACGAAGAACTGGGCATGAACAATTCCAGCAACGGGTAACAGGCGGGCAGACCAATGAACACAGTGGAATTCGCATATCGAAAAACGGCAGCCGCGGCCACGGGCAACGGCCTCAGTCTTCTTATCGCTCTCTATGACACCCTGGCCGGCGACCTGCGGCGGGCAGCCGATGCAGAGCGCCAGAACCAGATCGAACGGCGCTGCCGCGAGATCAGTCACGCCCTGCTGGTCATTGGTTACCTCGAAGACTGGGTCCATCGTGGGCCGGGCGGAGAACTGGCAACGCAGCTCTTCGCTCTCTACGGTTCTGTCCGTCGAAATCTCATCGCAGCCCAGGTGAATCGGTCTCCGGAATTGCTGGAAGAACAGATGGCTCTCGTGCTGAGGGTGCGCACCGTCTGGCAGGAAATGGAGACCCGCGCGGCGCAGTCCGGGCCGGAGATCCTGCCGCCTCTCCCCGCGCCGCCCTATTTCAGCAAGGCTCCTTCGATGGACCACAATTCCCTCAGCTGGTCAGCGTAAGCAACAGGCGGTTCGGTTGGGCTGTTTTCCCTCGTTCCAGCCATAATGGCTCAAAAACTGAAGCCCTGGTCGAAATCGGAATCAGAGATACACTCGTGCCGCAGATCGCCACGCTCGTTTGTCGATTGGCAAATACGAGCAATCCTCTCATTCTAAAGGTGAAACGAAGGCCCTTATCAGATTCTGCACTCGGAGCCGCCGATCGGCAGATGGCCCGAGCCCGTTCCCGACCTTCCGTTTCCGGCTTCTTTCGCCAGGCTCATCGCGGCCACCTCCGGGTTTCAGCGTCCGCCGCCAACCAGGCCATTTCCCCACTGGGTGACTACCCCCTAATTTTTCGCCCCACAGCCCAAAAATCTGCATCTCAACCTCCGAAGTACGGAGGCGAAAACAGCGTGGCCGAAACAAAAGACGCTCTGAATCGGACCCAGCAAGCGGAAGCCCACGAGTTTCCCCGTCGAGAACTGGCTGAATCGTCGGCGTCCAGCGACGAGTCCGGTTGGCGATCTGCCGCGCACGGCATCAGCCGTGGCGTCGCCGGCCTGGCTATGGCTCGCATTTTTCACCCAACCGTCGCGAAAAAGATCCAGCTGCGGCTCCAGGCGATCGAAATCGAGCACATGATCCAGCGAGTCCTGCGGCCCGACAAAGAAGAATCCAAAGCGGCCTGACTCCGGGGGCGGTCCTCTGCCGTACTTCCCTGCCTGAAAACGTAATTGGAGGCGCCCGCTACCAGCCGAGCGCGATTCGGGAGTTTTCTGCGAGCCGGAGCGTCTGCCGCCGTCCGTTCGACAGCACCGTCACCGCTGACGTTCCGTCGGCAATCCCGACGGCTTCGCGCAATGCGCCCGATCGGCTCGTGATCACCCGCGCTACGCCCGTCACTTTCGCCAGGGTCTGTCCGCTGAGGATCATCGTCGCGGCTTCGCCGTCATAGGCCAGCTCTGCCGAGACTCCGCGAACCTTCGCCGCAAATCGCGATTTGCCCGTCGCGGGCGGCCGTAGATTCCACTCGATGTCGTTGCCCTGCTCGCGCACGCCCGACAAGCGCCACAGAAAATCCACGAGCACCAGGGCCGCCGGGGAATACCCGCCGTCATCGGCGGTGATGTCGCCGCTGACGGGGTCCACTTGCTGATGGAATTCCCCCGCCCGGCGCAGCGCTTCCACCCAACGTTCCATTACGTGCGCCAGTTCTGCCGACTTTCCGTAGTGCTCCATCCAACGCGGCGCCCGCAGCGCGGTGAGCGCCTGCGACGCTCCACCCCACGAGTTCCGAGGGATGGGCCGCACGAACGCCGGATCATCCAGCGCCACCGAGGGAAACGGATACGGCGCCCAGAACGCATGCGGATTGTGTACCTGCCGTTCCCAAACAACCTCGAACAGCTTCGCGTCGGGAACGTGCTCGCCGAGCACGCGCAGCATCGCCGCACTCCGCACCCGCACGAATTGGCCGTGGGCGTCGAGATCGTAGAACGCGACGTCGTTCGGATCGTAGAGCTTCTCCACAATCAGTCTGCGGATCGCCTCCGCGTCCTCAGTCCAGTGGTCCGCTTCGCTTCTTCGGCCCAGCGCCTTGGCCATCGCCGCCAGCGCGACTCGTCCCCCATACACTGTCGCCGAAAGATCGGGGCAAAGCCGCGGCAAGCCCTTCCCCGCAGGACACTTCCGCGCGTCTCCGTCCGCGCAGCTGTTCGGCTCGCCGCTCCAGCGCGGGCTGTTGTCCATCCCGGTGTCCCAGGTACAGAATCCCTCGCACAATCCGGTGCCGCGCGTGTTCCGGTACCGCCGAAGCCACGCATCCCAGCGGCCGCAGGCCGCGTACGCCCTCTCCAGCAATTCGCTGTCGCTGGTTCGTTCTGCGATCTCCCATGCTGTCGCCGCTATGGGAACCACCATTTGAATTTGCGACCATGCAGGTCCGCCCGGCGCACCAGCGCCTGCCCGCTTGACTGCGTATGGAAGCTCGCCGCCCTCCCGCTGCAACGCGAAGAAAATCAGATGGTTGTTGCGCGCGACGACCTGAGGCAACTCGCCGCCGCACTCTCTGTACACCAGCCCTTCCTGAGGGCCGCATTCCATCCATATGCCGGGATACTCGCTGCCTTCCGGCAACACACTCCCGGCAAATCCCGGCAACTGAACCAGGTTGCGGCGCAGGGTGGCGAGTGCAGAAGCGTAGAGGCGCGTGAGCGCAGCGTCCTCGCAGCGGAACCTGCGCCCATCTGTCTCCAGTTCTTCAGGAACAGTCTCCGATTCCGCGTCCATCCGGGCTCGCGCGAGCAGCCAGCCAGCCGCCATGGCTCCGCGGCTCACCAACCGCCGACGGGTGATCGAGCCCGCGATTTCCGGTCCCCGGGGATCCATAGGAAGATTGGTGAAACGAAAACTTTATCGCAATCGTCAGCCAACGCGTAACCGACAGATAACTTGGTTGTTACCCAGAGGTGCCGCTTCCACAAGACACGCGAGGACGCCGTTTTGTCCCAGGGTAGTCAGGTTTCTGTCGTCCCGCTTACGATAATCTTCTGAAGATACCTCTCGAGCTGCCGGCTGCCCTTCCCCCGGTACAAAAGTATGCTGCGCATCCTCCTCGACATCGGTGTTCTGGGACTGATCACCTCCACGGCGTTCATCCTTCTGACGATCGGCGGTTTGCTGCGCTTTTTGCGGGAGCGGCCGGCGCGTCCGACGCCTTCCTTCGCCCCGCCGGTCAGCCTGCTGAAGCCGCTGCACGGGGCCGAGCAGGACCTGGAAGCCCACCTCGAGACGTTCTTTCGGCAGAACTACCCCAGTTTCGAGATTCTCTTTTGCGCTCGCAGCGCCGATGATGCCGGCATCGCCATCGCGAGGCGCGTCGCGGGCCGCTTTCCCTCTGTCCCCGTGCGCTTCTTCTTCACCGGACCGGGGCCGTACATCAACGCCAAGGTCTCGTCGCTGGAACTGATGGAAGCCCACGCTCAGCACGACATCCTCATCATCAGCGACAGCGACGTTCGCGTTACCACCGGCTACATCCGCGAAGTGGTTGCGCCGTTTGTCGAGAGCACAGTGGGCGCGGTTACCTGCCTCTATCGAGGAGTTCCGAATGGCAGCCTCTGGTCGCGCCTGGAAGCGGCCGGCATGTCCGTGGAGATGACTTCCGGGGTGCTCACCGCCAGCTTGCTGGAAGGCATGAAATTCGCCCTTGGCCCCACCATGGCCGTGCGCCGCGAATGCGTTCGCGCCATGGGCGGCTTCGGAGTGCTCGGCCCCTATTGCTCCGATGACTTTTTGCTCGGGGCCAATGTCGCTGCCCAGGGATCGACCGTGGTGCTCTCCCATCACGTCATCGATCACATCATTCTGAATCTGAGCTTTTTCGCATCGCTGCAGCACCAGACACGCTGGATGCGCTCCACGCGCTTTTCGCGCCCGCTCGGCCACCTGGGCACCGCGCTTACCTTCAGCATTCCCTTTGGAATCTTTGCCTCGGCGGCGGCCGTGGGACTGCATGAACCGAGACTGGCAGCTGGGCTGCTCGCCTACAGCATCGCGCAACGCATGATCCTCGCCGCGCTCGTCGGCGGACTCGCCGTTCAGGAGCGCCATCTGCTGCGCACGATTGTGCTGTATCCGCTGCGCGACCTGCTCGGCTTCCTTTGCTGGGTCGCCAGCTACGCGGGCAGCACAGTGCTGTGGCGTGGCTGCCGCTATCGCCTTAGCCGCGGCGGACTCATGCACTCCATCGATGTGTCGCCGCACGGAAAGTCAGAGTCGGCGGTCACCACCTGAAGCGCGCACTCGAAGAGCGACAGACGCCTTCTTAAACCCAGTTCCACGCATTCGGCGCGGGAAGTGGGCTGACTCCACTCAACCCCATCGTCACAGCGCCCAAAGCGCTATAGCTCGCGGCCTCGCGGGATTGTCTTGCCTGTCTATACTGGGACTTCATCCCCGCTCCCCGGACAACGCATGCCCCTGACCCATCTCGACTGGCTCGTCATCGCTGCCTACCTCCTCTTCAACCTCGCCATTGGCGTTTATTACCGATCGAAGGCCAGCGGATCGACGGAGGATTTCTTTGTCTCCGGGCGCGATGTCTCCTGGTGGCTCGCCGGCACCTCGATGGTCGCCACCACCTTCGCCGCTGACACGCCTCTCTTCGTCTGCGGACTGGTCGCCACCCAGGGCATCTCCGGTAACTGGATCTGGTGGAGCCTGTGCCTCTCCGGCATGACCACCGTCTTCTTCTTCGCGCGCTACTGGCGCCGCGCCGAAATTCTCACCGACGTCGAACTGGTTGAGATCCGCTACGCCGGCAAGCCTGCCGCTTTCCTCCGCGGATTCAAAGCCATCTACCTCGGTTTGCTGATGAACTGCTTTATCCTCGGCTGGGTTACGCGCGCCATGGTCGACATCATCGCCGTGTCTCTCGGGCCGGTCATCGCTCAGGGTCGCGTGCTGCGTCTTTCCCTCGGCGGCCATGCGCTGCTTCACTACTCCCTGGGCGACCCGCGCCACACCGCCCTCTTCATCTGCATCTTCATCCTCGTTCCCTTCACCGGTCTTTACACCTTCCTCGGCGGACTCTGGGGCGTTCTGGTCACCGACCTGTTCCAGTTCGTGCTCAAGATGGCGATGATCATTGTCCTCGCCTGGATTGCGGTTGTGCGTCTCGGTGGCATGTCCGCC
>DATJTG010000232.1:0-8755 GCA_035503555.1 Acidobacteriaceae bacterium | reverse complement strand
GCGGGATCGGATTCGCTGGGCATCGGCGATCTGGCAGTTGGCGTTGACTTTGTGCTGGCGTCGGCGGTGGTGCACGAGGTGCCGCCGGTGGAGCGATTCTTCGAGGAAATTGCGAGCGTGCTGCGACCGGGGGGGGCCATCCTGCTGGCGGAGCCGAAGGGACATGTGACGGAGGAGAAGTTCGCCCGCGAACTAAAGGCTGCGGATGCTGCGGGGTTGCAGGTGGTGAGCCATCCGGCGCTGCGCGGCAGCCTGACGGCGGTGCTGCGACGGCCGGTAGCGTAAGGCCCAATTCCCGCGAATTCCCGCACGACAACATCAGGAAAGCGCTAAGGGTTCGCTGACGTCCCCGCAACAGTGTGGATCGCGAGCAGCGTTTCGAGCAGCGGTTTCAGGTTTTTGAGATCGAGAGCGTTCGCGCCATCGGATTTTGCTTCGGCGGGGTTGTCGTGGACTTCAAGAAAGAGGCCATCGACACCGGCAGCGACAGCCGCGCGCGCCAGCAAGGGAATGAATTCCGGCTGCCCGCCGGAGACGCCATTCGAACCCGAAGGAATCTGCACCGAGTGGGTTCCGTCGAAAACGATCGGCGCAAATTTGCGCATGATCGCCAGCGAGCGCATATCCACGACTAAATTGTTGTAGCCGAAGCTGGCGCCGCGCTCGGTGAGGAAAATGCGGGTGTTGCCGGCGGACTCGATCTTCTCGACGGCGTGGCGCATGTCCCAGGGGGCGACAAACTGGCCCTTCTTCACATTGACGGCGCGGCCGGTGCGGCCGGCGGCGACGAGCAGGTCGGTTTGGCGGCAGAGGAAGGCGGGGATCTGGAGGACGTCGACGCCTGCGGCGGCGATTTCGCAGTGGGCCGGCTCGTGCACGTCGGTCAGGACGGGCAGGCCGGTGGATTCGGCAAGGCGGCGCAGGATCGCTGTACCTTCCACGAGGCCGGGGCCACGGAAGCTTGTGACCGACGTGCGGTTGGCCTTGTCGTACGAAGCCTTGAAGATGGAGGCGATGCCGAGATCGGACGTGATGCGCTGGATGGCATCGGCCATGATGCGGACGTGCTTCTCGCTCTCGATGACGCAGGGACCGGCGATGAGGAAAAGCTGATTGCTGCCGACGCGGACCGGGCCGATCTCGAATTCAGTGGTCACGGAAATAGCGTATAGCCTTTAGCGCCTGGCGTGCAGGAGGCGAGGTCAGTTGCAGTCCACCTGCTGGAAGTCGAGGCCGAGGAGGAGTTTGGTCACGGTGGCGCAGGCGTTCTGGTGGGAGGTCGTCAGGATGCCGGAGGTGAGGGCGGATTGGCGCAGGTTGTTCACGGCCTGCTCGCGCACTTCGCCTTCGAGGCTGGGATCGACAGGCACGAGCAATCCGGTCTCGCGCTGATAGACGTGAGTCTTCGCGTCGTCGAGCGCGACGGTGAAGATTTGCGCGTCGGGCAGGTGCACGTGAACGGTGCGGCCGGCGACCTGGACCGAGGAGGGCGTGAGCTGACTGAGGTCGACGCCGGCGGTAGCTTCGCCATGGACTTCGAGGATGACGCGATCGCCTGTGAGGAAGGCGGGCAGGATGCGTCCCTCGCGGTCGCCGGAAACCATCTTGTCCATGGAGTAGGAGACGGATTCGAGGCGGGCGAGACGCCGGATCTGCGTGACCACTGTGGGCTGCGAGGTGTCAATGCGGGTAGTGCGCGCGGAAACCAGGGAGGCAAGGCGATCCCAGACGCCCGATTTCGCTGCATGCAGAAACAGCGTGAGAACGGCGATGCCGCCGAGCGCTCCGAGCAGGATGGCAAGGGCGACGGCCGGAAGGAGGCGCGCGCGACGAACGGGCTCAGCGGCGACGGGCATGCTGATTGGATGATAGTGGCGCGGGTATAGGTTATGCAGCTTCGACGCGATAGCCGTCAGGATCTTTGCCGCGCACTTTGCGCCACCAAACCTGGAAGCTGGGCACGTTGACGGTGACGATGAAGAGTTTGCGCAGATGTCCCGGCGGGCAGGCGAGCGGGCGGACGCCGTGCCAGGAGTGCGGAGTGCGCTCAAAGAACAGGCTGCCGTTGCCGCGCGGCTCGAGAGAAGCGGCAACTTTCAGGTCGTCGAACTGCGGCGCGGAGTGGGCTTTGAAGCGACGCTCGGAGTCGAGGATGAGGATTTCGCCGCCCCACTGCGGGCTCCAGTCGGCATCGGTATTGAAGTAGAAAATGTGGGTGGCCAGCTTACGGGCGGCGTCGCAGTGCGGCGAGACGGCGCAGCCCTGCCAGGCGTAATACCACTCGAAGGTGGGGATAAAGGTGCGCGGGCCGAGCACGCGGCGGAGGAAGTCCTGATAGACGGGGCCCTGCAGCTCGGCGAAAAACTCCTGCCACGGCGGAGCGATGGCGAGGGTGGGGCTGTAGTGCAGCAGATAGCGATCGTGCGGGGCCTGGCCGTAGCCGCGCTTCTTGCCGACCTGTCGATCGAACGCCTGCACGTCGGGCAGGGTTTCGCGCAGAGCTTCGTAGCCTTCGGGCGTGAGCGAGCGGTCGAGCGTGGTCCAGGGATAGGGCTCGTTCGCGTGAAAAGCCTCAGGCGTAAGAGCTTCAAGGCAGGCGCGATTGAGATAGTGCATGGAACCCTCTTCAGCGGCGGCGGTGCGGGATGCGCAAAGGAAGGAACGGCGGAGCGGCGCAGGCGTCGCCGCTTCCTGAATAGAAGAGACGGACGTGGAGCGTCAGTGACCGCGGTCACGGAGAACCGACGGGCGACACGCGGAAGATGGGCTCGAGGAATGGGCCATGGAAATCACGGTGAACCATTTGGGTGCGGTGCAGTTTGAGATCAAGGCGCGGCAGCACACGATCGTGAGCGATCAGCCTCCGGAAAATGGCGGGTTCGACGAGGGCATGACGCCTCCGGAGTTGCTGCTGGCGTCACTGGGCTCGTGCGCTGCGTATTACGCGGCCGATTATCTGCGCCGCCATGGGCTGGCGAAAGAGGGCACGCGCGTCCGGGTTCACGCAGACAAGGTGAAGAATCCAGCGCGGGTTGACAACATTCGGATCGAGGTGGAACTGCCGATCGAATGCAGCGATGCGGATCGCGAAGGGGTAGATCGCGCGGTGCACGGGTGCCTAATCCACAACACGCTGCTGCGTCCGCCGAAGATGGAGATTGCGGTGCACGCGCCGGCGGCGGTGTAGTCCTTAGCCTTGCGCGACCGCGATCCTTGCCGGCTCCTCGGACTTCTTTATCGTACGGTTTGCGTAGCTGGCTTTGATGAAGGCCGAGAAGATCGGGTGCGGCTCCAGCGGCTTCGACTTGAACTCGGGGTGGAACTGGCAGCCGAGGAAGAACGGATGGTCCGGGATCTCCACGATCTCGACGTAGGTTCCGTCGGGCGTCGTGCCCGTGATCTGCAATCCAGCGCCTGTCAGCAGCGCCTCGTATTCGCGGTTGAATTCGTAACGGTGACGGTGACGCTCTGAGATTTCCGTCTTCCCATACGCCTTCGCCGCCAGCGAGCCGGGCTGCAGAATGCAGGTCCACGCGCCGAGGCGCATGGTCCCGCCCATCTCTTCCACGCCGGTCAGCTCGCGCAGTTTGTAGATGACGCGGTGCGGGGTCGCGGGATCGAATTCGCTGGAATTCGCTCCCTGCAAGCCGCAGACGTTGCGCGCATACTCGATGCACGCGGTCTGCATGCCGAGGCAGATGCCAAAGTACGGAACCCGGTGCTCGCGCGCGTAACGAATCGCGTTGAGCATGCCTTCGATGCCGCGCTTGCCGAATCCGCCGGGGACGAGGATGCCGTCGTATCCGCGGAGCTGCTCTTCGTAGCCAGGTGCTTCGAGGCCCTCGGCCTCGATCCACGTAACGCTCAGCTTCAGGTTGTCGGCGAGCGCGCCGTGGATCAGCGCTTCCTTTAGCGACTTGTAGCTGTCTTCGTACTCGACGTACTTGCCGCAGATGGCGATCGAGACTTCGTCGCGCGGGTTGTAGCAGCGGTGGACGAGGTCGGTCCACCGCTCGAGCTTCGCATCCGGCGTCTCGAGGTGCAGATATCTCAGCGCCAGCCGATCCACGCCCTCGGCGGAGAACGCCTGCGGCACTTCGTAGATGGAGTCGACGTCGCGAGCCGTCACGACGGCCTGATCCTCGAGGTTACAGAAGAGGGCGATCTTGCTCTTCACCTCACGGGAAAGATGCCGGTCGGTGCGGCAAAGCAGAATGTCAGGCTGGATTCCGATCGAGAGCAGCTCTTTCACGGAGTGCTGCGTCGGCTTGGTCTTCAGTTCCTGCGCGGCGCCGATCCACGGAACAAGGGTGACGTGGACGAAGACGGTGTTCTCGCGGCCCAGTTCCTGGCGCATCTGGCGGATCGCTTCGAGGAACGGCAGCGATTCGATGTCGCCGACGGTGCCGCCAATTTCGACGATGGTGATGTCACCTTCGGCTGCGACCTTGCGCATCGCGTTCTTGATCTCGTTGGTGACATGAGGGATCACCTGGACGGTCTTGCCGAGGTAGTCGCCGCGCCGCTCTTTGAGGATGATCTGCTCGTAAATGCGGCCGGTGGTCCAGTTGTTGTCGCGGCTGAGTTTGGCGTGGGTAAAGCGCTCGTAGTGGCCGAGATCGAGGTCGGTTTCCGCGCCATCGTCGGTCACGAAAACCTCGCCATGCTGAAACGGCGACATCGTACCCGGATCGACGTTCAGGTACGGATCGAACTTCATCAGGTTGACTTTGAGACCGCGGGCTTCGAGAAGAGATCCGATGGAGGCAGCGGCAAGACCCTTGCCGAGGCTGGATACAACTCCGCCGGTCACAAAAATGTACTTCGCGGACATTTCTGCGTCACCTTAATTTGAATTGTGTGCTGGACGAACCAGGCGGGCACGATCAAGTATGGCCGGATTTTCGGGGGAAGGCAAGGGGAGAATAGGGGCCCGTGGCCCCTACTCTTCCCCATCCTTCACCGGGGTGATTGGGTGCTTGTTTTCGGGCGCGTTAGGCGAGACGCCGAAGTCCCAGACGTCGAGGTTGATTTCGCCGGGAGAGAGGATCTCCATGAGGGCGTACTCGCCGATGGCGAGGGGTTCTTTCGGGGTCAGCTTCATCCAGTGCCGGCCGGGCAAGATTTCTGCCGTGGTAGGCACAATATCGGCAGACTGCGTAGCCTTGCCGAGGCGACTGATGCGGATGGCGCCGATGACGCGCTCGCCGGGGCGCACATCGACGCGGACGATGGCGTAGCGGCTATCGGGGGAGCTGTACTGGTTCTTGTCCTTCACGGAACTCGCGCCATGAGTGTCGACCATCATGGCGGCTTCGGGAGCGACGTCGGCAGTGGTGCTGTCGAGAGCGACGTAGAGAACGGGGTCGTTGACGTGGAGGCGGACGGGGGCGGCCTGGCCATTGATGCGGACAGGCTCCTGCGCGCCGTGAAACGAGTCAACGGCGACGCGGAAGACGTTGTGGGCGGCCGAACGGTTCACGTTGCCGGAGGTCTGATCCAGGCGAATGAGCTCGGGGATGCTCTGGTAATTGTCGAGGACGAAGATGCCGTCCTGATCGGGCAGATGGAGGCCGGGGGCGACCAGCGGAACGCGAGCTCTGAGGTCGGCGCGTTCGGCGGCGGCCTCGGCATCGATTTTGGCCGCGTCGCTCATGCCGGTCTCGCCGGCGTTGGGCGACTGGCCGGCGGACGGATTGCCGGGCTGAGGGTTGACGGCCGGGGCGGCGGGGGACGCAGTGCCGGGCTGATGCTCCTGATTCCACTTTTTGGTCGCGTCCCAGTCGATGAGGTTGTAGGGAATCTCTTCCCAGTCGTCACGTTCCGCGCTGAAGAACCGAACGCGATCGCCGTGGACTTCATACTTCATGACGATCTGGTAGCTGCCGTCGGTGAGGATGAGCCGCTGGCGCTCGCTTGCTGGAGGAGCGGCCTGTGCGGTGGCGTGAGACGTGAGGCCGGGCAGAACTCCGAAAGACAGAAAGAGCGCGAGGAGCGCGAACAGGACGGCAGACGTGGGACGAGCTTTCATGGGAACCAAACCTTCGCTGCAGACATTAGATAGGGAAGGGAGGGCATCCGTCACCCGGGCATGCCCAGGTTGGAGGAGAGGCGCGGGAGCATGTCGCGCCGCGGCGCTTTTCGACTATGCTCAGACGTATGGTTTCCCGATCGGCACGAGCCGCCTGGCGTCTGGCGGCCTTTCTCTGTCCTCTTCCCCTTTGCCTCAGTCTCGCGGCCCAGAACACAGGCACCCAGCCGGCGGCCCAGCCGCCCCAGCAGGCCGCCCCATCGGGGGAGGCGCCCCCGAGCCTGCAGCTGCACGATCTGCCTCCGGACTCACATACGCTGACGCCGGCTGAGCAGGCGCAATTGAAACAGCAGGAAGCGCTCAACGCGGCGATGCGGCTGGCCGCGATCGAGGCGCGGTGGGGACCGGAGATGTCGACGCCCGGGATGTCGATCGCGCTGGCCGAAGCAGGACGGACAAAGGCCGCGGACGGCGCCACCCAGCTGACCTATCACATCACCGGATCGGGATTCAGCCCCGGAGAACGTCTCACCCTCGTACGCTGGCCGCTGGGAGAACCAGCCGTTCATGTGATGAGCGGCCTGGTGCTCGACTCCCGCGGCAACGTCGTCTGTGGAACGCCCTCAGCTGCAGCCGCAACGCCCGCCGCGCCCGGTACAGCGCCTGCCGCCCCGCTGGCTCCGGCGTGCACGCAAACGATGCAGGCGAACCAGCCCGTTGAGGTTCAGGCGACCGCCGCGCAGGGAGAGGCGATCCGCGTAGCCCTGGTGGGCGACACGGAAAAGAATGGCGCGGCAGCGAGCGCGGTCCCGTTTCCCCTCGCGCAGGAAGATCAGGGCTGCCGCCTGCAGGTGATGCTGGGCGTGAAGGATGCGGCGATGGTGCTGGTGGAGGGCACGGGATTTCCAGCAAACACCGCGCTGAAGGTGGATACCACGACGCTGGGCGACACGCGGACGATGCACCCGAAGACGAACGCCGATGGGCGGATGGTGTTTGCGGTGCTGCCGGAGGCCAAGGGACAGGAGTCAGGGCAGACGACGGTCACATTTGCAGGAGTAATGCATTACCCGAGCCTCGAGACGGACAAAAATCCCCCGGTGCCGGATCCGGCGTGCAAACCGAGCGTGCAGTTTGCGTGGGGGAAAGGTTCGTACAAAGTGGAATAGTGCTGCGTGCGCGGTGGCACGCGCCTGCGGTAGACAGAAACAGGGGGCAATCGCCCCCTGTTTTCTTTTGCGCAAGGCCGCGCAGATTAGCTCTTGCCTTCGAGGGTGTTCAGCTCAGACAAAAGATCGGCACTGTGGACGTTGGGATCTACCTTGGTATACACCTTCACGATCTTTCCGCTGGGATCGATGAGGAACGTATTCCGCATCGCGATCTGCATGGTGCCGAAGTTCCCGAGCGAGCCGTACTGCTCCACGACCTTCTTGTCAGGATCGGCCAGCAGCGTGAAGCTCAGCGAATCCTTCGTGCAGAACTGCTTGTGGCTGTCGACCGTATCGACCGAGACGCCGAGGATGACCGCGTTGAGCGCCTGATACTTGTCAAGATCACGCTGGAAGTTGTGCGCCTCAATGGTGCAGCCGCTGGTCATGTCCTTCGGATAGAAGTAGAGGACGACCCACTTGCCCTTGTAGCTGTCGAGCGCAATGGGCTTCCCTTCCTGGTTGGGAAGAGTGAAGGTGGGCGCGGTCTGGCCCACTTCCGGCATGGGCGCATTGTCGCCGGCAAAAGCGCGCTGAACGGTGTATCCAGCGACGACGAGCACGGCGACAACCGACAGAGCGATGATGGAAAACTTCGACATTGGGGATTCTCCTTTGGTGTTCCCTCGAGGGCGGTGGGCACGACGGGTCGTGCCGGGATTTCAATCGAAAGAGTGTTTGTGAGGATGAGGACGTCGTTATCGCGGTGCGTTGGATCGCACTCTCGGGGGCCAGAGAATCAAAAGACTTCAGCCGAGCCGGGGCTCGGGCGCGTGCCCACCATTATGCGATTTCCACGGCGATGACCGCAATGCCGGAGGCGTCGGCCTGGGCGCGGAGGGCGTCGCGATCGAAGAGAAGGGTACGGCCGGCTTCGACGGCGAGGCAGGTGGCACCGGCGGCGCGCATGGCCTCGATGGTGCCGACGCCGATGACGGGAACATCAAAGCGAAGGTCCTGTTTGGGCTTGGCGACCTTTACCACGGTAAGCGAGCGCGCCAACGTCGACGCGGGATCGTCGGTGGGATCGCCCAGCGTGCGCATGATCGCGCCGGCCCGCTCAATGGTCGCGTCGGTGCCCTCCATGGCTTCGACGGCAACGCAGGCCTGCGCGGCGATAACGACCGTCTGGCCGAGATCGTACGCCGCCAGATGGCGAGCAACCTCGCGGCCGTAGGCGATGTCTTTGGCCTCGGCGCCGTTGGGCGCGCGGGCGGTGAGGACGCCCGGTGCCGCGAGCAGCGGCTCAAGATACGCGGTCGAGGGGATCAGCTCGATGCCTTCGTCGGCCAGCACTTTGGCTACCGCGCCTAGAAGCATGTCGGTGTTGCGGGTGCGCAGATTGAGGAGCAGCTTGGCGAGGCGCCAGTCTGGCCGGATGCTCGAGAAAATCTGCTTGTGCTTCACCTGGCCGGCCATGACTGCCTGGGTGACGTCTTCTTTGTGGAACATATCGATCAGGCGCGACAGCTCTCCGAGCGAGAGCCAGTGGACGCGGATGGCGGGGTCGGCG
>DATJTG010000231.1:0-2223 GCA_035503555.1 Acidobacteriaceae bacterium | reverse complement strand
CCGTCCGGCCGCACCGCTCCGATCGGCACTTCGTTGTCATTCGCCATATAGGCATTCACGTTCCACACCCACTCCAGCGCCCCCGCTCCCTGGGCGAACGAGATCGCGATCTTCCGCTCCAGCTGCCGTCCCTCCACCTCGCCGCTGAATCGAAGGTGATCGTCCAGCGTCAGCCGCCGCTGCTCGCCCGTCTCCTGCAACAGCATAGGCTTGCCCGGGAATTTCGGCGCCAGCGCAGCCCACAGGATCGCGTCGTAGTCCCACCAGGCGTGGTCGGCGGTGAAGTCAATCAGCGGCGAATAGAACGCAGGCGAAAGCCGTCCCGCCACGCCACCCTCGTCCTGCCCGACGGTGATCAGCTGCTGCGATCCCGTTCCGCGAATCAAGTCCCGCATCCGCTGCACCCAGCCGGAAAACACCCACTGCGTGAACAGCGCATAGTCATACTGCTTGAGCGGATTGAAGCCGCTGCGCACCGCATCGCCGTTGAACGCCTCGGCCTTCGGCAGCGCCAGCGGATCCTGCGCCGCAATCTCCGGCGAGAGCGCCGTCGGCTGCGCCTGCAGATCGCGTCCGATGCCGAGCGACGGCTCCGCCCAGTCATGCAGCAGCTTCGCGCGATCCGGATAGCGCTCGGCGATCCATCGGCGCCACGCGGCGTCCTCGAACGGATCGTAGTCGGGCCGTGTCTGCCACACGTTCTTGTTGGCGCTGGGCTCATTGATCAGATCCCACGCCAGAAACGGCACCGCATGGAAGCGCTCCACCAGCGACTGCGCGTAGAGCGACTCCGCGCGCAGCGCCACCGGATCGAGATAGCCGTTCTCGCCACCCCACGTGTCCGGATAGAACGCGAAGAGGTTGAACTGCACGGGCAGATCGTTGTGCCGCGCGCACATCAGGAAAGCCTCGATCGTCCGCAGCCCGTCCTCACTCATCTGCCCGTTCGGCGCGAGCAGCTTCTGCCACGTCGTCCACAATCCGGTACGGATCATGTCCAGCCCTTCGCCGTGGATCAGCGCCATATCGTGGTCCCACACGTACGCATTCGGCAGCAGCAGGTAGAGCCGCGAGACGTCACCCGACATATAGGTGGTGCCCACGACCGGCAGCGGCTTGCCGTCCAGCTCGAAATAGTCGCGGCCGACCGTTAGCTTCGGGCCGGAGAGTAGATAATTCCAGTCCCGCATCCAGAACCCCGACCAGTACGTCCGCAGCGGCTGACCATCACGCAGCAGCGTGGCTTCAACAGTGTGGAATCCTCGCCCCTCCGCCGCGCTCTGCGGCAGCGTGATCGCATGCTCAGCGTCCGCGGAGATCGATTCGTCGTAGTGGACCGCGCCATCCTCACTCGTCACCCGCACGCGCAGCTGATCGGCCGCCCCACCCTGCTCGGGTGCCCCACCCTCTTCGCGCGACAGGCTGGGAGCGCTCAGTGGATTGGGCCATGTCAGTTGAAACTCGAGCGCCTCGCCGGGCAGAAAGAGCGGCAGTCGCGGCCGGAAGGCAAAACGGTCGTTCCTGCGCACGGCCAGCGCCGCCAGCATCGACAGCAGTTTCGTGTTGCTGAAGAAATCCGCGTCCGGTTCGCACGCGACCAAAATCCATCGCCCACCCACAAAACGATTCGCGTTGTGATCCAGCTCCATCACCGGCGCTGCCAGCTTATGTCCGTCACGCTCGCCCCAGGCCAGCGTAGTCAGGTCCATATCTTCGCCACCGGTGGCCCCGCCGCTGGAGTCGTAGTTCACCACGCTCAGCCGCACCACCGGACTGAACGCCCGCTTCCACCCAAACGTCGGCAGCCGCGGGAATACGTCCTCATTTGGCGTAAATGTCAGCGCCTCGGAGCCGGGCGTTTCCTGGTACCCATCGATGAACAGTTCCAGCGTCTGCGCGGTGCTGGGCGATCGCAGATGCCATCCGCTCGCATCCCGGTAGCCCGCGCGTGTGAACGCCTCGCCGCCCAGCACCATCAGGTTTCCGCCGCGATCCAGGTAGCGCAGAATCGCGCCCCAGTCCGCCTCCGGCCACGCCGATCCATAGGGCAGCACCAGCAGATTCGTATCCGGCTCTGCGAGTGCCGCGCTCAGTTGTGTCGCGTCTGCAAAATCCGCGCCGGGCAGCGCAGCCCGCAGCGCTGCCTCATCGGGCGCCGGAGAATCGGCTGCTGGAAAACCAGGCTGCCAAAAGACTGTGGCTTTCGCGAAGGCGGAAACGGGA
>DATJTG010000230.1:0-2223 GCA_035503555.1 Acidobacteriaceae bacterium | reverse complement strand
CCGTCCGGCCGCACCGCTCCGATCGGCACTTCGTTGTCATTCGCCATATAGGCATTCACGTTCCACACCCACTCCAGCGCCCCCGCTCCCTGGGCGAACGAGATCGCGATCTTCCGCTCCAGCTGCCGTCCCTCCACCTCGGCGCTGAATCGAAGGTGATCGTCCAGCGTCAGCCGCCGCTGCTCCCCCGTCTCCTGCAGCAGCATCGGCTTGCCTGGGAACTTCGGCGCCAGCGCAGCCCACAGGATCGCGTCGTAATCCCACCAGGCGTGATCGGCCGTGAAATCGATCAGCGGCGAATAGAACGCAGGCGAAAGCCGTCCGGCCACGCCACCCTCGTCCTGCCCGACGGTGATCAGCTGCTGCGATCCCGTTCCGCGAATCAAGTCCCGCATCCGCTGCACCCAGCCGGAAAACACCCACTGCGTGAACAGCGCATAGTCATACTGCTTGAGCGGATTGAATCCGCTCCGCACGGCATCGCCGTTGAACGCCTCGGCTTTGGGCAGCGCCAGCGGATCCTGCGCCGCAATCTCCGGCGAGAGCGCCGTCGGCTGCGCCTGCAGATCGCGCCCGATCCCGAGCGACGGCTCCGCCCAGTCATGCAACAGCTTCGCGCGATCCGGATAGCGCTCGGCGATCCACCTGCGCCAGGCCGCTTCCTCGAACGGATCGTAGTCGGGCCGTGTCTGCCACACGTTCTTGTTGGCGCTGGGCTCGTTGATCAGATCCCACGCCAGAAACGGCACCGCATGGAAGCGCTCCACCAGCGACTGCGCGTAGAGCGACTCCGCCCGCAGCGCCACCGGATCGAGATAGCCGTTCTCGCCACCCCACGTGTCCGGATAAAACGCGAACAGATTGAACTGCACGGGCAGATCGTTGTGCCGCGCGCACATCAGGAACGCTTCAATCGTGCGCAGCCCGTCCTCGCTCATCTGCCCATTCGGCGCGAGCAGCTTCTGCCACGTCGTCCACAATCCGGTGCGGATCATGTCCAGCCCTTCGCCGTGGATCAGCGCCATATCGTGGTCCCACACGTACGCATTCGGCAGCAGCAGGTAGAGCCTCGAGACGTCACCCGACATATAGGTGGTGCCCACGACCGGCAGCGGCTTGCCGTCTAGCTGGAAATAATCGCGGCCCACGGTCAGCTTCGGGCCGGAGAGCAGATAATTCCAGTCCCGCATCCAGAATCCCGACCAGTACGTCCGCAGCCGCTGACCATCACGCAGCAGCGTGGCTTCAACAGTGTGGAATCCGTGCCCCTCTGCTGCGCTCTGCGGCAGCGTAATCGCATGCTCGGCGTCCGCAGCGATCGATTCGTCGTAGTGGACCGCGCCATCCTCACTCGTCACCCGTACATGGAGTTGCTCGGCCGCCCCACTCTGCTCGGGCGGTCCAACCTCATCGCGCGACAGGCTGGGAGCGTTCAGCGGATCAGGCCATGTCAGTTGAAACTCCAGCGCCTCGCCGGGAAGAAACAGCGGCACGCGCGGCCGGAACGTGAATCGATCATTCTTGCGCACGGCCAGCGCCGCCAGCATCGATAGCAGTTTCGTGTTGCTGAAGAATTCCGCGTCCGGTTCGCAGGCCAGCAGAATCCATCGCCCACCCACAAAGCAATTCGCGTTGTGATCCAGCTCCATCACCGGCGCGGCCAGCTTGTGCCCGTCCCGCTCGCCCCAGGCCAGCGTGGTCAGGTCCATATCCTCGCCGCCGGTGGCGCCGCCGCTGGAGTCGTAGTTCACCACGCTCAGCCGCACCACCGGACTGAACGCCCGCTTCCACCCAAACGCCGGCAGTCGCGGGAACACGTCCTCATTTGGCGCGAACGTCAGCGCCTCGGAGCCGGGAGTTTCCTGGTACCCATCGATGAACAGTTCCAGCGTCTGAGCGGTGCTGGGGGAGCGCAGATGCCATCCGCTCGCATCCTGGTAGCCCGCGCGCGTGAACGCCTTGCCGCCGAGAACCATCAGGTTGCCGCCGCGGTCCAGGTAGCGCAGGATCGAATCCCAGTCCGCCTCCGGCCACGCCGACCCGTACGGCAGCACGAGAAGATTCGTATCCGGCTCTGCCAGCGCCGCGCTCAGTTGTGTCGCGTCTGCAAAATCCGCGCCGGGCAGCGCAGCCCGCAGCGCTGCCTCATCGGGCGCCGGAGAATCGGCTGCTGGAAAACCAGGCTGCCAAAAGACTGTGGCTTTCGCGAAGGCGGAAACGGGA
>DATJTG010000229.1:0-21797 GCA_035503555.1 Acidobacteriaceae bacterium | reverse complement strand
ACTTCCGGATCGAGCGACTCCGGCGCAGCCGGCTCGGGTGCGGCGCTATCGGCCGGGACCTGCGCCTTCGGGGTCTCGTCTACGCCGGAAGCCGCTGGCTCCGGGGCCGATTGCGGCTCGCCGGCAAAATCGCGCGCCGTCCCTTTGGCATCCGCGGCGGACTCGGTGGGAGCCTCTGCGGCCAGGCGCTCCGCGCGCGCGGCCAGGGCTTCTTCGCGGAAAAGCGCGGTGAGCTGCGCGAGCGTTACCGGCTCTTCGGCGGCGTAGATGACGGCTTCAATGCGGGCTTTCAGACTCATCGATGCGTGGGGTCAACCGTGCCGCGCAAAAGGAAAAACGGCACCTTCTCGATACTACAGAAGGTGCCGTTGTGATTGGGATCGGGGATGTGGATTACACGAACTGGCGCATGAGCCAGAAGATTCCACCGGCGAGCAGCGCGGCGGCCGGGAGGGTGAAGACCCAGGCCATGGCGATGTTACGAATGGTGGAGAGCTGGAGTCCGCTGCCGTTGGCGGTCATGGTGCCGGCCACGCCCGAAGAGAGCACGTGAGTGGTGGAGACCGGCATGTGGAACTGATCCGCGCCGATGATGGTGGCGGCGGCGACGATTTCCGCAGCGGCGCCCTGCGCGTAGGTCAGGTGTTCCTTGCCGATCTTTTCGCCGACCGTCACCACGATGCGCTTCCAGCCGACCATGGTGCCGAGGCCGAGCGCCAGAGCGACGGCAACTTTGACCCACGTCGGGATGAACTTCGTGGAGCCGTCGAGCCACTTCTTATAGTTGCCCAGGACCTTGTTGTCGGCTGCGGTAAAGTGCGGCTGGCCGCTCTTGGCCATGATGCGCATCGCTTCGCTCACCACGTACATGTTGTTGCGGATGTTCTGCTGCTGGCCGGCGGGAACATTGGCGAGCGTCTTGTAGCCAACCACTTCCTTGTCGACCTCTTCCACCATCGCTCGCAGCGAGAGCATGGTGTTGAAGTTGAATTCCTTGGTGCGGATGTAATCGGTGAGGGCTTCGCGCGGGTCGCCGTTCACGTTGGCGCCGGGGGTGATGTAGGCCGAGAGAACCTGGTCGGTCTGCTGCGAGACGGCGGCGAAGTTCTGCACCTGGTCGTAGCCGATGGCGTGGTTGAGAGCGTAGGCCGTGGGAACCGTGCCGATGAGGATGAGCATGATGAGGCCCATGCCCTTCTGCCCGTCGTTGGAGCCGTGGCCGAAGCTGACGCCCGTGCAGGTGAGGATGAGCAGGCAGCGGATCCAGAACGGCGGCGGTTCGTCGCCTTTGGGCGACTGGTAAAGAGCGGGGTCGCGGATGACGAATTTCAGAATGAGCAGGAGGAGGGCGGCGCCGCCGAAGCCGACCAGCGGGGAGATGAGCAGGACCTTGAAAACGTTCGCGGCCTGGCCCCAGTCGACGCCGCTGGTGCCGGAATGCGGGCTCATGAGCTGGTTCGCGATGCCGACGCCAATGATCGATCCGATCAGCGTGTGCGAGCTCGATGCCGGCAGGCCGAACCACCAGGTGCTCAGGTTCCAGATCATGGCGGCGATGAGCAGCGAGAAGACCATGGCGAATCCGGCCCCCTTGCCCACCTGAAGGATCAGCTCGACCGGCAGCAGCGACAGGATCGAGAACGCGACCGCGCCCGAGGAGGTGAGCACGCCGATCAGGTTCCACAAGCCCGACCAGACCACAGCCACGTGCGGCTCGAGCGAGTGCGTGTAAATGACCGTCGCGACCGCGTTGGCGGTGTCGTGGAAGCCGTTGACGAATTCAAAGCCGAGCGCAATGAGCAGCGCGATGCCGAGCAGAAGATACGGCCAGGCGGTCAGGATGTGGACGCCCGAGAGATCTTTGGCGAGCTGCGCGCCGACGTAGCCGAGGCCGGCCACGAGGACAACCCCGAAAATCATCATCCCGAGGCGCCCGGGAGACTTCTTCAATTTCTGGTCGAGTAACGATCCTGCTTCTGCTGGGGAAGCGGCGACAACGGCTACGTCATTCATGAGATTGTGGCTCCTCGCTGGGTTGGGGAGGTGTGGTTCAGCCACGCTAGCAGCGAGGTTTGGGGGCACGCATGAACGTACGATGAACAGACTATGAATACAAGTGACTGAAGTTTAGACCTCGGAAACCCCCTCATCTGCTGGAACTTACGTCCGAAAAGCGGTCTCCGGAGCTGCGCCGCTCCAGGGCCGGCGTCGCTCCCCCCGTGCTCGCCGTCCGGGAACCGGTTTGACGCGTCATCCGTATTGAATTCATACTTCTGAAATCTCCGGTGAAACCAGGATTCAGTTCCGAAACCCGGCGAGTGGAACAATTCGATGTGCCTTTCTGTCCCTGACAGAAGAAGAACCGCGCTGAAGGAAACAGACAACGAAGTTGGCCGTGACCTTGCCTGAACCGCTTGCGGACCCACAGAGGGCAGCCGTCTCGACCTCACCGAAATGCCACGTTGCATTTTCAGTCCTAACGCGTACCGCAAGATTCTTTGGAGGCTGTAGTGAAACGACAGGTATGGGCGGCGATTGCCATCGCTGCAATGGCGGTGTGTTTCTTTGTTCCCCTGGTATCGGCCCAACAGGCAACAACGGCCCTCAGTGGGGTAGTGACGGATTCCAGCGGCAGCGTAGTGCCGGGAGCCTCGGTAACCATCACCCGCCAGGCGACCGGCCAGGTGCTCAACACGACCACGAACGGGCGCGGCGAGTATCAGTTCGCGCAGCTCAATCCCGGCACCTGGACGGTGACCGCGAGCGCGAAGGGCTTTGCCAATCAAAGCAAAGTCGGAAATCTGCTGGTCAGCGAGCCCGCCGCCATCGATTTCAGGATGAGCGTGAAGGCCGCTTCTGAGACCGTGAACGTGTCGTCGGAAGCGCAAACCCTCAACACTTCCGACGCCACCCTGGGCAATGCGCTCGATACAAAGGCAATCGAGTCCCTGCCCATGATCGACCGCAACGTCCCCGATCTGCTCAGCCTCCAGCCCGGCGTGCTCTACCTGGGCCACTACGTCGATACCGATAGCGACAGCCGCACGGGCACGGTGAACGGCGTGCGCTCCGACCAGGACAACATCACCATGGACGGCCTCGACGACAACGATCAGCGCAACGGATTTGCCTTTACCGGCGTGCTCCGCGAGACGCTCGATTCCATCGACGAGTTCCGCGTCATGACCGGTATGGCCAATTCCGACCAGGGACGCGCTGCCGGCGCCCAGGCCAACCTCGTCACCAAGAGCGGCACCGACCACTTCCACGGTGGGCTCTACGAGTACAACCGCAACACCAATACCGCGGCCAACGATTTCTTCAACAAAAATGCCGAGGCCTCCAGCGGACTGCCGAATCAGCCGGGCAAATACATCCGCAACACCTACGGCGGCGATGTGGGTGGCCCCGTGCTCAGGGACAAGCTGTTCTTTTTCGGCAACTACGAAGCCTCGCACATCCGCGAAAATGCGCAGCAGACCCAGCTGGTCCCCACCCAGTCCTGGAAGAACGGGAACATCGTCTACACCAGCAACGGACAAAATGTCACGCAGACGCCGGCGCAGATCGCGGCCACCGATCCTAAATGCACAGGCAACGGAACCTGCCCCTGGGGCCCCGGCGTCGATCCGAACATTCTCACCCTCCTGAGCACCTACCCGACCGCCAATGGCGCCGGTTTGGGCGATGGCGTGAACAACGGATCTTTCAGCTTTTCATCGCCGAATCCCCAGAACCTCAATACCACCATCGTCCGGCTCGACTGGGATCCGGTGCAGAGGCATCAGCTCTTCTTCCGCGGCAACCTCCAGGACGACACCACCGACGATCCCGTGTGGTTCCCAGGTCAGCCGCCGGAGTACACCATCCGCGATAACACCAAAGGTCTCGGCGCCGGCGACACATGGGAGATCACGAACCATCTGGTGAACGACTTCCGCTACGGCTTCATTCGCCAGGGCTTCGCGCAGTCGGGAACCGATTGCGGCGCGTACGTTACCTCGTTCCGCACCCTGTCTCGGCCTACCGCTGAGACCTGCACGACCGCCGTCCACGTGCCCGTCCAGAACTTCATTGACAACCAGAGCTGGACCCACGGCAACCACACCCTGTCCTACGGCGGCGATCTGCGCCTCATCACCAACTTCTCCAGCTCGAACGGCACCTCCTACGGCAACGCCGACACGAACATTCAGTGGCTGGCCGGCGGCGGATCGATTGCGGATTCGGGCAGCGATCTCGATCCCGGCGCTTTCGGACAGCCCGCGGTCGATTCCGGCGACGCCACCAACTACAGCCAGGTCGTCGGGACGACCGTTGGACTGATCCCCTATATCGCCGGGCAATATAACTTCAACGTGCAGCCGGGCGGCCAATCGGGCAACGCTGCCGCCCCCGGCGCCCCCGTAACCCTGAATTACTTCAACAAGGAATTCGAGTACTACATTCAGGACCAGTGGAAGGTGCGGCCCAACCTCACCGTCACCTTCGGCCTGCGCCAGGTTCTGCTCCAGCCTCCGTATGAAACCCATGGGAACCAGGTGCAGCCCACCATCGACACGCACACCTGGTTTGCCACTCGGGCGCTGGAAGCAACGCAGGGCGTCGTGGACCAGCCCGATCTCTCGTTTGCGCCTTCGGGAAAAGCGAACGGAAAGCCGTCGTACTGGAGTATGCAGTCGACGAACATTGCTCCCCGCCTCGCCGTCGCTTACGCACCCAACAGCAAAACCTCGATCCGCGCCGGCGTCGGCATGTATTACGACCACTTCGGCCAGGGCATCGTCGACACCTTCGCGACGTTTGGATCCTTCGGCCTGACCACCTCGATCACCAACCCGGCCGGCCAGTATTCCGTCGACAACGCGCCGCGGTATACCAGCCTGACCTCGCTTCCCCCGCTGAAGGGCGTGAGCATTCCTTCCACCATTCAGTACCCCTTCACGCCGCCGAACAACATCTACAACGGGCTCGCCATTACCTGGGGCGTCGACAGCAAGATCAAGACCCCGTACACGATTGCCACGGATCTCTCGATTCAGCGAGAGTTACCGCACGCTTTCTCGCTCGAAGCCGATTACGTGGGAACCTTCGGACGCCATCTGCTGCAGCAGCTCGATCTGGCCGAGCCGCTGGACCTGGTCGATCCCAAGTCGGGGATGGACTACTTCAAGGCTGGCGCGCTTCTGGCCCAGGCCACCTACGCGGGCGAGTCCACGGTCCAGCCCATCGCGTACTGGGAAGACATGTTCCCGTACCTGGCGTCGCCGGGCCTGAGCGCAACGCAGAACATCTACACCAACGTCTATGCGCCGAACGCCGTGGTGGGCAACGACTCCTACGGCCTGGTGGTGCTCGACGCGTACTGCGACCCCAGCGTCGGCGGCCTGGGCTGCGGTCCCTATGAGGACTCCAACGGCAACGTCACCACCCGCTTCTACCAGCGGCAGTTCTCGTCGCTCTATGCGTGGTCGTCGATTGGATCCAGCGCCTACAACGCTGCTCAGTTGACGCTGCGCAAGGAAAGTAACACCGGGCTCGATCTGGACCTGAGCTACACCTTCTCGAAGTCGATGGACATCGGGTCGGATACGGAGCGGGCCAGCGAGTTCACCACCAACAGCTTCGGCTTCATCACCAACAGCTTCAATCCCAAAACCAGCCGCGCGGTTTCTGATTTCGATACGCATCACCTGCTGACCGGCGATGTGATCTATCAGTTGCCGTTCGGCACCGGCGCGCAGTACGCTTCCAGCGCGAATGGCTGGGAGAACGCCTTCATCGGCGGCTGGACGCTGTCGGGCATTATCCGCGTTTCCAGCGGACTGCCGTTCACCGTAGTGCCGCCCCTGGCCTACGCAACCAACTACCAGCAGGAGACTCCCGCCGTGGTGACGGGGCCGATCAAAATGCACAAGCACCTGGTGAACGGCCTGCCGGAGGCGTTTGCCGATCCGGATACGCTGAATAATGGCATCGCCACCGGCAGTCCCATTCGGTTCCCCTACCCCGGTGAGGGCGGGAGCCGGAACTACTTCCGCGGCGACGGCTATCTGGAGCCCGATGCCAGTTTGGCCAAGGCCTGGAAGATTCACGACGCCAGCGCGTTCCGGTTCGCATGGGAGGTCTTCAACATCACGAACTCGGCGCGCTTCGATACCAGCCCGATCAGCAGCAACGGAGGACTGAATACAGCCGTGACCAGCGGATCGGCGTTCGGTATTTACAACTCGCAATTAGTGCAGTCGCGCAAGCAGCAGTTCTCGCTGCGATTCGACTTCTAAGAGCAGGGTGCGGAGTGCCCCACATCGGGCAGGGTTTGGCAGATGTGGGGTATCGGCGAAGTTAGATCGGCTCCTTACTTTCGTACTGTCTGCCGGTCTGATTTTCCTTGTTCTCCCATGCGGAGCAACTTATTCTGAAACTGGAGAAAGCCCTGTTCAGTCGAGCAGGGCTTTTTCCTTTGGCCCGGCCCAGGCCGGATACGGATTTGGATGTTTGATAATTCGCCCCCACGCGCCGATCGGCGGCAGGTTCTTCCCCGGCCGGCGTACCTCTGACGGCCGGTTGACCTGGCCGCCTCTCACCTCACCGGCCTTGAGGCCCTCGGCGAACTACCTTGTTTCCATTCGCTGGCTCCGGAAGAGCCCCTTTTGGGGACCTTGAAACGTACCACGGCTTGAAGGAGTTAGCATTCAGAGCCCTCAAGCGGTTTTCCCACCTAATAGAAAACAAGGTACCTGGAGAAAACCTAACGGTAGAAAATTTTTGCATGATCGGCCGTCCGTTTACTGGACGAATCTGGCCAGCAATCGGATATAGGCCGTCTGGTAGGAAACGGATGGTTCCGTCACTTCCCACGAGTCGAGCGGCCAGCCGTCGCTGAAGTCCACGTAGGCCTTCTGCGCCGGTTCGCCGACGGGTGGTGACGGCGGCTTCTCTCCGCAGTGAAAGATGGAGCTCGGGCAGACTTTCGCCCAGGTATATGCAGGATTGGCGCCGCCCACGAGGTATCCGGGCGGAGGGCCGAACTTCGAATCGCGCACGCTGCCCCACAGCGCGCTGCCGTGGGCATACCAGGTGTGGTAGAAGTGGTCGACCGAGTTGCTCGCGCCGAAGGCTTTCATGTTCGACAGATAGACCTTGCCCAGCGGATTGACGCCGTCGATATAGTGCAGATAGCCCTCCGCGGCGCTCATCGCGTCAGCCGGGCTGTGGCTGCCCAGGCCATAGAGCGCTTCGTCGGCAAAGATGTTTCCGTGGTTCGCTTTCGTCGCGCTGCTGCCCCACACGTAGGCGGAGATATGCGCGCGGTAGGGATCGCTGTCTGCGGCGTTCCAGCCATCCTCTTCGAATCCTCGCGCAAAAGCGGTGCGGATGGCGGACGAAACCGAAGGCGTCGCCCCCGGCAGGCTGGCGTAGTAGACCAGCGGCGCGGTTTGCGGGTAGTCGAAATCGAGCGTCTGGTGATGAGTGAAGATCCGGTTGTCCTGGTAATGCGCGTCGATGTAGTCGCGGTACTGCGCGTCTCCGGTGAGATCGAAGAGGTAGACGGCGGCGGCGACGGCTCCCATCTCGCGCCCGTAATCGTCGACTTCCTGCTGGCCGGCTGCGAGCCCCACCGAGTGATCGCGCGGATCGTTGTTGTAGAAGAGGACGTGGGGATGCGCCTGAGCCCACTGCCAGGCCCGGATTGCCCGGATCTTCAGATCGGCGGCGAATGCCTGGAAGACTGGAAATTGCCCGTAGGTTTTCGCGGCATAAGCGAAGGCTGCAGCGCCCGCATAGGTGGCCGACGTGGTGGCCGGGCCATAGAAACTCGGCCCCGTTGCCGCCGAGGGCGGACTGCCTGAAGCGGAGCCGAGCACCGACTGCAGGGAGCCATCGTCGCTCTGCATGCGTTTCAGCCAGTCGATCTCCCATTTCACTTCGTCGAGCAGATCGGGAATGCCGTTGCCGGATTCGGGGATGTTGAAATCGTCGGTGAAGGCAGCGGGGTTTTCGTTGTACGCGTGCAGCAGGCCCACGACGTAGTCGCCGCTCCAGCGGGTGTAGCGATTGAAGTCGCCGGCGTCGAACCATCCGCCGTGCAGATCGCGGGCGGTCGAGGGATCGTCTTTGGCGTTGTAGAGGCGTGCCTCTGCGTCCTGTCCGGGGCCCATGTGGCTGGCTTTATCGGCCCAGCCCGCGCCCGCATAGCGCGCGTCTTTGGGAAAGCCGGCGCGCTGGTAGTAGAGCATGCGCACCGCCTGCACCAGGATCGGCTTATAGAGATTGGGCGCAATGGAGAAGGGCGCCGACTCATACCCGGTTTTCTTGTCGCGAATGACATAGCGGCCCGGCGCGACCACGCGGGAAAAGTCGAACTGCCAGGCACGATCGCCCGAAGAGGGATCGACCGCGCCGGCGTGCCAGGCAACGGGCGCTTTTTCATAGACGACCTTGCCGGTTTCCGTATCGACGACCTGGCAGACCTTGCCCGGCGTGAAGTGCGATTGGCTGTCGAAGCCGGCGACCGGATCGCGGAGAACGGCGATCTTTCGAGCATTCGTCAAATAGCCAAACTGATCGACGACGATGAAGGGGGTGGTCGACGGGCTGGGGCTGGAGTTGCGCGCGGCCAGAGACGGGCAGCTGAGAGAGAAGCAGAGTGCGGCGGACCCGACGATGAGCCCAGCCTTCATCACGCTACCGCCAGTCGTCCTGGACGTTGAGGTGGTCGGTGACGATCTGCTCGAAGTCGGTGTTCTTCTTGATGTAGATCTCGCTGAACTCGCGATCCTGGCGAAGCAGGACGGCCTGCAGCCGGACCAGCTCCAGCATGGCCAGGAACATGGCCACAACGGCCTGAACCGAGCGGGCGTTCGAGAGCAGCTTCGACAAGCCCACGGGCCGGTCTTCCATCATCAGCCGTCGGCGGACGAAGTCGATCATCTGGCGGACGGTCATCGTATCCTCGCTGACGTCGAGGATCGGGCGGTTCCTGGCGCGCTCCAGAATCTCGCGGAAGACCCGGACCAGGTCCAGCGTATCCGCGGCGATGTCCTGATCGTCTTCGCCGGCTTTCTGGAACTCCCGGATGCCGGGGTTGGTCCATGTCGCTTCTTCGAGCTGGCGCTTTTGCTGGAGCATCTGCGCGGCGTTGCGGAAGCGCTCGTGCTCGAGCAGGCGATTGACCAGCTCGTGGCGGGGATCTTCGGCCTCCCCGTCCGCGGTTTCGGCGGGCGAGCGCGGCAGCAGCATCTTGCTCTTGATGTGGATGAGCAGCGCCGACATGTAGATGAACTCGCCGGCAGTGTCGACGTCGGACGCCTTGAGGTGCTCGACGTAAGCGAGAAACTGCGCCGTGATCTTCGCGATGGGGATGTCGTAGATGTCGATGTTCTGCTTGCGGACGAGGTCGAGGAGGAGATCGAGCGGGCCGTCGTAGACCTGGCCCACAGTGACCGAGAAAGGAAAGGCGTTGTCCTCTTCTTTCCTGGCGGCGGATTTCGCCGAAGCCGGAGCCTCGCGGTTCTCGCTTTCAGCAACGGGACTCGCTTCGCGGTTTGATTCTTCGGCAGGCGCGGGCTGCGCGGGAGTTTCCGATGCGGGCTGGGGCGATTCGCTTTCTGCGGGGTTGCGGATATCGTCGGTCATTGAGCGTTGCCTCCGCCGAGGCCCATCGCACAGCGGACCTGCTGCATGGTTTGTTCGGCGCGGGCGGCGGCGCGCTGGTTGCCTGCTGCGAGAATTTCGGTGACGAGGCCGGGATTCTGCTCGAGGTGGGCGCGGCGCTCGTGGATGGGAGCGACATGGGCGACGATGGCGTCGGCGGCCCAGCCTTTGCACTCGATGCAGCCGATGCCCGCGGTGGTGCAACCGTCGTAGACCTTTGCCAGAGTGTCCTGCGAGGAGAAGATCTTGTGGAGATCGCCGACGGGGCATTTGTCGGGATTGCCGGGATCTTTGCGGCGGACGCGCGCCGGGTCGGTGACCATGGTCTTGAGTTTGGAGCGGATCTCCGCCTCGGGATCGGTGAGCAGGATGGTGTTGCCGTAACTCTTCGACATCTTGCGGCCGTCGGTGCCGGGCAGCTTGGGAGAGGGGGTCAGCAGCACCTGAGGCTCGGGAAGAATCTCAGCGCCGCCGGGGCCTTTGTAGAACTGGTTAAAGCGGCGGGCGACCTCGCGGGTCAGCTCGACGTGAGCGGCCTGGTCCTGCCCGACAGGAACGAAGGCAGGCTGGTAAAGCAGGATGTCGGCCGACTGCAGGAGGGGGTATCCGAGGAAGCCGTAGGTGCTCAGGTCCTTGTCTTTGAGGTTTTCCTGCTGCTCTTTGTAGGTCGGCACGCGCTCGAGCCAGCCGATGGAGGTGATCATCGAGAGCAGCAGGTGCAGTTCGGCATGCTGCTTCACGTCGCTCTGGATGAAGAGGACGGACTTCTCGGGATCAAGCCCGGCGGCGAGGTAGTCGAGGATGACTTCGCTGCGGTTCGATGCGATGAGCGAGGGATCGGCGTAGTCGGTGGTGAGGGCGTGCCAGTCGGCGATGAAGAAGTAGCACTCGTAATCGGGCTGGTTCTGCAGGCGGACCCAGTTGTGGAGGGCCCCCATGTAGTTGCCGAGGTGGAGTTTGCCGGTGGGGCGCATGCCGCTGAGGACGCGCTTTCGGCTGGAATCGGGGGTATTCGACACGGAATCCTTCGCGAGGGAATTTGCTCTGGTTATTGTACGAGAAGGCCACAGGACCGCGGGACGCTGGAAATTGCCGCGATCGAGGCTGGAGTCGGGTAGGATACGGCTGGCTGGAAAACCGACGGGGCGAGACGATGCAAATTCCCTTCGTATTAACGCCGGAGGAATACGCCGAAGGCTATCGGGCGATGCTGCGGGCGGGGACGCTGCGATACCGGATCTATTCCCGGCTGTACTCGTGGCCAGCGGTTGTGACTGGGCTGGTCCTGGTGGCCCTGGGTTCATTGCTTCTTTATTTCGGCACGAGCCCCGGCGGAAACGTCGACCTGATTGTGGCGATGGCTTTGCTCACGATGGGCGTTCTTCTCGTCGCCATTCCGTTTCGCCTCGTGTCCATGATGCGAAGGCTGCATCGACTGCAGGATCTGAACCTGGAGATCACGGTAACCGTCGGCGCAGACGGCGTGCATACCAGGCGCGCGACGCGCGATGCCGAGACGCGTTTTGGATGGAGCGCGATCGCGAAGAGCGGCGAATCGAAGAACCTGATTCTGCTTTTCCCATCGAGGGTGCAGTTTCTTCCCATTCCGAAGCGGGCGCTGACGCCGGCCCAGGCGGACGAACTGCGCGGGCTGATCGCGGCCAACGTCGGACAACAGACCGCGGCGGCGGGGCGGTAAGCTGGAGGCGGACCTTTCCGGGAGATGGCGAGCGCAACGGCGATATCGGTATCGAAAGAGGACTACCTCAAGGCGATTCTGGAGGCCGAGAGCGAGGGGCAGACGGTGATCTCGGCGACCCTGGCGCACTGGCTGAAGGTGTCGCCGCCGGCGGTGTCGATGGCGCTGCGGCGGCTCAAGCGCGACGGATTCGTCGAGGTCAAGGCCGACGGCGTGGTGCGGCTGACGGACGAAGGCCGCGAAGTGGCGTATCGCACGGCGCTTCGCCACCACCTCATTGAGCGCATGCTGTCGGAGATGTTCGGCATGCCGTGGTACGAGGTGCACGACGAGGCAGAGCGGCTGGAACACGCGGTTTCGCCGGCATTTGAAGCCCTGCTGATGAAGAAGCTGGGCGAGCGGGGCACGTGTCCCCACGGGAATGCCGTGCTGCCGGAGACACCGGAGAAGCGGCTGCGGCGCGGGGTTCGTCCCCTGGCCGACGCTGCCGAGGGCGCGCAGTATAGAGTCACCAGCCTGTTCGAGCGCGATCCGAAGCTGCTGCGGTTTCTGCATCAGACGGGCATCGAGCCGGGCGGAACGGTGAAGGTGGTGCGGCGGAATTACGACCAGACGGTGGCGATTGAGACGCCGATGGGGGCGTTCACGATTGGGCCGGCCGCGGCGGAAAAGGTGCATGTGAAGAAGGCCGCCGACAACGGACCCAGCGGAGAACGGCGATCCGCGACAAAATCGTAGGAATCGCGGTCCTCGCGATTTAGCATCTCTTCAAGAACTTTCTCACCATGGTCAGGCTGCCAACGGCGCTCGTGTTGTGCGGAGTGGGGATCGCGCTGAGCGCGGGGCGGGCGCGGGCGCTCGATCCGCATGCGGCGCTGACGCAGTACGGTTTCCAGTCGTGGCAGACGGACTCGGGGCTTCCGCAGAACACTGTGCACGCGATGGTGCAGGGGCAGGATGGCTTTCTCTGGATCGCAACTGAGGGCGGCCTGGTGCGCTTCGACGGTGTGGAGTTCGAGGTGTATACGCATGCCGGCACGCCGCAGTTGCCGAGCGATCTGATTGATGGGTTGATGGAGGATCGCGAAGGCGCTCTCTGGATCAGCACTTCGGGAGGGCTGGCGCGGATGCGCGGCGGGCGGTTTGCCTCGGTTGGCGGAGCGACCCAGGTTTGGCGGACGTTTGAGGACTCACGCGGGACGATCTGGGCGCTGACAGCGTCAGGGCTGTTCCGCGTGCAGGGCGATCGGCTGACGCACGTCAGCCTCGACGCGGACCTGACCGAGAACAGCACGATGGTGCAGGGCGCGGATGACGAGTTCTGGCTGAGCACGCAGGAGGGGCTGCGCGGTGCGGGCCCCGATGGCGTATTTCATTCCGGCGGTGCGACCAGCGAGGTGACGGCGCTGGCGCTGGATGGAAACGGCCGCGTGTGGTGGGCGGACGCGCAGGGCGTTGAAGACTGCGCAGACGGCGGGGATTGCCACACGGTGGCGATTCCGAAATCAGCGGGTGCGGTTCACGCGATGGCGCGCGATGCACAGGGACGAATGTGGGTCGGCACCGATGCGGGACTGTATGCCGTATCGAACCAGATCAGGCGCGTTGGCCCCTATGGGCGAGCTGACTTTCTCTGGTGCGATCGCGAGGGCACGATTTGGGCTGGGACGGCGCAGGGGCTGATGCGCGTCGGCGAGGACGGGTCCGCGGAAGTCCTGCCCGGGGGCGACCGCTATCTGGCAGCAATGGAAGATCGCGAAGGCGATCTGTGGCTGGGCACGGAGTCCGGCGGGTTACAGGTGCTGCGCGACCGGAAATTCTCGACGCTGACCGCGGCGGACGGATTGACCGACGAATATGTACTCTCGATGGCGCAGGCGCCGAACGGGCACGTGGGGGTTGGAACAAAGGCCGGCGGCCTGAACGTCTATCGCGACGGCCACTTTTATCCACTGACGACGGCGCAGGGCCTGTCGAGCAATGTGGTGCTGGCTGTGGCCGCCGCGGCCAACGGCGATGTATGGGTGGGGACTCCCGACGGGCTGGACTTTCTGCATCAGGGGGATGTTTCACGGGTTTTCACGACGGCCGACGGCCTGGCGGACGACTTCGTGCGATCGCTTTGCCTGGATCGCCGCGGAGCGCTTTGGATCGGGACGCGGCATGGGCTGTCGCAGTTCGCGATTGGGAAGTTCACAACCTGGACCGCGCTCGATGGGCTGGGCAGCGACCTGGTGGGCGCCATGACGGAAGGCGGCGATGGCACCCTCTGGATTGGAACGCTCGGCGGCCTGACGGAATTCCGCGATGGACGCTTCAGGAATTTCACCACGAAGGATGGTCTGAGCAGCAACGTCATTACGGCGCTGCATAGCGATGTCGATGGAACGCTCTGGATCGGGACGAACGACGGCGGCCTGGACCGCATGCGCGGCGGACGCATCGCAGAGGTGCGCGACGCCGCGCTGCCGCAGCGGGTGACGGGAATCCTCGAAGACGGCGCAGGCTACGTGTGGCTGAGCTCGACGAGCGGCGTGTATCGCGTGAGCCGCGCGGGGCTGGACGCTGCGGCGGACGGCGGGGCGCGGACGGAACCGGTGCCGGAAGTGATGCGCTTTGGTGTGGCCGATGGAATGCGGATCAGCGAGGGCTCGAGCGGCGGACATCCCGCGGCGCTCCGCCTGGCCGACGGCGAGTTGTGGTTTGCGACGCTGAAGGGGATTGCGCGCGTGGATCCCGAGCATATGCCGGTGAACCGCGTGGCGCCGCAGGTGGCGCTGGAGCGGGTGAGCGTCGACGATGTGCCGCAGGCCGGCATTGCGCGGCTGACGGTGGCCCCGGGGCACAGCCATTACGAGTTCGACTATGCGGGACTGAGCTTTGTGGCTCCGCAGAAAGTGAAGTACCGGTATCAGCTCGAAGGATTCGATCCCGCCTGGGTGGATGCGGGCACGCGGCGCGTGGCGTACTACACGAATCTGCCGCACGGACAATACACGTTTCGCGTGATGGCGCGGAACAACGATGGCGTGTGGAGCGATGCGGCGGCGACTGCGGAGCTGACAATCGAGCCGCACTTTTATCAGACCTTGTGGTTTCGGACCCTCGCGGCACTGGCTCTGATCGGCCTTGCGTACGCGGCGTGGCGGCGACGGCTGCTGGGGGTGGAGCGGCAGTACGAGGCGGTGCTGGGCGAGCGCACGCGCATCGCGCGCGAGATACACGATACGCTGGCGCAGGGATTCGTGGCGGTGAGCGTGCAACTGGAGCTGATCGCGCAGCTGATGCAGTCGTCGGTCGAGGCGGCGAAGGAGCAACTGGCGCAGGCGCGCGCGATGGTGAAGAGCAGCCTGGAGGATGCGCGGATCTCGATTTGGGAGCTGCGCTCGCAGACGGCGGAACGGGAAGACCTGGCGGCGCGGCTGCTGAAGCTGGCCGAAGAAGTGATCGCGCGGGGTGGAGCGCAGGCGCGGGCGCAGATCCAGGTGAGCGGGACCTATCGGCCGCTGGATTCGCTGATGGAGCGCGAAACGATGCGGATCGCGCGCGAGGCAGTGACGAACGCGGTGCGGCACGGCCGCGCGAAGAACATCCTGCTGCGGCTGGAGTTTGACGAGAGGCAGTTCGGGATGGAGGTTCGCGACGATGGGCGCGGCTTTGACGGGCCTCCCGCGGACGGCGCGACGGGGCACTTTGGAGTAACCGGGATGCGGGAGCGCGCCGCCGCAATCGGCGGGTCGCTTACAGTGGAGAGCAGGGCCGGTGCTGGAACCAAAGTGCGGCTGGAATTGCCGCTGGGGAAAGTAGCGGTGAGCAGAGCGAAAGTATAACTATGGCGGATACGATCAAGATCCTGATTGTCGATGACCATCACATTGTGCGGCAGGGCCTGGTGGCGCTGCTGAAGACAGTGCCAGGGTTCACCGTGACGGCGGAAGCGGCGGACGGTGAGCAGGCGGTCGATCTCCATCGAAAGCACAATCCGGACGTGACGCTGATGGACCTCAGGCTGCCGAGGATGAACGGCGTGGAGGCGATTGCGAAGATTCGCGACGGATCGCCGCAGGCGCGGATCATCGTCCTGACGACGTTCGACGGCGACGAAGATATTTATCGCGCGCTGCAGGCCGGGGCCAGGGGCTATCTGCTGAAGGGCATGGATCTGGCCGAGCTGACCGACGCGATTCGCACGGTGCACGCCGGAAGGACTCGGATTCCGCCGCGCGTGGCCGAAAAACTGGCCGAGCGAATGAGCGGCGCGTCGCTGACGGCGCGCGAGCTGGAAGTGCTGAAGCTGATTGTCGCGGGCAAGAGCAACAGGAATATTGGGACGGCGCTGTTCATTTCTGAAGCGACGGTGAAAACGCACGTCAACAGCCTGCTAAGCAAGCTGGGCGTGGAAGATCGGACGCAGGCGGCGACGACGGCGCTGCAGCGAGGCATTGTGCATCTGGAGTAGGCAGGCAACAGGCAACAGGCAACAGCGGGCAGGCGGCCCGGAGTCGGGAAAAGAGCCCAGAGCGCAGGGCACAGGGGCGAGTGGAGACGATGAGACGGTTGAGCAGTGGGAAGGTCTGGGTCACGATCGCGATGGCGCTGGCAGTCGTGCTGTCGGGTGCGCGGCTCGGATGGGCGCAGGACGGGCGTGCAGCGGAGTGGCGTACGGCGACGGATGCGGAGTTGAAGTCCGTGATCCCCGCCCGGGCGCCGGTGGTGACGGAGCGGATTGAGACGGAAATGCGTTCGGCTTCCGGCGTTACGAACGGCAAAGGGAAATACATTGCCGGCGTCGTGCTCATCACGGCGGGCTATTCGGCGGAGGGGAAATATTCGCACTTTTTTTTAACCCAGGTGCCGCTGAAGCTGGGAACATCGACAGAATTGCCGGCGGGCGAATACGTGATCGGCTACGAGCACACGGACAATGGGCTGCTGGTGCACTTTTTTGAGGCGGCGACCGGCAAACCTGCAGGCAGCGTGCTGGCTACACTGATTTCCGGGATTACGCGAGTGGAGCAGATTCGCGTGTGGCCGCCGAAAGACCGCGCGGTGATTCAAATTGGCCGGTTCGGGATTCCGTATCAGATTGGAGGCTAGCGGGCGATGGCGGAACTGTCACAAAAAGAGCAACGGGTGCTGGAAGCGCTGAGCGAGAACTGGCAGGCGGAGATGCGCGGCTTTCACACCTACAACACGCTGGCCGACCGCGACGACGACCCGGTGCGGAAGAAGACTCTGCGGCATATGGCGGAGGCCGAGGCGCACCATGCGGCGCTGTGGGCGAAGCGAATCCGCGAACTGGGGGCGGAGCTCCCGAAGTATGACGGCAAGCCGACAGGCGATGCAGACACCCTGGTGAACCGGCTGGGCGGCCCGCAGATGGCGCTGCGGAGGCTGGAGATTGACGAGAGCCGCGACATCGCACGCTATGGAATGCAGCTGAAAGAGCTGGGCGATGAGCCGAGCGTGGCGATCCTGGAGAAAGTGATCGCCGACGAACAGGAGCACTACCGCGAACTGACGGAACTGATCCGGCACCGCTATCCCAAACCGATGGTGAGTTCGGAGGCGGCGCGCAGAGAACTGGACGAGCTGCTGACGCAGCGCAAAGGGTCGGGACGGCAGACGGCTGGCTGGATCGGGGACGCGATCTACGGCGTGAACGATGGGCTGGGCGCGATCTTCGGCATCGTTTCCGGCGTCTCGGGGGCGACTCTGGGCAACAGCAAGTGGGTGTTGCTGTCAGGCCTTGCGGGCATGATCGCGAGCGCGCTGTCGATGGGATCGGGCGCCTATCTGGCCGCGAAAAGCGAGCGCGAGATCTACGAGGCGGAAGTGGCGCGCGAGCGTGAGGCGATCTCGATGAACGCTCCGGAGGCGCATGAGCTGCTGTCGCTCTACTACCAGGTGAAGGGGATTCCGCGGGACGATGCGGATCACGTGGTGGAACATCTGGCGCAGGATCCGGAGCAGTTTTTGCGGGCGCTGGCGTCGGAGCGGCTGAACATGACCGAAGAAGGCCTGAGCCAGCCGCTGGTGTCGGCTTGGTCGGGCGCGCTGTCAACGGCTGTGGGGGCGTTCATTCCGATTCTGCCGTTCTTCTTCCTGAGCGGGTATCCGGCGGTGATTGCGTCGGCGATCGTCTCGCTGATCGCGCATTTCGCGGTGGGTGCGGCAAAATCGCTGATTACGGTGCGGAGCTGGTGGGCTTCGGGCCTGGAGATGACGCTGGTGGGCGCGGTGGAAGGCGCGGCGACGTATGTGATCGGGATTGGTCTGGGGCACCTCGGAGCCTAAAGGCCACGGGAGAAGCGGTCGGGAAAGAAGCGGCCAGTCCAAAGACGGCCGGATGAAAAACGATCGGCGAAGATTCACCGGCTGCGTTCTGCGCGATCACTTCGCCTTTTGTGCGTAGTACTGCTGCAGCGTGAAGAACGCTTTCTTCTTCTGGCCCTGGTCGGAGACGAGTCCTTTGCGGTTGAAGTCGTCCTGGATGCCGGGAAGCTGGCGCATGGGCGAGCGGAAGTCCATGAGGACCCAGGGCGTCATGCCGCGCAGGAACGGTATCTTGTCGAGCATTTGAAACTGCTGCTGATACACATGGTCCTCGTATTCCTCGGTGAACATCTGCGTGTCGGGGCCGTGAAGGCCGGCTTTCGCGCCTGCGCCGAATTCGCTCATGATTACCGGCTTGCCCATCGGATCCTGCCAGGTGTAGCTGGGGATTTCCGCCGGCGAGCCCTGATACCACCCGAGATATTCGTTGTAGCCGAGTACGTCGAGGTCCTGGCCGAGCGGGTCGTCGAGGGTGGCGGTGGTGCCTTTGAAGTGCGTGACGATGGCTGAAGTGATGAGGCGCGTGGGATCGTCGGCGCGGGCGGCGACGGCGAGCTGGTGAAGGAACGCGTTGCGCTCGGGGCTTTCGGGCGTTTCGTTCGAGAGCGACCAGAGGATGACGGACGCGTGGTTGCGGTCGCGGCGGATCATCTCGTGGAGCTGCTGGGTGGCGACGGCGAGGGTGGCGGGATCGGTCCAGTCGATAGCCCAGTAGACGGGAATTTCGGACCAGACGAGGATGCCCATTTTGTCGGCGAGGCGGTACTCGGGCTCGGCGTGCGGGTAGTGGGCCATGCGCACGAAATTGCAGTGGAGGTCGCGGGCCCATCCGAGGAGCGTTTGCGCGTCTTGCTCAGACCAGGCGCGGCCGTCGCGGTACGGGGCTTCGTCATGGAAGCTGATGCCGCGCAGGAAGATGGGCTTACCGTTGAGCAGGATGTGGTCGCCCCGGACTTCGATGGTGCGGAAGCCGATGTCGTCGGACAGTTTGTCGGACAGGGCAGAGAATTCGACGCGATAGAGGCGGGGATGGGTGGGCGACCAAAGCTCGAGACCGGGCGCGTCGAAGGAAAAGGCCGCGCGGCCGCTGGCGTCCGTTGCCGCGGCTTTTTCAATGTGGAGATCGGGGATGCGGAGTGTCACCTGGGTTCCGGCGGGCGCGTCGGTGAGGTGCACGTAGCCTTCGAGCTGCGTTGAAGTGCCGCGATGGAGCTGGAGCGCCTCATCGTCGATGAAGGTGTCGGGAACTTCGACGAGAGATACGGGGCGGGTGATGCCGCCGTAGTTCCACCAGTCGAAGCGGACGGTGGGGACGCGGTCGACGGTGCGGGTGTCGTCGACGGCGGCGACGATGAAGTTGTCACCGTCTTTCACGATGGCGGTGATGTCGCAGTCGAAGGGGGTGAATCCGCCCTGGTGATCGCAGACGTGGGCGCCGTTGACGAAGATTTGCGCGGCGTAGTTCACAGCCTCGAAGTGGAGGAAGAGGCGCGTGTGCGGATGCGGGTGCCAGGTGAAGTCGCGCTGATACCAGAGCAGGCCTTCGTAGTAGAAGAGGGATTTGTCCTGGGAGTTCCAGTCGCCGGGGACGTTGAGCGTGGGGGACTTCGCGAAGTCGTACTGGACGAGCGGGCCGCCGGGTACGTAGTGCGCATTGGCTGCGTAGCCGCGGGGCGAGGCGTGGTCGGGGTTGCTGCCCCAGCCTTCGCGGTAAGGATCGGGGATGTAGTGCCACGGGCCGTTGAGCGAGGTTTGCGCGCGGTGGTCGACGTCGACGAGGAGGGTGGACTGGGCAGGAACTGCTAGCGTGGCGGCGAGAGCAAAGAGAACGAAGAACGCGGCGCGGCGTGGCATGGACAACAGGTTACAGGTTACGGGGTACAGGCATCAGCGCGGGGGGCGGAGCCGGAACTGGTTGGCGAGGTCGAACTCGTCGCGAAGCTCTGGAGTTTTGAGATTTTCGCGGAGATGGGCGAGGCGCTGCTCGAGGGCGTTGAGCGCGCGGGCGATGGCGTCGGAGTTGGTGTGAGCGATGTCGCGCCACATGGAGAAAGGGCTGGCGCCGAGGCGCGTCATCTCGCGGAGCGCGCGGCCGCCGATGGGGAGCAAATCGGGATTGGCGGCGAATTCCTCTTCGAGCATCGCGGAGAGCGCGGTGGAGAGGAACTGGGGAAGATGGCTGATCCACGCGCAGAGGGTGTCGTGGCGCTCGGGGTCCATGTCGATCACCCGGCAGCCGAATTTGGCGATCCAGGCGCGCCAGGCCTGCGCTGCCGGCGAACCCTCTTCGCTCTCGCTGACGGGTGTGAACAGCCAGACCGATCCGAGGAAGAGCGTGGCGTCGGCGTTGGAGGCGCCGCCGACTTCCTTGCCGGCCATGGGGTGCCCGGGGAGAAAGCCGGGGCGACCTGGGCCGTTGTATTTGTCGCGCGCATGAGCACAAATAGCGCCTTTGACGGATCCAACGTCGGTGACGAGCTGGTTTTCGTTCAGGATGGGCGCGAGGCGGTCGAGCCATTCGAGGATGGTGAAGACCGGTCCCGCGAGAAGGATGACGTCGCTTGAGGCGGCGGCGGTGAGCGGGTCGTCGGCGGAGACGGTGATGGCTCCGCGGGAGAGCGCGGTGTGCAACTCGGTGGGATCCGGGTCCCATCCGGCGATGGTGCCGGTGAAGCCGTTGGCGCGGAGCGCGAGACCGACGGAGGCTCCGATGAGTCCGGTGCCGAGGATGGTGACGCGCTGGAGCACAGGTTACAGGGTACAGGGAACCGGCAACAGGGAACAGGCAACGGGGAACAGAGAATGGGCCGCAGGCTACAGGGCCCACATCTGCGGACATCGCGCAGATGTGGGGTACCCGGATCCGTTTAGATCGTCCGATCGACGGCGGTGGCGATGACCCGCAGCGAATCCATGAGCTTCGCGAACTGCTCGGGGAAAAGGGATTGCGCGCCGTCGGAGAGCGCCTTGTCGGGGTTGGGGTGGACTTCGATGAGGAGGCCGTCACCGCCCGCGGCTACCGTCGCGCGAGCCATCGCCGGGACCTTGTCGCGGCGGCCGGTGCCGTGCGAGGGATCGCCGAGGATGGGCAGGTGCGAGAGCTTCTTGACGACGGGGATGGCGGAGATGTCCATGGTGTTGCGGGTATAGGTTTCGAAGGTGCGGATGCCGCGCTCGCAGAGGATGACGTCGTAGTTGCCGCCGGCGAGCAGGTACTCGGCCGAGAGCAGCAGTTCCTCGATGGTGGCGGCGATGCCGCGCTTGAGGAGCACGGGCTTGCGCACGGCGCCGAGCTCGCGGAGCAGGTTGAAGTTCTGCATGTTGCGCGCGCCCACCTGGAAGAGGTCGACGTAGGGCATCATCAGCTCGATCTGCGAGATTTCCATCACCTCGCTGACGATGAGGAGGCCGTGGGCGTCGCCGGCTTCGCGCAGCAGCTTGAGCGCGTCGACGCCGAGGCCCTGGAAGGAATAGGGCGAACTGCGCGGCTTGAATGCTCCCCCGCGAAGGAACTTGCCGCCCGCATCTTTGACGATTTTCGCGGAGGCCATGATCTGCTCGCGCGACTCGACGGAGCAGGGGCCGGCCATGACGACAACTTCGGTGCCGCCGATGGCTACTCCGTTGGGGAAACGGACGATGGTGCCTTCGGGGCGGAAGCTGCGGCCGGCAAGTTTGTAGGGCGAGGAGATGCGGATAACTTCCGCGACGCCGGGGAGGACTTCAAAGTCGCTGTGCTCGAAAGCGCCGGGGGTGCCGACGCCGGCGAGGATGGTTTGCACCGTGCCTGTGGTGCGGTGGACGTTGAAGCCGATTTCCATCATGCGTTCGACGACGGACTGGATCTCTTCCTCCGTCGCGCGTTCCTGCATTGCTACGATCATTGGTCTTTTCCTGTCTGGTTCTTCCGCGTCGCTTCGGAGGCGGGGGTACCGGGTCGTGAGGCCAGCTCGTTGCGCTGGAGGGCGCGCATGACGTCGACGATGCGCTCGTAGATGTGGACGAGCTCGGCGTCGGGCAGCGGTCCGGGATTGTGGGAGCGGACGTTGTCAAAAATGACGCGCTCGCGGTTGGGCTCGTAGACGGGGAGATCGGTTTGGCGTTT
>DATJTG010000228.1:0-36375 GCA_035503555.1 Acidobacteriaceae bacterium | reverse complement strand
GACTCTTCCTTTGCGCCCTTATCGACGGCCTGCAGCCAGTTCTTCGCCGCATCGTCGGGAACGTAGAAGGTTTTGTCCTCGGGCCAGCCGAGGTTCTTCTTGGTCGCCTTCACGGCTTCGGCGCCGAGGGCTTCGCCATGGGCCTTGTTTGTGCCGGCCTTCGGGCTGCCGTAGCCGATGACCGTACGCACGGCGATCAGCGAGGGCTTGTCTTTCACGGCCTGCGCCGCTTCGATCGCCTTGCTGATGCCTTCCAGATCGTTGCCGTCTTCGACGATCTGCACATGCCAGTGGTAGGCCTCGAAGCGCTTGAGCCGGTCTTCGGTGAAGGAAAGCTCGGTGGGGCCGTCGAGCGACACCAGGTTGTCGTCGTAGAAGAAAATCAGCTTGCCCAGACCCAGCGTGCCGGCCAGAGACGCCGCCTCGTGGGAAATGCCTTCCATCAGGTCGCCGTCGCCGCAGAGCCCGTAGGTGTAGTGATCCACGACGTCGTAGCCGGGGCGGTTGTAGACCGCGGCCAGATGCTTTTCCGCGATGGCGAGGCCGACGGCCATGCCGAAGCCCTGGCCCAGGGGGCCGGTGGTGACTTCCACGCCCTCGGTGTCGCCGTATTCGGGATGGCCGGGCGTGATCGAGTCCCATTGCCGAAACTGCTTTAGATCGTCGATAGAGACTTTGTAGCCAGTGAGGTGGAGCACACCGTAGAGCAGCGCCGACGCATGGCCATTCGAGAGCACGAAGCGGTCGCGGTTCGACCACTTGAAATGCTTCGGATTGTGCCGCATGTACCGGTGATACAGGAGATAGGCGATGGGCGCGCAGCCCAGAGGGGCGCCAGGATGGCCACTGTTGGCTTTTTCCACCGCATCGACGGCCAAAAACCGCAGCGCGTTAATCGACAACTGGTCGAGCTCGCTCATAAACCTCTACCTCGTCTCGTCAAATCTTTGCTTCCTGGGGACAATTCGGCGACCGGCGATCCGTCCTGATTTTCTCTCTCTTCGTTTGGATGACGCAAACCGCCGAGCGGCGTCACACAGGCGGTTCCAGAGAAATGTCGAAGTTGCGGCCCTCCCAGTGGCCCTGGGATTCAGGGATTCCGTCGCTGCCCGCCGGGTTTAGGCCGTTTTCGTCGGGCCAGAACAGAGTAAATGAAAGCGTGCCGGTCTGCTCCGGCGCGGTCGGCAGGTCAGCATAGGAGCCTGCGTAGCCGAGCTGCGTGCTCTCGATAACGCGACTGGTTTTCCAGTGGTCGTCGGACCACACCACACGAAAACGCGTGGCGTTGGTGATGCGCAACGTCTTGCCCGCGGGCATGCTGCGAATCTGCCGGCGAGCCACCTTGAAGACCTCGATGTGGCTGGGCTTGTGACTGCCGCGCGCGTAGCGATCCGCGACGATGGGAATGCAATCGAAGACCTTGCCGTCGACGGCGGATCGCAGCAGCTTCAGGTATTCGGAGTGCGCCCACACCAGGGGCATCGCGGAACCCGCGGGGCCGCCGTGCACCAGGCCGTAGGCGTCCGGCTCGTCCCAGATCTGCTCAGGGAGCATGCCGCCGCTCGATGCGAACGCTTCGATGGTGGCGATGAGAGGCCGAATGTCGCGCCCCGCCGCGAGCTCATAGTGGGCGCGCTCGCCCACCAGCAGCGGCCAGGGGCGTCCCTGTCCTGTGCCGAGGAAGGGGCCGCCATCGCTGCGCTGGCCGTAGCCGTCGTGGTTGTAGCGCAGCCAGCAAGGGCCTTTCGGCGTGTCGCGCTTAAGCACGTGATCGATCACTTTGATGGTGTCCACGATGACCGGATCGTCGGGTGCGCGCACACCGTAGCGCACCAGTTCGAGGAAGCCGCCATCGACAATCTCGCGCGCCTCGAATTCCGCCTTGTCTCCGGGCGGGAGATTGTTGATGTGCACCATCTCCTTGCCGCAGCTCTCGCGCGCGTAGGGGTCGCTGCATTCCGGCGGGCGGATGCGCATGTAGTGCCGCTTCACGTCGGGATGGAGCACGCCGTTGTTGGTCACCGTCCAGTCTTCGAGGTGGCTTTCGATCCAGTCGGCCTGCTCCTCGAGGAAGCGGGCCAGCTCCGGCGCCTCGTGCGCGCGGGCGAGATCGGCGGCGCAGATGAGCCCGGCAATCACGGCGGCGAGCGTCGACGGAGAATAGCCCGGCGCTTCTTCCCAGCGCTCCTGCTGGGTGACCGGCGCGTAGCGCACCAGGAAACCCGCCGCGCGCTCGGCGAAGGTGAAAACATCGAAATTGTTGAGCGCATCGAGCTGCCACAGCCGCCACGCGAGGATGATGGGGAACGCGACTTCGTCGAGCTGGATGCCGGTCCAGTAGGGCTCGCCGTTGACCCAGAAATTCTGGCTGAATCCGCCATCGGGCTTTTGCGTGCAGGCCAGATAGACGAGCGCACGCACGGCCGTATCGACGCGGCCGCAGGCCATCATGGCCGTCGCGGTCTGGACCATGTCGCGCGTCCACACGAGGTGGTAACCGCCCAGGTCGTCGTCGCCCTTGGCATAACCCCAGGGAATCGATGCCGAGGCGATGAAGGCGCCGGCAAAGGTCTTGTCCTCGTGCGCGAGCACGACGTTGTGGCTGACGTGCAGCAGGCGGCCGCCGTCGTTCGAGTATTCGGCGAGATTCTTAGGCGTCTCCACGCGATGCCACTGCTCGATGAACCGCCGGAGATGGCGCTGAAACGGCACCGCAACCGAGCCCATGGTCGAGGCGAGGGCGGCGTGATGTCCTTCGCCGAAGCCGATGGCGACCGTGAAGTCCCGCGTGCCCTCGGGAGGAATTTCGCCGAGGATGGCGATGTTGCCGTTGGTGGCGGATCCGAATTCCCAGTCCATCTGAAAGTTGTGTTTCAGGTCCTGCCAGCCGTCGCTCGCGCCGACGAAGCCGCAACTGGCGCGCGAGAATCCGCAGCCGCAGGTCATGGCCAGGGACATTTCGTCGCGCCATGCGACGATGGCGCGCCTGCCCGCGACATCGACCACGCGCGCGGAGTTGCCCATGCCTCCGCCTTCCAGATGCGGCGAAAGGAGCGCGTAAACGCGCAGCCGGGAAAGCAGCTCTTCGTCGCCCTCGATCTGCACATGCACCAGGACCACGGGATAGTGCGGGTCGGCAATCATCTCGCGCACGATCGCATAGCGGCCGTCGCGGTCGCGATTGCGCACGCGCACGGCGAGCGCATCGGAGTCGATGTACTCGAACTCGTGATCGAGGTCGCGCCGCTCCTCGTGAAAGAAGGTCTCGCCATCGGTGATGAGGAACTGCATGTCGCGGATCTGCGGGCGATCGATGGTGGGGCAGTAAATTTCGTTCAGGATGCCGTGGGAGACGGTAAACCAGATCTTGCTCGACGCCGCGTAGGCGGTGCTCACGGTGTCTTTGGCGCTGGAAGTCCAGCGGGGCTCGAGGCCCGGCGCGCCAAAGGCCTCGCCCTGACCGTCCAGCCAGCGATAGCGCGAATTCGTATCGGTCATGCGTGAGCCATTGTCTATGAAAATGCCGCAGCGTGCGTCATGGTCGCATCAATTTGCAGAAAAGAGCGGGTCTTCGCTGATTCTTCGAAGGGGGAATCGCAGCCGGTCACGCGCCGGGGGCGGCGCTCCGCGTGCACACGAGATGATCGGCCTGCACCCACTGGAGTTTCGATGTTTTGCTCACCTGCCAGTCGACTGTAAACGAGTTGTCACCGAGCAGGCTGAACACAAAACGATTCGCGGCGTAGGGCGCCTTCGGGTCCGGATCGATCGCGGCGGTCATGGTGAGGACTCCGTTCGACCATCCGGCATCACTCGTGTAGACGGCGGCGCCGAAATTGTTCGCGTCGAACTCGACGAGTTTCTTCTGCTGCGGATCGTAGCCGATGAGGTATTCGGCCAGGTAGCCGGTGGCCGGCTCCACGTCCTGTTCGGAGAGCTGCAGCCATTTGCCGCTTAGAATCACAGCGGCGGCGTAGGTGGAGCGATGCACTTTTCCACCGCGAAACGACCCCTCGCACGTGTAGCTGCCTGCGAACTGAAAGTTCGCAGGCACCGCGGAGAGCGCCGCAGGCTGCTGGGCCGGCGCCGACAGAGCTGAAAAACAGCCAAGACAGACGGCCACGCAAGCGAGCGGGATGCGCATCGGGTTCGTCTCCTGAGTTATTCAACATCTTAGGTATCGTCACGCGTCTTCGTCACCCCGGGGCGGCGCGCCGCACCCTGTGGCCCATCGCCCGCCTTACAGCGTCTGCGCGTTCGAGTCGGGGTCGGGATGGAACTGCACCTGCGCCATGGCGTGGGCGATTTCGGGATTCTTCATGAACTGCTCCCACACAAACTGCGTGCGCAGATTCTCGGCCATCAGCATCATGATGCCCTGATCGATGCCCAGAATGTCGGAGTTGAACCAGTTGACGTGGGGCTGGAACGCATCGACGAATCCATAGCGGCCATAGACCTTGTCTTTGAACTGATCGCGCATACTGAGCAAAACGTGCGAGCACTCGGCGGGCAGAAAGACGAGCGAGCCGCCCGCGGCATTGGGGACGAGAGTTCCGTCGAGCGGGCCCATGGAGGGCGGACCGCCCCACACGCGATAGCCCTCGCGCGAGTCAGACGCGGAAACTCCCCAGAGGTTCTGATCGAACCACGGGAAGCGCCGGCCTTCGGTGAGGCACCACATCTGGTGGGCGCGGGTGGCGGCGATGGAGTTGATGAAGTAGTTGGTGTGCGTGTCGGCGATGTTTCTGAAGTCACACCATGCGTGCGCGTACTGGTGGATGAAGATGGGCGCGACGCCGCTGATGTAGTCGATGCCGCCAAATTGCACCACCGGGCGCTGCAGTCCGTTCCAGGTGCTGGCGGGGATGGGGTGGGTGGGCGAACCGATGGCCAGCAGGTACAGGAGAAGCAGCTCGGAATAAATATCCCAGCGATGGCTGAGGAAACTGGCGTCGGGCAGCCAACCCATGGAGAGGGTTTGGCCGCCGTTCAGCATCCATTCCCAGTCGATACGCCGGTAGAAGGTCGTCGCCAGGGCTTCGATGCGCGTGTTGCCGGCGAAGTATTGCCGGCAGGTGAGGATGCCGCAGAGCAGCCAGCAGGTGTCGATCGAGGAAAGTTCGCAGCCAAACATCCGCTGGCCGCTTTCCATGTCGATGAAGTGGTAGAGAAAGCCGTGCTCGTGCGGGCAGTCTTCCAGCAAAAACGCGAGAGTCTTCTCGACGCGCTGCTCGCAATCGAATTTTCCCAGGTAGTTGCGCTTGTGCGCGATGCAGAGCGCGGTGAGGCCGAAGCCAGTAGCGGCGATGCTGGAAACGCGGCTGAGCGAAAGGCCGGTGGCCGAGGCGCGGTCGCGCACCATGCCCGTGCGGGGGCTGGCCTCGTTGAAGAAGAAATCGCTGGCGCGGCCCTCGAAATCGTCGAGCAGGGTTTCGGCCGCCGTGGTGACCTGGGTGAGCGGGCGGTTGATGAAGACGCCGGCCGGGTGCGAGTACTGCTGGGCCGCCTGCGATTCGGGCTTCGGCTCCTGGCCCGGCTTTACTTTGGGCTGGGTGGACTGATTCTGGCCCAGCAACGGGGCGCCGAGGGCCAATGCACCAGCGGCGCCGGCTCGCTTCAGCCAGTCTCTGCGGGTTATGGAATCAGGAGCCAATGCAGATCGATGCTTCTCTTCAAAAAAAAGTCAGCAGAATTTGCAGCCTGTCACCGGGTAGACGCCGCGGGGCGGCCACAAGTTGTCATTTTCAACGCGCGACCCCCGCCATGGCAATGCGGGCAGCCCGTGGCGACAATTTTCGCCACTGCGCCCAAGGCTGCACCCTGCAGACGTCCTCGCGCATCCAGTATGATCGGAGGGCGCAAAAAGGCGCGGGCCCTTGTTCGTTTTTTGAGCCACTTCGCCCGCGCAACCCCTCGGAAGATCGCCTCACCCCAATGTTGAGCAAGGAGGATTGCTTTGGCACACGAAGTTCCACCTCTTCCCTACGACTACGCCGGTCTCGAGCCGCACATCGACAAAGAGACGATGCACCTGCATCACGACAAGCATCATCAGGCCTATGTGAACAACCTGAACGCGGCGATCGAGAAGCACCCCGATCTCGGCAAGCACTCGGCCGAAGACCTGCTGCGGAATCTGAATGCTGTGCCGGAAGACGTGCGCACCGCGGTTCGGAACAACGGCGGCGGCCACGTGAATCACAGCATGTTCTGGCAGATCATGAAGCCAAACGGCGGCGGCGCGCCCACCGGGGAGATCGCCGAGCAGATCAAGAAGGATTTCGGCAGCTTCGACGATTTCAAGAAACAGTTCAACGAAACGACCGCGAAGCAGTTCGGCTCCGGCTGGGGCTGGGTAATCTGGGACGGTGGCAAGCTGAAGATCGTGACGACCGCGAACCAGGACAGCCCGCTTTCGCAGGGACACTTCCCCGTCCTCGGCAACGACGTGTGGGAGCACGCGTACTACCTGAAGTACCAGAACAAGCGCCCTGATTATCTGGCCGCCTGGTGGAATACCGTGAACTGGGACGAGATCAACAAGCGCTTTGCGCAGGCGAAGAAGTAGAAGCAGGGGTCAGGGGCCAGCGGCTGACGTTTGGAGTTTGGGGCCTCGGCTGCTGACTCGCTCCGCGCGGTCCGGCGATTCGGCGCTTCCGCAGTTCCGATGCGGCCTCGTGCTGCGTGGGAACTGCTGTTTGCGCTTCCCGTCGCTTTTGCATGGGCGGGGCGGGGATCGTGAGCGTGCCGGGCTGATGACGAACCTGGCTTTGTCGGCAGAGACGAAAGGACGAAGCCTCTAAGAAATCTCCGTCGAACCGGAGACGGCGGCGCAATCCTAGCGGCAAGCGGCGTAAAGGATTGCGCCCGGCCGAACCCGTATCCGAGAGCTTTTTGGATGCAGCCTGACGATCCGCATTTCGGCTCGCATCCGCGTTTATGATGGACACTTCCGACCGAAGCTTGTTTCCGCGGAGGATTGTCCCTGATGCGTCGTTTTCTGCTTCCAGCTCTGCTGTGCTGCAGCCTGTCTGCGTTTGCGCAAAGCGCTTCCACCGCGTGGGTGGGCGCGTGGGCAGCATCTCCTCTTTCCGGCGACCCCTGGCACTCGGTTCCGACGCTGGTGGATTCGACGTTCCGCGAGGTCGTCCACACGTCGCTCGCCGGGAAGGCTCTGCGCGTGCGCTTCACCAACGAGTTCGGCACGCAGCCGCTGCACGTAGACGCGGCCAGCATTGCGCTCTCAACCGGCAGCAGCAGCATCGATACGGCTTCGCTGCACCCGCTGACTTTCTCCGGATCCCCGTCGATCGTCATCCCGCCAGGGGCTTTCGTGCTCAGCGACGAGGTGAATCTGGCAACGCCCGCCTTCACCAACCTCGCCATCAGCTTCTACCTGCCGGTGCAGCAGATCAGCACGCCGTCGGTGCACACGAGCGCGCAGCAGGACAACTACATCGTGCGCGGCAACGAGGTCAGCGCGGCGAGCCTGACGGCGCCGGAGGTGGTGCCGTCCTGGTACTTTGTGAAGGGCGTCGACGTGGTGCCCGCCTATCCGCACGCGGCCGCCGTGGTGGCCTTCGGCGACTCCATCACCGACGGCGCTTACGTCACGGAGAACTCCAACCACCGCTGGCCCGACGATCTGGCGGTGCGCCTGCATGACAATTCCGCCACCGCGAACCTCTCCGTGCTCGACGAAGGGATCGGGGGCAATTGCGTGCTCATCAACTGCATCGGACCGAACGCGCTGGCGCGCTTCGATCGCGACGTGCTCAGCGCGCCGGGCGTGAAGTACGTGATCATTCTCGAGAGCATCAACGACATCGGCGCCCTGCACGATCCCAACAACCCCGGCTACAAGCTCAGCGCGGACGATCTGGAGCAGGGACTGATGCAACTGGTGGCTCGCGCGCACCAGCACGGCATCAAAGTATTCGGGGCTACGCTTACGCCGTATAAGGGCGCCGGCTACTACACCGACAAGGGGGAGGAGATTCGCGAAGCCGTCAACGCGTGGATTCTTTCGGGCAACGCCTTTGACGGCGTGATCGACTTTGACAAAGCTACGCGCGATCCGGCGAATCCCGAGGTGTATGCGGCGAAAGACGACAGCGGCGACCACCTGCATCCGGGCGACCCCGGCTACCAGGATATGGCCAACTCCATCGACCTGAGCCTTTTCCGGTAAGAGCAGCCTGACGTTTGCCGCGGGGCGAGCATCGAACTGCGCGAAGCGCGCCCGTCTGGACGGCCAGTTCCCGCAGCTTTTCGCGGATTTCCGGGTCTATAGTGAGCAGGAAGGTTAGGAACCGATGCGTTTACAAGGACTTTCGCTCACTGCTGCATTTATCTTCGGGGGATCTGCTTTGGCGCAGGCGCCTGGTGTGCCGGTCGGCCAGAACCACTACTCGATCGTTCAGGCTAACGACGGCAAGACCGTCGGCGCGGCCGACTGCACCGTGGGATCGCTGGCGAGCGGCTATCAGATCGACTCGCGCGGCGATCTGAAGCTCGCGAAGTTCAGCTACTCGTTTACGAACAGCAATCGGCTCGACGGCCAGTTGAATATCGTGCGCGATCAACTGAGCGGCACCGTCAACGGAGCGCAGGTCACGTTCGCCCTTGGATCGGATGCGACCGGGCGCAGCTTCAAAATCGACATCACCGCGAACGGCAAGAACACGACGAACACAGTGGATCGCCATCTGAACAACGTTCTGCTGCCCGATCTCGACGCGGCCGCGTACATTGAGATGGCTCATGTTGCGCTGAGCCATCCACCAACCACCTGGGTCATCATCCCCAAGCAGGAAGGCCTGCTGGTTCCGGCGCTCTACACCGCGCAGCCGGATGCGCACGGGACACTGCAGGGCCAGACGGTGCTGGTGCACCACACCACGGTGACGGTGAGCTCGCAAAACGGCATCACCGTGGAGATTTACTACACGAATGACGGCACACTGCTCGAGGCCGACCTGCCGGAGCAGAACTTCTACGTGATCCACGACGGGTTCAGGCTCGAGAATCGCCCGCATTACGCGCCGCCGCAGGGATCGGGCGGGCCGCCTCCCGACGCCGGGCAACAGCAGCAGCCGCAGGGGCAGGCCGCGCAGCAGCCGCCGCAGTACACGGTGCCGCAGGGATCGACGCAGCCGCAGGTGCAGCCGCAAAGGTTCTGACGAAGGGACAGCCAGCTACGGTGGCCTTGCGTGTGCAATCGGTCAGCGCGCCAGCGCCGACCCCGCAAACCCGCTGACTAGTGATTCGGTGACCCGCAGCCTCAGGCGCGTTTCCTGAACGCGCTCACCAGGTTCTTCACGAGGCGAACGGCGCAGGGAATGGACTGGCGCAGGGGGCCGGAGATTTCCTCGCCGTAGTCGAAATGCGAGGCGCCCACCGTGAGCGCGAAGGATTGCGCGGGAACATGACCGCACAGGCGCTGGGCGAGGGCCAGCAGGGCAGGCGGATCGAGACGATGGGAGTCGGGAGCTTCCGCGCTGGCTTCAACAGGCTCGAAGCGAATCGCGCCAGGCTCGTCGGTCGCGCTCGCATCCACAAAGATCGCCAGTTCGGTTGCGGCCAGGTCCGCCGCCATTTCCGGAGTGAATTGCTGTGCCGAGACGATGCGTAACTGACCCGCGGGCATCAGATGCTCGGCCGCCTCAGCGATGCGCAGGCCGATCGCGTCGTCCTGCCGGAGCGAATTGCCGCAGGCCAGCAGCAGAGCGGGGCCTCCGGCGGGCAGGGTGCGAGCCTTCGCGGCTTTCGCGCGCCGGGATGGTAAAGCCGGACTGGACGCATGAGCGGCCATTGTTTCCTGTGATGCAAAGAGTATCCCAGCGGGGTGGCTGTTGTCTCCAGGCAGCCCCGCAGGTGCGGGAGACAGGGGCGCGTGTGCTCTGACAGCTCGCATCGCCTTCCCTGCCTCAGCCCCTCCGCACCTCACGCACCAATGAACCGTCAGGCGCGCGTAACTCGATGCTCAGCGGCATGCGGCCCATCGCGTGGGTGGAGCAGCTGAGGCACGGATCGAAGGTCCGCACCACCGCCTCCACGCGATTCAGCATGCCTTCTTTGATCTGATCGCCCTGGACGTAATGCCGCGCCGTCTGCAGGATGCCGCGATTCATGGCGGCGTTGTTGTGCCCGGTGGCGATGATCAGGTTCGCCCACTGGATCAGCCCGTTCTCATCGACCTTGTAGTGGTGGATCAGAGTGCCGCGGGGCGCTTCCGCCACGCCGACGCCTTCGAAGTTGTTGACCGAGGCGGTCGCGCGCACGTGCTTGTCGAGGATAGTCGGATCGGCCAGCAGCGCCTCGATGGTCTCGGCTGCGTGCAGCATCTCGATGAGCCGCGCGTAGTGGTAGTGGAAGGAACTGAGCACGGGCCGCGGCGACATGGCGCGAAAAGCGCGCCATTCTTCGTCGGCCAGCGGCGTGTCGCAGCGATCGGCCAGGTTGAGACGAGCCAGCGGCCCGACGCGATACGTTCCACCGGGATAGCCGAGGGGCTTGTAGTACGGGAACTTCATGTAAGTGAAAGGCTCGACGGCCTCACCGATGTAATCGGCGTAGTGGGCCGGATCGAGTTCTCCGGCGATCACGTTGCCTTCCGAGTCGATGACGCGCAGGCGGCCGTCGTAATAGTCGGCGAGGCCGCGGTCGTTGATGAGGCCCATGAAGAGCGTGGGGAAATTGGCGAAGACCTCGATCTCGCCTTTGAAGTTCGCGATGGCGCCCCGGAACCAGATGAGCGTGCGCTGCAGGGCTGCGACCGCGGGCGGAATCATCGCCAGCATCTGATCGCGCTTCTCCGCGCTGAGCGGCTCGTTGACACCGCCGGGGACGGTCCAGCCAGGATGGATGCGCCGGCCGGCCAGCAATTCGATGATGCGCTGGCCGAACTGGCGGAGCGCGATGCCGTCGCGGCCGATTTCAGGGTGCGACTGCGCGACGTGGAGAATGCTGCGCAGGTCGGGATCGGCGTCCATGCCGAGGAGCAGATCGGGGGAGGACAAATAGAAGAAGCTGAGCGCGTGCGACTGGATGAGCTGGGCAAGGTTGAGAATGCGCCGCAGGTTCGCGGCCGCCGGAGGCACCTGCACGGCGAGGATCGCGTCACAGGCTTTCGACGAGGCCACCAGGTGGCTGACCGGGCAAATGCCGCAGATGCGCGACGTGATGTTCGGCATCTCGTAGAAGGGCCGACCCTCGCAGAACTTCTCAAAGCCGCGCAGCTGCGTCACGTGGAACGTGGCATCCTGCACGATGCCTGCATGGTCGAGCTGCAGCGTGATCTTGCCGTGGCCTTCGAGGCGCGTAACCGGATCGATAACGATGGTGCGGGACATGATTCTCCTCCGCTCTCAACTCAGCCGAAGTGGGCAACGCCGCTCAGGGTGGGAACCTCGCCGGCGAGCAGCGAACGCAGCACTTCGTAGATCGTGTCCGCCGACGGGGGGCAGCCGGGCACAAAGACATCGACGGGCACTACTTCGTGCACGGGGCACACCCGATCGAGGAGCGCGGGCAGACCGGTGGCGGGCACCTGCTTCTGCAGATCGGCGTTTTCCTGGTACACGCGCTGGAACACCGGCTGCGGCCCGCACATGTTGCGCATGGCCGAGACATTGCCGGTGAGCGCGCAGTCGCCGAGCGACACCAGCACGCGGGTGTGCTCGCGGATCTTGCGGATCTTCTCAAGATCGCCCACGCTGCCCACCGCCCCTTCGACGAGGGTCACGTCGACGTGATCGGGAAACGTCTTGCGGTCGACCAGCGGCGAATAGACGAGGCGGAACTGGCTGCTGAGTTCGACCAGGCGCTCGTCCATATCGAGGAGCGACATGTGGCAGCCGGAGCAGCCGTCGAGCCAGACGGTCGCCAGAGTGGTGAGATTGGCCGCAACCTTACCGTTGCCGCTCATGGCTGCTCTCCTTCGCGCATGATGCGCAGGTATGGCAGGAACTCAGGATGCTTGCGAGCCTTGCTGACGGCACGGCCCTTCTCGAACAATGCGCCCGTGGGACAGACCTGGACGCATTTGCCGCAGCTCGTGCAGGTTTCGCTAGCGCCCCACGGCTCTTTGAGATCGGTGATCACCAGCGACTGCGCGCCGCGCCCCATCACGCCCCAGGTATTCGCGCCTTCGATCTCCGAGCACACGCGCACGCAGCGGGTGCACAGCACGCAGCGGTTATGGTCGACGGTGAAGCGCGGATGCGACGCGTCGACGGGGAGATTCGGATACTGATACGGGATTTCAACGTGGGTCATGCCCAGCTGGAGCGAGAGGCTCTGCAACTCGCACCGGCCGTTGGCGACGCACACGCTGCATACGTGGTTGCGTTCGGCGAAGTACAGCTCGAGGATCATCGTGCGATAGCGGTCGATTTTAGGGGAATGGGTGGTGACTTCCATTCCTTCTTCCACGCGGGTGACGCAGGCCGGCAGCAGTCGCCGCGCGCCTTTCACTTCCACGAGACACAGGCGGCACGCGCCCGCTTCCGAGAGGCCTTCGAGGTGGCACAGCGTCGGGATCTCGATGTTGTGCTCGCGCGCCGCTTCAAGGATGCTCTGGTCCGATCGCGCGCTGATGTCGACGCCGTCGATGATGAGGGTGCGAATGTTCGGTTCCGCGCTCATGCCAGCACCTCCGCCGCTTTGAGCGCACTGCATTCGCAGACGCCCGCCGGGCATCGCTTCTCGTCGATGTGCGCGAGATATTCATGTTTGAAGTAGCGCAGCGTGCTCAGCACGGGATTCGGCGCCGTCTGCCCCAGCCCGCACAGACTGGTGGCGCCCACCACTTCGCACAGCTCGACCAGGTGATCGAGATCGCGCCGCGACGCCTCACCTTTGCAGATCTTCGTCAGCAGTTCGTACATCTGCACCGTTCCGGCGCGGCAGGGAATGCACTTGCCGCACGACTCGGTCATGCAGAACTCCATAAAGAAGCGGGCGACAGACACCATGCAGGAGGTGTCATCCATCACGATCATGCCGCCCGAACCCATCATGGAACCCGCGCTGATGAGCGCATCGTAGCTGATGGACAAGTCAAGATGTTCCTCCGGCAAACAGCCGCCGGAGGGTCCGCCAGTTTGAACAGCCTTGAATTTTCTGCCGTCGGGCACGCCGCCGCCGATGTCGAAGATGATCTGCCGCAGAGTCATCCCCATGGGCACCTCGACGAGCCCGGTGCGGCGAATTTTGCCGGTAAGCGCGAAGACTTTGGTGCCCTTGCTGCGCGCCGTGCCCATCGACGAGAACCACTCGCCGCCGTTGCGAATGATCGGGGGAACGTTGGCGAAGGTCTCGACGTTGTTGATCAGCGTGGGATGGCCCCACAGACCGCTCACCGCCGGATAGGGCGGCCGCGGGCGCGGGGTGCCGCGTTTGCCTTCGATGGAGGCAATCAGCGCGGTTTCTTCACCGCAGACGAACGCTCCCGCGCCGAGGCGAATGTCGATGTCGAAACTGAACGTGGTCTCGCAGATGGCGTTGCCGAGGAATCCCCGCCGCCGCGCCTGCTGGATCGCCGTCGTAAGGCGCTGCACTGCGAGGGGATACTCGGCGCGCACATAGATGTAGCCCTTCGTCGCGCCGATGGCGTAGGCCGCGATCGCCATGCCTTCGATCACGCGCTGCGGATCGCTTTCGAGCACGCTGCGATCCATGAACGCGCCCGGATCGCCTTCGTCGCCGTTGCAGATGACGTACTTTTGCGCGCCCTTGACCTTCGCGACCGTGTCCCATTTGAGGCCCGTGGGATAACCGCCGCCGCCGCGTCCGCGCAGGCCGCTCTTTGAGATTTGCTCGATCACCGACGCAGGAGACATTTCCGTGAGCGCCCTGATCAGAGCCGCGTAGCCGCTGCGCTCGATGTATTCGTCGATCTTCTCCGGATCGACGTGGCCTGAATTCTCAAGCACGACGTGCTTCTGGCCTTCGAAGTACGTGCCCAGGTGGGGATCGAGGTGCGCGACCGGCTGGCCGCCCAGAGCGGCAATCACTTGTTTCGCGTCGCTCTCGCGCACGTGGCCGTAGCGGGTTTCGCTCGGCGCAACCAGCACCATTGGGCCCGCCGCGCACAACCCCATGCAGCCGGTGCGGCGCACGTGGCATTTCTTCCCGCAGGCTTCGGCTTCTTTCTCAAGCGCGGCCTTCACCTTGTCGCTGTGCTGCGACAGGCAGCCGGTGCCCATGCACACGTTCACCTGGTAATCGAACTGCGCGCTCTCCTCCCGGGCGGATTCCGCAATCTGCTCCAGTTCTTCAGCGTTCATTGCATCGTCCACCTTTCCAGCCGGGACTTCAGCTCCGCGGTTTCGATCTGGCCGGAAAGCTCTCCGTCGAGCAGCACCACCGGCGCGCGCCCGCATGCGCCGACGCAACGCGCCGTTGTGAACGACACTTCTCCATCGGCAGTGGTCTGGCCCGGCTTGATGTGCAGCAGCTTCTCCGTCTCGGCCACCAGCTTGTCGGACCCCTTGATGTAGCAGGCTGTGCCGAGACAGATGGTGCAGGTGTGTTTGCCGGGCGGCTTGAGGCTGAAGAAGTGGTAGAACGTCACGACTCCGTAGGCCTGGCTGAGCGGCACGCGCAGCGACTGGGCGACGAACCTGATGGCTTTTTCGTCGAGGAATCCGAACGAGGACTGCACGGTGTGCAGGGTCTCAATGAGCGCGTTGCGCGAGTACCCATGCTTGCGCATCGTGCCGTTGACGATTCTCCATCGCTTGTCGTCGGAGGGAAGGGGCGGGCGTTCAGCAAGGATCGGCATGGAATTCCCCCGGATCTGCTGGTTGGTGGTTCCCGATTCTACTCCGGGGGCCATGAAAGAGTATGCAGCCGGAGCCGTGCTGCGCCTCGTCGCGGGCCTTCAGGGGTGCGCTCTGCAGGCATGCGGCGTAGCGTGCGTCACCATGACAATGCGGGAAAACAGCAACGCTTGTCCGTGACTGCGATCACTGCACAAGGACCGCGGCTTTGTTAATCGACGCAACCTGCGGCGCAGCAGCAAGATGCGTCGCGGATTCAGTCCGGAAGGCCGCCTGGGCGCACAATCGGAGGATGGGTGACCCAGGTTTTCGCGGGGAAAATTTCCCGAATCGGAACCTGATTCCCTTTCGTCGAAAAGCCGTACTTTCGTTCTGTCATTCTCTGTGCAGGGATTGACTCGACCCGGATAAGGAGATATCGATGCCAGGCGTCGTGCGCTCTCGCAGCCGCGTGATTCTCTATTGGATCGCTACATTGTTGATTGCCGCGGAAATGGTCACCGGCGGGACGTGGGACCTGGTGCGCACAGCCTATGTCAGGGAACTCATGGCTCACCTGGGCTACCCCGAGTACATGCTGACGATCCTCGGAGCGTGGAAGATCCTCGGCGCCATCGCAATCCTCGCGCCGGGCTTTCCGCGTCTTAAGGAGTGGGCCTACGCGGGCATGATCTTCGATCTCACGGGTGCAGCCGCCTCCCATCTCGTCTGTCACGACCCGGGCAGCAAGGTGGTCATTCCTCTCACTTTGTCGTTGATTGCGCTGCTTTCGTGGGCTCTTCGTCCATCGAGCCGGCGGCTGAGTTTTACCGCGAGTCAGGACGATGTCCGATCGGCGCGTCCTCATCCGTCATTGTCATGAGAGGAAATTCTGACCGCCGGAGGTTCTCATGTCCGCTACCGTAAGGCTACCTGATGCTTTGCATGCCGCCGCGTCCGACGAACCGTTTCTGAAGCCCATCGAGCGGCCTGGCGGCTTCATGCTGCGCATGGTTTACCGCATGTCGAGGAAACAGTTCGGCAAAGTGATGACCCCGCTCAAGGTCTTTGTCGCGCGCATGCCACTGGCGTTTGGCAAGTTCGTCGGCAAGATCGGCCAGCTCGACAAAAAGCTTGCGTTGCCGCCGGAAACCGTGATGCTGCTGCGCACGCAGGTCGCCCGCATCAACGTCTGCACCTTCTGCATCGACATCGGCCGCTACTTCACGATCCAGGCGTCGATGAACCAGGCGAAATTCGACGCGATTGGCGACTACGCCACAAGCCCGCTCTTCTCAGAAAAGGAGCGGGCCGCGCTCGATTACGTTACGGAGCTGACGCGCGACAAAAAGATTGCGCCGGAAACGTTCGACCGCCTGGCGCGCCACTACTCCGAGCGCGAAATCTGCGACATCGTCTGGGTTGCGGCGAGCGAGCATGTGTACAACATCTCGAACATCGGGCTGAACATTCACTCGGACCTGCTCTGCGACCTGGCAAAGACGCGCAAGCCGGCGTGAGTTGTTTGCGCGCAGCGGGTGTGCGTCAATGGCTAGTTGCCGATGTCCTCGTTCCACACTTCCGAATGCGCCTGAATATACCCGCCGAGCAGATCCACGCATTCCTGCGAATCGAGATCGATGACCTCGACACCCAGCTCGCGCAGCGAGGCGATCCCCCCCTGGAAGGTGCGGCTCTCACCGACGATGACGGTGCGGAATCCAAACTGCCGGATGAGGCCGCTGCAATACCAGCAGGGCGCGAGCGTCGTCGCCAGGATCAGGTCGCGATAGCTGCGCTGGCGGCCTGCGTGGCGGAAGGCGTCGGTCTCGCCGTGCGCAGAGGGATCGCCATGCTGCACCCGGCGATTGTGCCCCGCTCCGAGGAGCCAGCCCTCGCGCGTAAAGATGGCGGCGCCAATCGGGATGCCTCCCTCCGCAAGTCCCGCCTGCGCTTCGCGGATCGCGACCCCGAGCAGCGCTTGTGGATTGAATTCGTGAGCCATCGGGTCCAAAATAGCAGGTCTTCCAGGAATCGAGCCGCAGACAGCGGGGGCGAAGCAGCGCGGCGTCGCTCCGCGCGCATCCATCCTGGTTGCGGTCGAGCCCGGTCGGCGACAGCAGAATCATCGCGGAGGAACAATGAAACCGAAAGACGCAGATGTTCAAAAAGGCGCGATTGAAGACGCGCCCCAGGGAGAATCCCATCCCGGTGAATCGCACAACCGCCTTTCGAATCAGCTGCCGCACCGCGAAGCCGATGAGGAGATCAAGGACAACGATTCCGACTTTCCCGAGCCGGGGTCGAATCCGGAACACTCATAAGACTATCTATCCTCGTCAACATTCCTACGCGCCGAGCGCGGTAATTTCTGGGCACCGATTCGCGTCTAAAATGCGGCGGTAACGTCTCCTTGAACTTCGTGCTTGCTAATTGCCGCTCGATAGGCGAAATTGAAGGCATCCGCAAGATGGCCTCGAACATCATCAATTTTGGAACGGAGTTCGACCCTGCAGCTCTAAAGCTCTACACGTCATGCAACAATTTCGTTTCCAACGTTCGGCCGGTCGACGAATTGGCGCCGCACATCCTGGAGCGGGCATTTCGGGACATGCGGCGGTTGTGCCCGAATGCCGAGCCGCGCTCTCAGAGTTCCCTTTACAACTGCGTGGGTATGGCGTTCGCCAACAGGCGAACGCAGGTCGATGCCGTCCATATTCCCAAGTTCCTTGAGGACGACAGGTATCGGCAAATCCACGAATCTGAAGCGTGCCGGGGTGATATCGTGGTGTATTTCCGGGATGACGTGCCAAGGCACGTCGGGGTTGTTTGGGAGATTCGGCCCATGTTGCACGGCTCAATGGCGGTCGACCATTGGATATTGAGTCAATGGGGAGAAGCCGGGGAGTACTTTCACCGCAGGTTTGACGTTCCGTCCGTCTATGGCAACGATTGCAGATATTGGACAGAAAGAAGGGTGCCGACATGGATGTGACAGCGCTGTTTCGGCATATTGAGAGTAGCGAATTTGCATCGCAGACGCTCGTTGCAAACGACGCTGACATGTTCGGGGAGATCGCTGCTGGTGATCGGTCAGTGCAGTATCTCATCGCGGCATCGCGTGACAGCGCGGCTACAGCCCGAAAGATTCTTAGCAGAGTGGAAGAACTACGCGCCCTCGAAGATGACTTCCGGTACCGAAATGCACGGGACGCAGCGATCGCTACTTATCTTTTCGTTTTGATGCAATACAATCGGCCGTTGGCGATATTGGGCGCCGAGTCTGTGGTTCGCGCATGTAATGTTTGGTGGGCAAAGCGGATTGCGGTCGCCATCCTATCGGGCAAGTCCACAACCCCTTTGGTTGGCGACGCGACAAAGCCAAGCCCTGGTCTGCACCGCACTGCGGAGCCACATCGGACGGGGGAGATTCTCTTGGCTGCTAGATCCGATTCGCGTCTTATTCGAGAGGGCCGTGTAGCAAATCAAGTTGGATTTCAGAAGGTCACGTCAAACACGGGGTTCTCCTATTCGAGCAGTGCGACCACCGCGGCGAAGAGCACAACGCTTGTAGTGAATAACAACCATGGTTAAGCACGCTTGGACGACCCTTTGCACAAAGTGCATCATCGATCCTGAGACTAATAACATTAGTCTGGTTGATGTCATAGAGCAGCTGAACCCGATCGGACCGCTTGATCTGCCCGTAATCGTTCCAATGCAGAGTGACTTAGTCAGCACTTGGTACAGAAGCGATCCGGACATGCCTGTCCGCGGAACCGCGAGGGTTTCATTCGTCGATCCCAGCGGGTCCTCCACCGCGCTGATTGAGTACTTGGTCGATCTGACCACCTTCTACAGGACTCGCTCGCGATCACGTTCCGGCGGGTTTCAAGTTACAAGATCTGGAGTTTATTACTTTCGGGTGGAGCTAAGACAGGAGGGAGAATCCGACTGGACGATCGTTGAGGAATTGCCCCTTAACATCGAGATCGTGAACTCGCCCCCAGCTCAGTTAAATATTCCTACCGTTTGACAGGTGCTCCAGATTGGGCGGTCCCCCTGAAATAATCTATCCATGCTCGTCCTTGCCTCGGCCTCGCCGCGCCGTCGCGATCTGCTGGCGCAGGCGGGATACGAGTTTCGTGTCATTTCCGCGGACATCTGCGAAGATCTGCACCCGGGCGAAGAGCCTATTCCTTACGTGCTGCGCCTGGCGCGCGCGAAGGCTGAAGCCGTCGCCGCTTCGGATGAGTTTCGCTCGCTGAGTGCCGGCGCGGGCAATCCGCCTCTGATTCTCGGCGCGGACACCACGGTTGTGGCACCCAATGGCGAGATTCTCCTCAAGCCCGAAGATGACGCCGACGCGGCGCGCATGCTGCGCCTGCTTTCCGGCGGCACGCATCAGGTCATCACCGGCGTCGCACTGGTTTCCCGCGGCACCACGGAAGCGGGCGCGGAAATCACCGGCGTGACGGTTCGCGATCTCAGCGAAGACGATATCGCCGCATACATTGCTTCGGGCGAGCCGCAGGGGAAGGCGGGAGCGTATGCGATCCAGGGGCGCTTCGGGCGCTATGTTCCCCGCGTGGAAGGGTGCTATTTCAATGTGGTGGGATTGCCCCTGGCGCGGGTCGCGGCGATGATCGACCGAGCGCGCAACCGTTAGCTCGCCTTCTTCTGCGCTTCGTCGGCTCCGTTATGGGCGGGCGCCGGGTCCTCGACCGGAGGCGCTTCCGGCGGACCTGTGAGCACCAGTCCCAAAACGATCAGAATCGTCACAGTAAGCAATCCGAATTCCATCAGCCTCAGCATTCCGATCGTCCTTTCCGGCCTTAACCCGTGGCCCGTTTCACACCGTGCGAATCATCTCCGCCAGCAGTGCCGTGCGCGGCATGAGGCCTTTCACCAGCACGGACTCGTGGGTCGCATGCGCGCCCTCGCCCACTGCGCCCATACCGTCGAGTGTAGGGACGCCCAGAGCGGCGGTAAAGTTGCCGTCGGACCCGCCGCCAGTTGCCGCCTCTGCGAGGTCGAAACCCATCGCCGCGGCGATAGTCGCGGCACGGCGGTAGAGCGCCACCGTCGCGCGAGTCCTCTCCATCGGCGGCCGATTCATCCCGCCCTCGACCAGAACGACGCAGCCGCGGTCCCGAGCGCGCAGGCCGCGGAACTTCTTCTCGATCCGCGCCGCATCCTTCGCCCGAGCGATCCGGACATCGACCTCCGCCTCGGCCTCGGCAGCAATCACGTTGCTGCGTGTTCCGCCGTGGATTACGCCCGCGTTCACCGTCAGTCCCCGCTCGAGTTCTGTAAAGCCGCGAATCTTTTCCAGCTGCCATGCCAGCTCGTGAATGGCGGAATGTCCGCTGGTGAAATCCACCCCAGAATGCGCCGCCACGCCGGTTACGCGGACGGTATAGCCCCCCACGCCTTTGCGCGCGGTTTTGTAGGCACCGCTCAATCCCTGGGCCGGCTCCAGTACGAACACTGCTTTCGACTCGCGCGCCAGCTTTTCCGTAATCGGGCGCGACACCTCGCTGCCAACCTCCTCGTCGGGATTGAGAAGAAATGTGACGGGCCGCCGCAACGCATCGGCCTCGCGCAGGGCGCGAATCGCCGCCAACCCGATGGCCACGCCCGCTTTCATATCGAGCGTTCCCGGCCCCCACACTCGGCCATCTGCGACGCGGAACGGCATGGACTTCAGCGTGCCCATCGGCCACACCGTGTCCAGGTGGCCCAGCAGCATGACCGGCTCGGCATTTTTGCCGGCTGTGGGTCCAAAGCGAAGTTCCAGCACATCGCCATAGGCTCGCTGCCGATGCCGCCGGACGCGCCCCCCCAGGTTTTCCGCGATCTCGGCCGCCGCTTCAACGCAGCGGTTGACGGCCGCTTTGTCGTCGCTGGGAGACTCGATTTCAACCAGCCGGCGCATCCACTGCATCAATCTGGGATCCTGGGCCAGGACCGCGATTGCGCTGTTCTTTTTTGTATAATTCTTTGATTCTTCGTTACTTGCCATCGATATTGCCTCTTCAGATACTGTGACTTTGGGCATGGGTGGTGTGGCTGAATTACAACACCGCAACTTTGCATCGAAGGCATTAGTCTATCTCTTCGACACGAGGACACCGCTTGGCCGAAGCTTCGCACCTGGAAAATACCATTTCCTCCCCGATCGAGTTTTCCGGGGTCGGCCTCCATTCCGGAGCGCCAGTGCGGATGCGGCTTCTTCCGGCGCCGGCGGGATGCGGCGTAGTCTTCCGTCGCACCGATCTGGACGGCTTCGAAATCTCTGCAGTCGGCCGCAACGTGGCGCGCGTCAGCTACGCGACGAGCCTGATGCGCCAGGGCGTCCTTATTTCGACGACGGAACATCTGCTCTCGGCCCTGCTCGGGATGGGCATCGATAACGTCATCGTCGAACTCGACAATCTTGAACTGCCGATCCTCGACGGGAGCGCGCTTCCGTATATTCAGGCATTCCGCGAAGTGGGATTAAAAACCCAACGCCGCCGCCGCGAATATCTCCGCATCCTGAAGTCGGTGGAGGTGCGCGAGGGCGACAAGTTCATCGGAGTTTATCCCGGGGACGGATATTCCGTGTCTTATCGGATCGATTTCCCGGTACCCATCGGCCGCCAGGGATACGTCGTCGATCTGGCCACCGGCGCGTACGAGCGCGAAATTGCCCCGGCCCGCACGTTCGGCTGGCGCGAAGACGAGCAGAAGCTGCGCGACATGGGGCTGATCCGCGGCGCCACGGAGAAGAGCGTGATCGTGCTCACGCGCGACGGCGTACAGAACGGGCCGTTGCGCTTCCACGACGAGTTCGTCCGCCACAAAGTTCTGGACCTGATCGGCGATCTCGCGCTCGCCGGACATCACATCCTCGGCCATGTGGTCGCCGAACGCGCCGGGCACGCCATGCACACGGCGCTGGTCTCGCGCCTGCTGCGCGACCGCTCCGCGTGGAAACTGGTGACCCTCGGCGCCGAGCGCCCGAAGCGCAAGACCGCGCCGTCCGGGACGCCTTCGCTCGCTCCCGCTTAAGCGCGCCACCATTATCGACGGAGCAGACCCTGCGATGGGCGAGTTTTCGTTCAGAAGTAAGCCCGCATCGCTGTGAAATTGCAGGACTGTCGACTCGGGGACCTTATCCTGAATTGTGGCCACCAGCGCAGATCCGCCGCTGCTCCCCGCTCCGCCGCGCAAGGCTCTGCTGCGTTCGCTGAGACTGTGGCCGCTCACGTGGAAGTCTGTCCTCTGCTGGCTTGGCCTCGCGCTTATCTCGTTATGGCTGCTGGCCGCGCTCGCCCTCGTCGTCCTGCGCTGGGTCGATCCGCCTACGACAGCGGTGCACATCGAGCGCCGGCTGCAGGCGTGGAGCGAGAACAAACCCTACCACGAGCGCTATACCTTTATTCCGCTTCGACAGATCTCGCCGAACCTGCAGCACGCCGTCATCGCTGCCGAGGACGCGCGTTTCTACCAGCATCACGGCTTCGACTGGCACGCTATGGAACTGGCCGCCGACAACGATATGGAAGGCGGACGCCTGCGCGGCGGATCCACGATCACGCAGCAGCTGGTGAAAAACCTCTTTTTCGGGACGGAGCGTTCCCTGCTCCGCAAGGGCGCGGAGTTCACGCTGGTTCCCGTCGCCGAACTGGTGCTGGGCAAGCAGCGGATTCTCGAACTCTATTTGAACGTCGTTGAATGGGGACCGGGCGGCATCTACGGTGCCGACGCTGCATCGCGCTACTACTATCGCGTTCCGCCGCGCTCGCTCGACGCCGATCAAGCGGCGCGGCTCGCCGCGATTCTGCCCTCACCGCGGCGTCGCCGCCCCGATCGCATGGATCGCTACAGCGCAATCATCCTCGAGCGCATGCACCAGATGAACTGGTAGTCTCTGAGACGGATTCAGGTCTCTGTGACCCGAGTCACTGACAGGTGCGACCTTTCGGGCTATGTCTTCAGACAACCGCACCTTCGGCAAGACGTATGTCCGGCTTCGTTCACGACTTTCGCTATGCGCTGCGCCAGCTAGGCCGCAGCCCGTGGTTCACGACGAGCGCGATTCTCATGCTCGCGCTGGGCATCTGCGCGACCAGTACCGCTTTCAGCTGGATGGAAGGGACCATGATGCGGCCCGTGCCGTGCGCCCGGGACACCAGCCACCTGGTCTCGATCATGCGGGGGACGTGGAACGTTTCGCCGTCGCCGCCGTTCTCCTATCCCGATTACCGCGACCTGCGCGACACGAATCGCACGTTCAGCGGCATTCTCGGCTACCACCACGAGTGGGCCACACTCACCGGCACCGACTCGCCGCAGCGCATCTACGCCGCTGAAGTCACGGGCAACTACTTCGACGTGCTCGGCATTCAGCCCGCACTCGGGCGGTTTTTCCGGGTCGATGAAGAAGCGCAACTGGGCGGGGTGCCGTACGTCGTGCTCGGCTACTCGCTCTGGAAGACGCGGTTCGGCGGCGACCCGGCGATCATCGGCAAATCAGTCGAGATCCAGCACCAGCCATTCACCATTATTGGGGTGGCGCCGCAGGGCTTTATCGGATGCATGCCCGCGATTCGCGAAGATTTGTGGGCGCCGCTCGCACCCTGCACTGCGGCCGGCTGCAACGACTGGTCCGTTCTTCATCGCGAGAATACGTGGCTCAATGTCATCGGCCGGCTGCGCCCGGGCGTCAGCGGCCCGGTGGGCACCCAGGATCTGGAAGCTATCATGCGCAGGCTCGTCGCCGCGTATCCCGCGGCTCATCTCGGCGCGAACACCATCACCCTCGACCCGATGTGGCGTTCTCCGTTCGGGGCGAATGTGTACTTTTCCGCTTCGCTGCCTGTGCTTCTGGCGTTTGCCGCGGTGGTGCTCGTGCTTACCTGCGTCAACATCGCGACTCTCATGCTGGTGCGTTTCGTTGCGCGCGCGCGGGACCTGGCGATCCGCCAGTCGCTGGGCGCGGGCCGGACCGCGCTGGTGCGGCAGATCATCCTCGAGGCGCTCCTGTTCTCGCTGACCGGATCTCTTCTTGCGCTGCTGCTCACGGTATGGACGTCGAAGATGCTCGGCCGCCTGCTTCCGCCGAATGGGCTGCCCATTGCGGTGAGCGGCACGATCGACCCGAGCGTTGTGCTGGTGCTGCTGGTGCTCTCGATCGGTGCCGGCGTGCTCTGCGGTCTGCTTCCGGCCTGGCGTTCTCTCCGCATCGCGCCAGCGCAGGTCCTGCGCCAGGATTCCGTCAATCTCTCCGCGGGATCGCACAACCGTCACGTGCTGAGCGGGCTGGTGGTTGCGCAGATTGCCCTTTCCGTCGCGCTGCTGGCCTGCGCAGGCCTGTTCCTCCGGACGTTTCGCAATACGATGACCGCCGATCCCGGCTTCGACGACGCCCATGTGCTGACCGCCACCATCGGCCTTGACGTCGGATATTCCCGCGACGAAATTCGCCAATTTGAGAAGACGATTCTGGCACGGGCGCGGGTTCTGCCGGGAATGACGGACGTCTCGCTCACCGACTGGCTGCCGCTGACCCTCAGCCGCAAATCCGCCGACGTTTGGCCGGAGGGCTACGTGCCGAAGCCGCATGAATCCGGCGACGTGACCCGGGCCGACGTCTCAGCCGGCTACTTTGCGACGATGAAGATTCCGATTGTCGAAGGCCGTGCCTTTGCCGACACTGACGACGCCAACGCGCCGCCGGTCGCGATCGTGGACGAGAACGCCGCGGAGCGATTCTGGCCCGGGCGCGACCCCATCGGCCGCCGGGTGCGGATCTGGAACAACCTCTTCACGGTGGTTGGCGTCGCGAGGAACTCCACGCACTTGTGGCTGGGAGAAACCGCACAGCCGATGGTTTACAGCTCAATCTTTCAGGAGGGCGGTCCCGAGACGATTCTGCAGGTTCGAACTCGGGGCAGTGCGCAGGATGCCACGGCTGCAGTGGTGGGGATGATCCACGGGATCAACCCGCAATGGCTGGTTTATGACGTGCGGCCGTTGCATCAGACGACGCAGGTCGCCAGCACCTTCCGCATCATCGAATCGGTTTTCGCCTCGGTGTTCGCAGCACTGGCGCTGGTGCTGGCAGCCGTGGGCGTTTACGGTGTGCTGGCTTACCGCACCCAGTTGCGGACGCACGAAATTGGCATCCGCATGGCGCTGGGGGCCGGGCGCGCCGACGTGCTCTGGCTCATCCTGCGGCAGGGTCTGCGGCTCGCGGGCGTCGGAATCGGCCTGGGCCTCGTGTTCACGGTCGTGCTCACGCACTTCATTCGTGCACTGCTGTACCGGGTAAGCCCCGCTGATCCGCTCACGCTCGTGCTGGCCGCGCTGCTGCTGGCGGTCGTTGCCGGCGCGGCTTCGTCGCTGCCTGCCCTGCGCGCCATGCGCATCGATCCGGTGGCAGCCATCCACGAGCCGTAAGCCAGAGCGGTTCGGCGCCAGATCACTTCGAGTTGCCGGAGACCGAAGAGCCGACGTTCTGATTCTGTGCTCCGGCGGCGGGATAGCCGTGCAGTTGCGGTCCCACCAGGTTGGAGAACGAGTAGTCCTCGTTGCGATCGCCGTCGATGGTCCAGAACATCGCGCCGATCATTCCGGGATATCCGCCCGGCTGCCGCAGCTTGTAGGTCACTCCCTCGGGAGCCTTGCCGGTAATCAGATACTGCATCGCGCCGCTGACCAGCTTCGGCGTCGCCGTGCCGACGAGAAAACCCACGGCGACTTTGTCCGCAGGAACGGGCGGGAAGAAATCTCCCGCACGCCTGCCCACGTTGAACCCGTGCAGCAGCAGTTCGGTCATCGCCGCGTCGTAATTCACCGACCCAAGCTGACAGACCTCGCCATCCAGCCCCTCGAACGGCGGCGTGTTGTAATCCTGCGCGTCGACAAAGGTGAGGATGTCGCGCACGCCCCACAACAGCGGCAGATACGTCCCGAACTGACCGCCGTAGCTCGAGTAGCCGCCTGGCATCTGCGTTCCCTCGGGCACCAGCGTCAGTTCGAACCTCGGACCGAAATGTTCGCGGAGCTGGCGCAGGCCTGCAATCAGATTCACGATCGACGGCGTTGTCGGATGGCGGAAGTCTGTGTCGCCGGGATCGAGCTGCAGCGACGGCGACTCGAAATCGAGATCGATGCCGTCAAAACCGTAATCTGTAACAATCTGCGTTACGGAATTGACGAAGTTGGGGATGCTCGCCGTTTGCGCCAGGGTGAAATACTCCCCGCCGCCGCCCAGCGAGATCAGGACTTGCTTCCCCTGGCTCCTGAGCCAGGCGATGTCGTCCTTCATCTGCGCCAGGTCCATGCCGGGGCGCACATGAAGCTTGAGCGTGCCTTCCGGCGCCTGATGATTGACGTCGGCAAAGGCCACGATGATCACGTCCCACTGCGGCGAGACGTCGCGCAGGCGCAGCAGCGTTCCGTTCGGGCCGCTGCCCGTCCAGTAGCCGATCAGCTCATGCCCGCTCTTCGCTCCTGCTGAGGGAACGGCTGCGATCGCCGGCGGAGGCGCAGGCTGCAAAGGCTGCTGCGCCGCTCGCTGATCCGGCCGAGACGCCGGGCACGGCGTAGCCGCTGCCGTCAGCAGTTTCGCATCGGGAAAGCTGAATGGGCCCGCGCCGCCCGTGTACCACCGGAGAAGCGCAATGTCGGCCAGATGCCACGTGGCTCCGCGCGCATGCAGTTCGAATGCCGGCCCGCTGGGCAGGTCGCTGCGCATGTTCGTGTCCACCGGGTCTTCGAGCGTGTACCGCGTTGCGGGACTGTCGCCGCCGCACCCGCCATGCTCCGCGCCGGTCTCGGGCCACTTCCACGCCGGAACGATATTCTCGCCCGCAGGCAGCGGTTTATTGAACGCGAGATGAAACAGAGGATCGTGGAGCGGATCGTTCACCCACTCGGCCAGCTGCTCGGTCAGTGGCTGCACGTCGTGCTCCTCGACCAGGGGCGGCATCGCGCCCAGATACGACGCGAGCACGAATGAGTTCCCCGTCGCCGCATCGACGCCGTGCGTGCCCCACGTGCAGCAGACGGTTGCGTCGCCGTAGGTGTAGTAACCCGCATTGTGCGTCAGCAGGAGCACCAGCTTGCCATCCTGCCGCGGAATCTGTTTGAAGACTTCGCGCTGCAGGTACTCCTGGTCCACCATCGCCATGCGCGTCTTCGTGCTCTTCGACGCCAGCAGGTAGCCATATCCCGCCGGAATCTCGACGGTCACGGGATGAACTTCCGGCTGCCCCAGCATGGTGTGCCATCCGGCCCCGGCGCCGGGCACCGTCGCGCGCAGCATGGCGTCTGCATACTGGGTCTTCCCCGCCGCACCGAAGTCCGTCTTCGCGAACACCGGCGAGCGCAGCACCTGCCGCACGTCGCTCGCGGCATCGAGCGCCGCCGGCTTCGCGGCGCCGAATGTGAGGCGCACCGGCACCAGCACCGTCGGAATCACCGTCGTGCCGCCCTGGGCCGGATCACGCCCCGGCAGCGTCAACGTGCCTGGTCCAGCTTTGTAGGGAAACGTCGGAGCCGTTCCCTGTCCGTAACCCGTTGCGACTCCCAATCCGACCAAAGCAATCAGCAGAATCCGATCAATTCTCATCAGAACTCGATCATAGCTTTCTCGGGACGCCGCGCGCGGATCGCTCGACGGACCCTCGAGAATTCCGCCAGAGCTCTCTGTTGCTTTCCCAATGGAAGTGTGGCATTCTCCTGTTGGTAACCCAAAGGTTTGCCCGAGCGAGGTCCAGGTGAAGCAGAAGCGCGATGTACAGCAGGGGACGCTGGCCCTCATGGTTCTCCGCACCCTCGACGTGCTCGGCGCGCAGCATGGATACGGCATCGCCCGCCGCATCGAGCAGATCAGCGGCGATGTTCTGGCCGTGAATCAGGGGACCCTCTATCCCGTCCTCCTGCGCCTCGAACAGGAAGGAGCCATCGCCTCCGCGTGGGGACCCTCGGAGAACAACCGCCGCGCGCGCTTTTATCGCCTAACCCGCGCCGGACGCAAGCTCCTCGAAACCGAAAAGCGCGACTGGGAGCAGTCCGCGGCCATCGTTGCGCGGTTCTTCGAGGTGAAAGCGGAGGACCTCGCATGATGGCTCTCCGCCGCCTGTTCTCGCGGGTTCGCAAGATCGCTACACTCCATCGCGATGACGCGCGCCTCCGCGAAGAACTCGACGAGCACCTCGCTCTCCAGACCGAAGACAATCTCCGCACGGGCATGACTCCCGCCGAGGCTCACCGCCAGGCGGCGCTCAAGCTCGGCGCCGTTGCGACAATCCGCGAGAACTACCACGCCGAAGAAGGCCTCCCCTTCTTCGAGCTCCTGCTGCACGACGCTCTTTACGCCACGCGGCGCCTCGCGAAAGCTCCGGTCTTCACGACCGTGGTCGTGCTGACGCTGGCGCTCGGCATCGGCGCCAATGCGGCGATCTTCTCGGTCGTCCACGCCGTACTGTTGCGGCCGCTCGCCTACAACCAGCCCGATCGTCTTGTTTTCGTCGGCGAAGACCGTCCCGCCGCGAAGATTACCGGGGACGGCTTTTCCTGGTCCTCGTTTCTGGATCTCCGTCAACATCACGCCGTCTTCAGCTCCGTCACCGGGCTCGCCGGCCACGCGCTCACCCTCACCGGCCGCGGAGAACCCGCCGATACCAGCACCATCGCCGTGACGCCGGGCTTCTTCTCGGTCTTTGCGACGACACCTCTGATCGGCCGCGCGCTCAACGATGCCGATGGCGCGCAGGGCGCCGCACCCGTTGTCGTGCTCAGCGAAGTCCTCTGGCGCAATCGCTTCGGCGCCGATCCCGCCGTTATCGGGACGCCCATCGAACTCGACCAGCGCGCGTTCACCATCGTCGGAGTCATGCCCGCGAGCCTGCGCACTCCTTTCTTCGATCAGGCCGAGCAGGTCTGGATCCCGCTCCTGCAGGATCCACTCTTCAGCCACTGGATCGCGCGCCCGCCGCAAACCCACTGGATGCCGGTCATCGCGCGCCTGCAGCCCGGCGTCTCACTCCGCCGCACCCAGGCCGAGCTGGACGCTTTCAGCGTCAGCACCGAGCGCGCATCGTCCGAGGAGCAGGGATGGATCGCCAAAGCGCAGCCGCTGCAGCAGATTCTTGTCGGCGATCTGCGGCCGCCGCTGCTGCTGTTGCTCTGCGCGGTCGCGCTGGTACTCGCAATTGCCTGCGCCAACATCGCGAACCTGCTTCTCACCCAGGCTACGTCACGCTCGAAGGAAATCGCGGTCCGCATCGCCCTGGGCGCAAGCCACGGCCGCATCGCGCGCCAGTTGCTCACGGAAAGCGCGCTGCTCGGACTAGTTGGCGGCGCTGCCGGACTGATCCTCGCGTGGCGCAGCGTGCCCGCTCTCGTCCTGCTGCTGCCCGCGAACTTGCCGCGGTTGCGCAGCATCCACGTCGATGCGGCCGTCCTCACATTCACGCTCGTTCTCTCTCTCGCGGCGAGCCTCGCCTTCGGTCTCGCGCCTGTGTTCTTCGCAGCGCAATCCGATCCACAATCGACGCTGCGTTCCGGCGGGGGCGCCGGAGAAACTCGCGGGTCGCGGCGCGCGCGCAACCTGCTCGCCGCCGGCGAAGTAGCCCTCGCCGCCATTCTTCTGATTGGCGCCGGACTCCTGCTGCGCAGCTTCGCTCGCCTGCTTTCCGTCGGCCCCGGCTTCGCGACCGAGCAGGTTGTGAAGGCGCAAATCTCACTGCCGCGATTCCAGTACGCGAGGCCCGAGCAGTGGGCCGCCTTCGCCGCCGATTTGCTCACGCGCGTGCAGGCGCAGCCCGGCATGCGCGACGCGGCCTTCGCGGCACCGCTGCCCATTCTCGACGACGCGGTTACGCTGCCCTTCTCCATCGCCGGCAATCCGCCGCCCGCGCAGGGCAACGCGGACACGGCGAACTACGTCGCTGCCAGCCCGGACTACTTTCGTGTTCTGGGCATCTCACTCGTACGCGGCCGGGTCTTCACTGCCGACGACGCTTCGTCCACGCCGCCCGTGGCCGTGATCAGCCAGGCGCTCGCCGAGCGTTACTTCCCGCATCAGGACCCCATCGGCCGGCACATGATGTTTGGCTTTCCTCCCCGGGGCGACGTCTCGCGCGAGATCGTCGGCGTCGTGGCTGACGTGCACGACGTTTCGCTCGCCAGAGCGCCGGGCCCCCTGATGTATGTGCCATTCGCGCAGGCGCCATTCTGGGGAGGCGACGTCGTTGTCCGCAGCGGACTGAGCACCGCCGCGGTCGCGGCGACGATCCGCACCGAAACGCGTGCGATCGATAAGAATCTTCCCGTTACGCAGGTCGAGGCCTTTCCCGCCGCGCTCAGCGCATCGCTGGCGTGGCCGCGCTTTCGCACGCTGCTGCTTGGCGGATTCGGCGGCGTGGCGCTGGTGCTCGCCGCGCTGGGCATCTACGGCGTCGTGTCGTTTTCAGTCTCGAGCCGCGCGCGCGAGATTGGTGTGCGCATGACGATGGGGGCATCGCCGGCGCATGTTCAGCGTCTGGTCCTCGGCGAATCCACGAGGCTCGCATTGCTCGGCCTTGCGGTTGGGATCCCGGCCGCGCTCGCGCTGGCACGCCTCGTGGCCGCGCTGCTCTTCGGCATCGCGCCCTGGGACCCTCTGACTTTCGCCGCGGTCGCGCTTCTGTTGGTTACCGTCACGCTGGCGGCCGCGTATCTGCCCGCGCATCAAGCGGCGCGCACCGATCCCATGAAAGCTCTGCGCAGCGAATAACTGCGGGGCCGCAGCCGATTGTTGGTCTCAAGCCTGCGGGTGCGCTCCTGCCTGGACAGTCCATCTTCGCGAATTGCCGCTGAAACGCTAATAAGTCTCGCCCGTCGATCGAAAGCGTACCCCAGCGAGTTCCGATCCCGACGCCAGCACGCCGCGCAGCCCCTCAGGATTGTTGCCGCTTACGCGCGCCGCGGCTTCGAGCAGCCGGATGGCAGCGGCGGGATCGGTCTCTGGCGGTAGTCGGAAGATCCACGGCACGTTGGTCGAGGTGAGCGAGCGATCGTCGGCAAGCGCGACAACGGGCACAAAAGCTTTCAGCGCCAGTTGCTCGGCGAGATGCGCTGCGTCACGGTCGAGCGCGACGATGGCCAGCGCATGGTCATCTTCGAGCGCGTGCACGAGTTGGGTGGTGGCCGCGCCCCAGTTTTGATCGCTGGCCACGGGCAGAGCGGTCCAGTGCTGCTCGGCCAGCGCCGAGCGTATCGCATCCTTCTGCGCGGCCTCGGCCGCGTGCGGACCGAACAGCACAATCCTGATCGCGCCGGGAGGAACATCGGGCTGACGAGGACCGTTGTAATTGACGCCGTCTTCGCCCACGCGCGCGTACGGCTGCACCGGCGCCGGCACCGGAGGCACCTCGGCCTTTTGCTCAGCCGCATCCATCTTCGCAACTCGATAGGTAATCTTGCCGTCGTGAACGGTGCCGAGAAACATCGGTCTGACGTTTTTGTTGAGCGGATCGAAGACCATGGGTCCGGTCACGCCGTCGTACGCGTACACCTGGTTGAGCGCGTCCTGAATGCGTGCCCGATTGAGCCCGGCGCGGCAGATCGACTGGAGCAGGATGTTCATGGCATCGTAGGCGAGCGAGGCAAACTGCCCCGGATTCTCGCCATACTGCGCCGCGTACCGCTGGTTGAAGCTCGTCCATTGCGGATCGTTCCGGGTGGGGTCGTACGGGAAGACCGCTTCAAATTTCTCGGATGCAGTTCCAGACTGGGCCATCAGTTCATCGCCCAGCGTGCGATGGCTGCCGAAGACGCGCTGCTTCATGCCGAGTTCGCGCATCTGCTTCAGGATTTCCGCTGCCTGGGTCTGATCGCCCCAGATCACGACGGCGTCGGCGCGCGACTCCTGGATGATGCGCAAAGCACGGCGGAAGTCGGTATCACCCGGCATGAACTTCTGCTCGATCACAACGGGATGGCCGAGCCGCCGCGCCGCATCGCGGAACTTGAGAACGCCGAAGCGGCCGTAGCGATTGTTGACGCGCAGCAGCGCGGGACGCTTCAGCCCAAGCTCGGTGAAGATGCGGCGCGCCAGCGTGTAACTCTGCACCCGGTCGTCCTGAAGATCGGTAAAAAACCAGGGGATGTAGGTCTCGGGGATGGTGGGATCGGTGGAAGCCGAATTGACGATGGGTATCTCGGCTTTCAGAGACACGCGCAGGATGATGTGGGTGCTCTCAGAGTTGATGCTGCCGAAGATGGCCCAGTCCTGCTCGTCGTAGATCATCTTCACGGCTTCGTCGGAGGTCGCGCCCCAGATTTGAGGGTCGGTCGGCCGCGGCTCGCCGTATTCCGAGCCGAATTGCCAGTTGTTGTAGTCGTCGTGAACCATTAGCCGGAAGGGCTTGCCGCCGTAACCGCCGCGCGCGTTCGCTTCGTCGATGGCCAGTTGCGCGCCATGCAGCATACGCAGGCCGAAAACCTGGTCGGCCTGCTTTGCGATCGGACCGAGAAAGCCGATGCGCACTTCGGTGATCTCTTTCGGATCGGGAATGTCGCGGCCCGCGCCGGAGTAAAGGTTCGGATGGGTGTAGTTGACGTCGTAGGGCTGCGAAAACTTCGCGTAGGGCTGCAGGTCCTCCGGCTCTCCGGCATAGGGCACGACCGTTCGATCCGGCTGGGGGCCACGCGGATGCGCACCGCAGGTGCAGCCCGGACCGGGAGCCGGCGCACCTGGTCCTGGGATCTGCGCGGCTGTCTGCGCGTGCAACGGCACGAGCGCCGTCAGAAAGACTGCAGCCATCGCTCCCGTGAGGATCGTCCTGCGCCGCATCGCCGCTACTCTTCCTGCTTCGCCGTCCGGAACATTGCGATGGCTTCAATCTCCACCAGCAGTTCAGGCCGGCAGAGCTTCGCCTGGATTCCGGTCGAGGCGGGCAGCGGATCGAGTCCCTGCTCGGCAAAGAACTTTGTCCGCTCGTCGTTGAAGACCTCGTAGTCACGATCGATGTCGCGCAGGTAGCAACTGGTCCGCACAATGTCGTGCCATGTGGCGCCCTCGCTGGCGAGCAGGCCGCTGATGTTGTCGAAGGTGCGCCGGAGCTGCGCGCGAAAGTCGCCGATGTGGATACTTTTGCCGTGCTCATCGATGCTGGCCGTGCCCGAGATGAGCAGGATCGTCAACCCATTCAGGTCGATCCGCATGCCGCGCGAGAACGAGCTGGGCTTTGCATAGGCGAAGGCTTCATTGAGGACGTCGTGGTTGGTAATCGGGCGCCTCGCAATGGGCGTGTGCGCGAGATCGGAGAGTAAAGCAGCAACGCTGTTCATAATCAGAACTCCTTAGTGCAGATAAATTCCATGACTTAAACCTTTAGCGGTGGCCACCCAAATATCGGGGCCCTGGAAATCGATGCCGAGGATGTAGTTGTGCGCAGGCGCCGTGTCGACAGGAATCTGCGTCACATGACCGGCCGCGTCGCGCACCGTCATCTCCGGCTTGCCGGTATCGAGCGCGGGGCGATAGACAGCCCAGTTCGTGCCGTCGAAATAGGCGAGGCCTTTATCGGTGCCGAACCAGGCGCGGTTGCGATCGACGCCCTTGATCGTGTTGGTGAAATTGCTCGGCAGGCCGCTGTCTTTGGTGAGGAAGTTATGCCAGTAGCGGCCGTCGTAGTGGCTGTCGCCGAAGTAGGTGGCCACCCAGACCACGCCGTCGACATAGCTCACGGAAGTCGTAATTTCGTGAATCAGGCCCTGGTCTTTGAGCAGAACGATTTCGTTTTCGCCGTCGGGATCGGCGTACATATCCCAGACGCCGGTCTTCTGGTTGTATTCGAGCAGGCCGCTGCCCCACACCGCGTAGTAGACCTTGTCGGGCGCGGCGCTGACGCCATAGGCCCAGATCTCGATCATGGGCGTGTTGCGCTCGTTGTAGAGCGACCACTCACCGGTGCGCGTGTTGAGCCGGCAGGCGCCAGCCGCCGTGGCCACCCACACGTTATCGCCCTCGACAGAGACTCCGTAAACCACATCGTTGCTGAGGCCGGAGTTGAGCTGCGTGTACGTATCGATGCGTCCGCCGGAAATGCGGCTGAGGCCGCCCATGGTTCCGGCCCACACATCACCGGTACGGTGATCGAGGGCGAGCGAGAGGACCGCGCGATGGGCCAGCCCGTTCGCGGTGGTGTAGGTCTTCCATTGGCCGTTCTCGTAAAGCGCCAGACCGTTGTTGGTTCCGGCCCAGATGCGATCGCCATCGACGAGAACCGAAAAAACATGGTCGTCCGGCAGCCCGTTTGCCGTGGTGAAGTTCTCGAAGCGGAAGCGCGGCATGGCGGGAGCTTCCTGCTTCCGCGCCAGCGCATGCAACTTCGTTGCCGGATGAGCAGCAGTCTGCGCGGACAAGGCCGCTGCGGCCAACAACAGAATCCCGAGAATCGATGTTCGTTTCATCGCGTTTTCAGATACTCGATCAGGTCGTTCAGTTCGTCTTTTGTCAGATCGTTGGTGCGGCCGTGCTGGTCGTGCGGGTTGAATACAGTCCAGATCTCTTCGAGCGAACCGGCCGATCCGTCGTGAAGGTAAGGCCCGATGAGGGCCACGCTCATGAGCTGCGGTGTGTCGATCACGGCGCTGTTGTCGGTCCGCGAGCCGGTGCCCACGTCAAACGATTTTTGATTGGTGCCCTTCGGGCCGCTGTGACAATACGCACACTGGTTCGCTTCGGGGATCGGCTTGCCCAGCTTGTCGACGGTTCGATAGAAGAGCACGCGGCCCCGCTCCTGCGCTGCCGTGAGAGTGCCATCGCCGGATTGGAAACGATTGGGGCGCGACGCAAGGTGGCGGATGTAGAGGACCAGATCTGCGAGCGTGCGGTCGTCGAACGTCTGCGAGCGCCAGAAATATTTTTCGGTGCGCGGCCCGCACTCGACGGCAAGCGTGGGATTGGCGCCGTTCCATTTGAACGGTTCGGTGCCGCGCAGGTCTTCGATGAGCCGGTTGGCGACGATGTCGCGGCCGAAGCCGTCGGGCTCAAGATCCCATGTGAGCGCGTCGAAGGTAGAGTCGATGTGGCAATTGGAGCAGCCGAATTGCCCCTGGAAGGAGTACTTCGCCGTGTAGAACGTCTGTTCGCCGCGGCGCAGCGCAGAGACGCTCTGCGGCGAACGCAAGCGAATGGTCTGCGTGACGCGGGCGGCTTTCGTGTCGATCACGCTGATGGTGTCGTCGAGGCGGTTGGCGACGAAGAGCTTCGATCCGTCGCGGCTGAGCAGAATGCCGCGCGGATTCTTCCCAACGGCGATGCGCGCAACGATGTAGTGCGCGCTCGCCGAGAGGTCTTCGGCAAAAGGCTGTGGATGCGCGTGGACGTACGCGAGCAACTTGTGGGTATCGATGACCGTGATGCAGTCGGAGCCGCCGTGGCTGATGTAGATGCGCGATTTGTCGGGAGCGATGGCGACGCCAAAGGGGTATGCAAAGTAGCGGTCGAGTTCGTCGAGAGGCACTTCGACGGGGTGGCCGATATCCGCACCGAAGACGGTCAGCGTATCGACGAAGGCCCAGCCGTGCTCGACATGCGCGAGGGGGACCAGGTTCTTGGGATGCAGCTCCGCGGCTACTCCGAGACGACCGTCGCGGGAGATGGCAACGTGGAAGACGCCGGCGATGTCTGGCAATGCCATGCGATCGACCACCTGTGCGCGTGCCGGGTCGATGATGGTAATTTCCGACTTCGGCGGCGTGCGGGGTGGCGTTGGGTCGGGATAGACGTGCGTCGCGTAGAGGCGGCTGCCATCAGCGGAGAGCGTAAGATAGCTGGCTCCGCGGCCGCCCTCCAGTGTCTTTTTCTCTTCGCCGCTTGCGGCATCCAGCACGGTGACGTTGTTCCCGATGCGGTCGGCGATAAAGAGCTGCTTGCCGGCGCGGTCTTCGATAACATTCGATGGCTCGAAGCCGGCCTTCCACGTATCCGTGACGACGTCTTTGCGCGTGTCGATGACGCTGACCGTGTCGTCCCAGGAGTTCACAACGAAGAGGCGCGAACCGTCGGATGAGAAAGAGAAGCCGCGCGGCATGCGGCCCACGGAAATCGACGCCAGTTCGCGGCCGCTTGCCGCATCCAGCACGCGCACTTCGCCGGCTCCCTGGCACAATACGTAGAGACGCGAGCCATCCGGCGAGAGCAAGAGCTCAAGGGGCGACGCGTAGTCCTCGCTGCTCTCGGCCGCGAGCGTCGTCGCGCTCGGCTGCCAGAGAGCCGGCAGGCACACGGCTGCGGCGCACAGGACTACGAGGGCGAGCCGCGCTTTCATTTCGGCTCCTCGATCGTGAGGATGCGATCGACGGTCTGACTTTCCAGCGTCTGGTCGTGCCCGCTCGGCCAGTGGATGACGATCTTGTCGACCTTCGCCGCTGCGCCTAATCCAAAATGCAGCCTCCCCTCGTTCTGTGAGAGATAGCCGGAAGACGCCACGCGCTCGGCCAGCTGCCGGCGGCCCGCGGCCCAGATTTCCACGCGCGCGCCAATGCCGTCGCGATTGCTGCGAGAGTGATCGGAGGGCGTGTTAGCGCCGTGCAGGCGGATTTCGATCCAGTGGCC
>DATJTG010000227.1:0-7468 GCA_035503555.1 Acidobacteriaceae bacterium | reverse complement strand
TAGCTCGCGTACACCCGGTAAAACTTTTGCCGCACTTCGGGAGCCACCTGCTCCACGCGGCGGAGGTACTGCTCACGAATCTGGCCGCGGTCAGAATCACCGAGAGCGGCATAGCTCTTCTGCGCCTGCGCGCCGAGAAATCCGGCCGCCAGGACTGCTTCAAACTGGCGGACGCGCAGTTTCGCGCCAGCCACTTTCTTCAGGAAGCCGGAGACGCGGGCCGGCGCGAAGGCCTCGTCGAGCGCCTGCCGCACCTCGGCGAAGGTCTTTTCGTCGTGAATGGGGATTGTTGCCTGCTCGAACATCGCCGTGAGGCTACCTTCGGGGATCGAAGCCCCCTGATTCTGCGGTTGATCCGCAAAGCTAAAACCGTGTCCCTTCAAAACAGCACCTTCTTCGAAATTCTGGAGCGGGAGACGGGAATCGAACCCGCGACCAACAGCTTGGAAGGCTGTGACTCTACCACTGAGTTACTCCCGCTTTGATAACCGCGTTCAGCGTGCAGCGTGCAAAAGACCGCGGCTATTGCTTTCGGCTGAACCACGACTCCCATTTTTCAATGCCCGGACAGCGCGCAGCGTTCAGCTCTCAGGTGGAAAACTCTGATCGCTGAACGCTGGTTTGCAAACCTCTTGATCTACCGCTTACAGCACAACAGCAAAAACTATTTGCGGTTGTCGGACTCGAGCCTCGCCCGCATATTCGCAGTCACGACCCGCACAGCAAACAAACCCAGAACCAGTTCCGGGACCAGGCGAATCTTCACTCCAAAACCGCCGAAGCCGACGCCCCAGACTCTATATTCCCTCACCGGCATGACCGCACTGCCGTCGATCGTGAACCAAGCCAGGATTGCCAGCGCCGCCAGAGCGCCAAGTGCCATCCACATCCTGCGCCGGCTCGCTGCCGGATTCTCGCCGTCGCTGATCCCGGCCACGCTCATCGTCACAACCGCAGAAAAACTCTGGTGCACAGGGGAGGATTCGAACCTCCGTAGCTCCAAAGAGCGGCAGATTTACAGTCTGCTGCCATTAACCACTCGGCCACCTGTGCGGAAACAGCCAAACTCTGGAGCTGATGACCGGGATTGAACCGGTGACCTCTCCCTTACCAAGGGAGTGCTCTACCAACTGAGCTACATCAGCCCTAAAAACTCCGCTTCGGGCACCCGCCAGCAATCCGGAAGCGACTTCCGGCTCAACCTGCACGCGCTGGTCACGGGAATTTCGCTGCGAAGGGAAATCCGAACCGTTTGTTGAAGGCCGCGGAACTGGAGCTGGCGAAGGGATTTGAACCCCCGACCCTCTGATTACAAATCAGATGCTCTACCAGCTGAGCTACGCCAGCCCGGAACCTCTCGCACCTGCCGCCGCGGGACACACTGCTGCGTCCTGATTTGGCAGGCCCAGCATTGAAATTATCACACGCCGATGGCGGTCGCAATGAGTTGTGAATTCGTCGCGCATCGGGCGCAGCAGCCGCAATTCCTGCCGCGGGTGAGATGATAGTTTCAATCTTCCCGAACACCGGAAGTTCCATCCGATGAGCCGCCGGCGCACGAAGCTGTCCATCGCCATTGTCCTCGTCATCCTGCTGCTGCTGGCCGGGGCGATCTACCTCCGCAAGGAAGCTCCGCCGGAAGCGGCGCGGCTGCTGCCTGAGTCCGACGGGATCGTCTACGTGAATCTGCGGCCGCTGCGCGCGGCCACGCACTTCGACCAGCACCCGGTGCAGCACTCGCCGGAGTACCAGCAATTCATCGACGCGACGGGTATCGAGTTTGAGCGCGACCTGGACGAGGCTGCGTTCGCGCTGCATCGCATGACGGACCCCAGCGGCCCGAACGGGCCGGTGGCGTTTTCCGAGGTGTTCGTCGGGCACTTCGACGGCCGCAGGCTGGAGAGCTATCTCGCGAGCATTGCCACGACGCAGGAAGTCTACGCGGGCCATCGGATCTACGACGTCCCCAGCGAAGACCGTACGGTGCGCGCGACAGTGCTGGGTTACGACATTGTGGCGGCGAGCAATTATCCATCGACAGAGATGGTGCACTCGATGATTGACCGCTACCGCACGGCGGCCCTGCCGTTCTCCGGCTCGTCGCTGTTGTCGAAGCATTACGCGCAGATACCGCTGCTGGCCTCGGCGTGGGGCATTGGGCAAATCGCGCTGCCGCTGGGCAAATCAGGCGGGTTCCATGTGATGGGCGTGCGGGTTCCGATACCGGTCGACGCGACTCTGATCGCCTCGCTGGCGTGGGCCGGACGCATTCATCTGAAGGTGGAAGAATACGCACCGAACGAGCGCGCGGCCGCCGACACCGCGGAGTCGCTGCAATCCGTGCTGATGCTGGTAAAGGCGCTGGAGTCGGCAACCGTGAGCAACTCTCCGGTCGACGCAGAAACGCGATCGATGCTCTCCAGCATCCAGGTGGAGCGCCATGAGGCGCGCGTGCAAATGACGGCCACGGTGTCGTCGTCGCTGCTGCAGCACTGGCTCGATTCGCCGCAGGAGATGCGGCTAACCGCGGAACCTGGAGCGTTTCCGCAGCCGCCCGCGACGCAGCCCAAAAAAGGAGCTTCGCCGCCGGCAAAACCGCAACTCCCGCAAAAGTGAAATGATGGTGAACACGAGTTTGTCTGGATCCGCTGGGTAGGCTCGCGCATCCAGAGGATACGTTTACTTCGCCCGATCCCTCACCTTCGGAGGAAACATGCAGATTTCGCCCACCCGATGGCCTGCCCTGTTGCTCCTGCTCGCCGCCCCCGTTTACGGTCAGGTCCTCACGGGACAGAACGCATTCACCGACTACACCAAAGAACATCCCGGAGTGATCCGGCACCTGACGGTCAACGACCTGCCGGCGCCCTACGCATCGAAAGGCGTGGACAACGGCCCGTCGCTGGTGCCGCGCCCCGATGGCGCCTGGCCGCAAGCTCCCGCGGGCTTTAAAGTGGACATGTACTACACGGGCCTCGATCAGCCGCGACTCATCCGCACCGCGCCCAACGGCGATCTGTTCGTGGCCATCAGCTACCAGAACAAGATCATGGTGTTTCGCGGCGTCGGAGCGGACGGCAAGCCGAAAGAGGTGTCGACATTCGCTGAAGATCTGAGCCAACCCTTCGGCATCAACTTCTATCCCGCCGGTCCCAATCCAAAGTGGATTTATATCGGCAACACGGATTCGGTGGTGCGTTTTCCGTACCACAACGGCGATCTGAAAGCGACAGGCCCGGCGCAGAAGCTCACCGATCTGCCAGGCGGCGGACGTCTGCGCGGCGGCGGCCACTGGACGCGCGACATCGCGTTTACGCCCGACGGCAAGCACATGCTGGTCTCGGTTGGCTCGCACTCGAATGACGACGATGCCGACACGCATCCGGAGGAATTCCATCGCGCCGACGTGCTGGAGTTCACACCGGAAGGGCAGTTTGAAAAGGTCTATGCCTACGGCATTCGCAACTGCGTGGGCGAGACGATCAATCCCATCACCGGTGAACTGTGGTGCTCGACCAACGAGCGCGACATGCTCGGCGACAACCTGGTGCCCGACTACATTACGCACATTCAGGAAGGCGGCTTCTACGGCTGGCCCTGGTACTACATGAGCGCCGACGGCGGCGTGCAGGATCCGCGACAGGTGGGCAAGCATCCGGAGCTGAAGGGCAAGGTCATCACGCCGGACATTCTGCTGAATCCGCATTTCGCATCGCTCGAGATGCTTTTTTACGAGGGATCGCAGTTCCCTGCTTCGTATAAGGGTGACGGCTTCGCGGCCGAGCACGGATCGTGGAATCGGGCGATGCGCGCCGGGTACGAAGTCATCCGGCTGCCCATGAAGAACGGCCATGCCACCGGCGAGTACGAGGATTTCCTCACCGGCTTTGTGACGCCCGACGGCAAAGTGTGGGGACGGCCTGTAGGTGTGACCGTGGCCAATGACGGATCACTCTTCGTGACCGACGACGGCTCGGGGACGATCTGGCACGTGAGCTATACGGGGAAGTAGCCGGGAACTCAATGCAGCGCAAAATCCCATCTCGTCGCTGCGACGGGGTGGGATTTTTGTTTGCGCGACAGCCTCACCGCCGATGCCGTAATCTGAGGAGCAGATGAACCCCCTGCGATCCTCTGCAATTTTGACCGCTGCCGTTCTGTTGTCCTGCTCGCTTTTCGCGCAGCAAACGCCACCCGCTGCGACGCCGGCGCAAAGCGTTCCCGACGCGCCGACACCGACGACACAACAGGCTGCACCCGCTACCCAGCAGAGCGCCCCGCAATCGTCGGCTTCCCTGCCCGACTCACCGGATATGAACGCGCATCCGTCGCCGCAGCCCACCGGCCCGACCGCGATCTTTGACACCAGCATGGGCACCATGACCTGCAGGCTCTTCGACAAGCAGGCGCCCATGGCGGTCGCGAATTTCGTGGGCCTCGCCACCGGCCAAAAGGACTGGACCGATCCCGCGACGAAACAGAAAATGCATGGGCAGCCGTTTTATGACGGCACCACGTTTCACCGCGTCATTCCCGAATTCATGATTCAGGGCGGTGACCGGCTGGGCACGGGCGAGGGCGATCCCGGCTACATGTTTCGCGATGAGTTCGACCCGAACCTGAACTTTGACGTTCCTGGGCGGCTGGCGATGGCGAACTCAGGACCGGACACGAATGGCTCGCAGTTCTTCATTACCGAAGCTCCCTACCCCAGCCTCGATCAGCATTACGTGATCTTCGGCCAGTGCGATCCGCACAGCGTGCTGGTCGAAGCGTCGATTGCGCGCGTCAATCGCGACGAGCACGACAAGCCCATCGAGCCTGTGGTGCTGAAGAAGGTCACCATCATTCCCGCTGGCGAACCGGTCCCCGCAGCCGCTGCGCCTGCCGCCCCGCAAAATCCATGAGCCCTTTGGCCCAGGCAACGACCGCGCCGCATCCCCGGTGGAAGCACACACCGCAGGGGCTTCGCTTCAACGTTCTGATGGGAGCGATCCTGGTGGTGCTGGTGCCGGCGGATTTCGTGCTGGCGCGGGCCGTGCACTTCACTAACTCCGGCCAGAGCCTGCAGGTGTGGACGACCGCGCTCTTCCTCGGAGCGATTCTCGCGTACTGCCGCTGGCGTCCGCTGCCGCGCCTGATTGAAGCCTGCGAGCTGGCCATCTGGGCCGATCTCTACTTCGACGCGCTCTCGGTGCTGATTCAGATCGCGGGCCGGAGCCATCGCCCGCTTGTCGATCGGCAACTCGCAGCGATGGATGCGCGGCTGCACTTCGCCACCGCGGCCTGGGTGCACTTCGCAGCGGGTGTTCCGGCGCTCAGGATCGCGCTGGCGCTGGTGTACGCGATCGAACCCATCCTGTTGCTGGCTGCGTTGGTGGTTGTGCCTTTCATGGGGCGCGCCGATGCGGCACGCCGTTACGTGTTCGGCATCGTGATCGCAGCCAGCATCACCGCCGTTGCGTTCGCTTTGTGGCCGGCCGCTGGTCCCTGGACCACTGAGGGCTATCGCGCCACGCGCGACCAGCGGCAGGTGACGGCATACCTTGCGCTACTCAAGTCGCACGCGCCCGTCGGCCTCAACATGGACGACGCCGGCATCGTCGCCTTCCCTTCGTTCCATGTGTTGCTGGCTGTTTTGTCGGCGGTTGCGCTGGGATCGCTGCGGAAACTGCGGTGGCCGGTGTGGATTCTGGCGGCGCTGATTGTCGTTTCGACGCTCACCACGGGCTGGCACTACCTGACAGACGTGATGGGCGGGCTGGCGCTGGCTGCGATTACACTGGCGGCAGCCTCGCTGGTGCTGCCTGAGACCGAGCCTGCCGCCGCATTGTTGCAATCTTCGATCAAAATTTCCGATCACCCCACAGAGGAGTATCCATGACACGTCAACCTGGCACGTACGCCATTCTGAACACCAATGAAGGCACCGTCGTGTGCCGCCTTTTTGAAAAAGAAGCGCCGAAGACGGTGGCCAACTTCACCGAACTGGCTGAGGGCAAGCGCGAGTGGACGCATCCGGTGTCGCGCGAGAAGAGCAGCAAGAAGCTCTACGACGGAACCGTCTTCCATCGCGTGATCCCCGACTTCATGATCCAGGGCGGCGATCCGGCCGGCAACGGCATGGGCGGCCCGGGCTACAAGTTCGAAGACGAGACGCGCAGCTCGCCGCATCGCTTCGACAAGAAGGGCAAGCTGGCCATGGCTAATGCCGGCCCGAACACCAATGGCTCGCAGTTCTTCATCACCGTGGGCGCCACCGAGTGGCTCACCGGCAAGCACACCATCTTCGGCGAAGTGGTCGAGGGACAGGACGTGGTCGACAAGATCTCCAAAGTCTCGCGCGATCGCGGCGACAAGCCGGTGAAGCCGGTGGTGCTGGAATCTGTCACCATCGAGCGTGCATAGTTTTTCCTCGGGCGCCCCACATCTGCGCGACGTTCGCAGATGTGAGGCACCCGGGCTTCCCCCGCAAACTGGCTGGCTCGCTGGCTGGCTAACTCGGTGCCTTGTGCGCGTTTTTTCTTCTGGCGCTCGCGCACCCCATGGTCTATCTTGCGTCCATGAAAATCTTCAGGCGGTTGTTCCTTCTGCTGGCCGCAGCGGCGCTGGCTCTGCCTGCGTGCGCACAGATCGTCGCAAAGAAAGTCACATTTACCGGCGTTCCGCAGACGCAGGCCGATCTGCTCGCTTACTCCGGCCTCGCGCCCGGCAAGCCGCTCTCGCACGCCGACATCGATGCCGCCGCGCAGAAGCTGATGGACACCGGCCTCTTCGGCAACATCCAGTACAAATACGACGGCGTCGAACTGCTCTTCACCATGACGCCGACCGACGGCGCGCTGCCCGTCCAGTTCGAAAATTTTCCCTGGTGGGATGACGCCGCGCTGACCGCGGCTCTGGAAACGAAGGTGCCGCTCTTTCGTGGAACGCTGCCCACCGAAGGCGGCCTGCAGCAATCCGTCATCAACACATTGACAGCCATGCTGGCGCAAAAGGGCGTCGCGGCCACCATCACCGCCGTACCCTCGAACGATGTCGCCGGCAAGACTGTCGGCATCGCTTTCCACATCGATGCGCCGCTGGTTCAGGTGGGGACGGTGACGCTCTCGGGCGCCAGCGCTGACTTCGCCGAGCCCGTGGCCGCCATTGAAAAGGCCGCCGCGGGGCAGAACTTCGAAGGCGCCACGGAGTCGACTCTGGCGACGGCGCTCAAGGCCGTATATCACCGCCAGGGCTATCTCGAGGAGTCGATGAGCGGCTTTGCGCACGCGGCGCCGCAGGCTGCGGGCGACAAGGTGATCGTTCCCGTGAGCGCGACCATCAGCGAAGGCCCGCAGTATAAGGTTGCGTCCATTACGCTGGCCGGCACGACTCCGTTCATGTCGCAGGATGACTTTGCCAAAGCGGCAAAGCTGCACGCCGGCGACATCGCTAACGAGGATCTGCTGCGCGCAACCCTGGCTTC